>SKZY01000122.1 GCA_007127095.1 Planctomycetaceae bacterium
CCGGCGGCGGCGAAGATCTCTTTCCGCAGCCCTTCGATGCGCCGGGCAAAGAGTTCGCTCATCGCAGACAGGTGGGCGACGTCGACCCGGATCCCGTTGAACTCCATTTCGGCCAGCACTTCGACCAACGGCATTTCGAGCTGGTCGAACAGCGAATCCAATTCGAGTGTTTTCAATTCTTGGCGGAGTCGCGGGGTGATCCGCAGTGGCACGTCGACGTCCTCGCAGGCGTAATCGGAGATCACTGCGGCGGCGACTCGATCCATCGTGATCTCGTTCTTGCCGCGGCCGATCAGCTCCTTGATCGGTGTCGTCTGTTCGTTCAAGTAGCGGAGTGCCAGGTCGTCGAGCGTGTGGTTGCGGCGGCCGGGATGGAGCAGGTAATCGGCGACCATCGTGTCGGTCAGCGGGCCACGGATGACGGCGCCGGCGGATCGCAGCACGATCAGATCGAACTTGATGTTTTGGCCGATCTTGCCGATCGCCGCGTCGCCCAGGATCGGTGCCAGGCTCTCGATCACGGTCTGTCGATCGATCCGCGGGTCGTCGGGCAGTGCCATCACCGGGATGTAAGCCGCGTGGCCCGGTTCCCAGGCGATCGAGACGCCGACCAATTCGCTGCCGCGCGGGTTCGTCCCGGTCGTTTCGGTATCGATCGCGAACTCGGGGTATTCGCGAAGTCGTTCGACCAACCGCTGCAGCCCGGCGACGTCGGCGACGGTTTCGAAGTGGGACGTATCGATCGGTTGCGGTTCGGAAACGGTCATCCCGGCCTTACCGTAGACCTCTTCGACCCGCGATGTCAGCCGGCGGAAGCCGAGTCCGTCGAGCAGTTTCATCAACGTTTCTTGATCGGCCTGGAGTTTGGAGTCGTCCCAGGGGGCAGGGCAGGGGACATCGTCGCGGAGTTTGACGAGTTGACGACTGAGCAGCGCCCGTTCGCGGCCCGCCTTGAGATTTTCCTTTCGTTTGGCACCGGAGACCTGGTCGGCGTTATCGAGGATCGCCTCGAGGGTATCGAACTGGTCGAGCAGTTGCTTGGCCAGTTTGGGGCCGATCAACGCAATCCCGGGGACGTTGTCGACCGGGTCGCCGACCAGGGCTTGGTAATCGACGACTTGGTCGGGCCGGATTCCCCAATCGTCCCACAATTCCGCGGCGGTCATTTCGGAGCCTTTGCGGATATTGAACAGCCGGACGCGGTCGGTGATCAGTTGGCGGCAATCCTTGTCGGCGGTGACGATCAGGCATCGTCCACCGGCTTGATCGACCTGTTTGGCGACGGTTGCCAAGATGTCGTCGGCTTCGAACCCGGAGCAGTCCATGATCCCGATCCCCATCGCCGCGACGACCTCGCGGATCATCGGGATTTGTTGACGCAATTCGTCGGGCATCGATTCGCGGTTCGCTTTGTATTGGGCGAATAATTCGTTGCGGAACGTCACTTCGCTCTTGTCGAACGCACAGATCACGTGGGTGGGCGATTTACGGGTGATCAATTCCAGCATGTCACCGACGAAGCCATGGACCGCGGCGACCGGCATCCCGGTCGGGCTGGTCATCGGTGGCAGGGCGTGGAACACTTGGTAGATCAACGAGTGGGCATCGACCAGGATCACATCGGCTGTGGCGAGCGTCGTCGGACCCGTGGTGTCGGCGGTGACGGGGGACGTGGTGTCGGCGGTGGGGGAAACGGTTGCCGCGGGAGTGTCGGTCGGCTCGGTTTCCTTCACCCGTTCGTCGACTGGGGCCGCTTCGTCGTCGAACCCAAAGCGGGTTTGTTGATACGGATCTGAGCCGCCTGCCGAGCGGCCGGGGCGTCCCGCGTCGCGGGGTTTCGAGTCGCGTGAACGCCGTGTGGGCATGATGTTTAGAGGACTTGAAGGAAGAAATTTCGAAGGGTCAGCCGCTCGGAAGTCGCTGCGGGGATTGGCGGCGGCCAAGATAGATCATTGCCGCGCCGCGAACAAATCGGAAAGAACCGATCACCTGATGATCCGCGATTGGCCCGCCACGGGTGGTCGGTGAGAGCGATCCGGCGCGGTCGTGTGACTCAGCGGCCGCCGACGAGTAGAATGGGCTTTATCGGCAGCGGGGGACGAACGACCGGAAAGAAGGGTTGGCCTCCGTTGTTGACGAAGCTTGGAGAAAACCTTCCCCGTTACCGCGATTGCGTTACGAGTTCGCTGATGCTGTTCACTCGCCTGGCCCTGCTGTCGATTTTAGTCGCGGGATTTCCGCTCTCGTCTGTGACGGCTGCCGACCCTGCGGTCCCCGATTCGATCGAGTTCAACCGCGACGTCCGGCCGATCTTGTCGGATAAATGCTTTTTCTGCCATGGCCCCGACGCCGGTCAGCGACAGGCCGATCTGCGGCTCGATTCGTATCAGGACGCGGTCGACGGCGGGGTATTGATCCCGGGCGAGCCGGAGGCGAGCGAGTTGATGGCCCGCGTGCTGAGCGATGATGAAGGGCTGGTCATGCCGCCGCCGGAGGCGAATAAGCGGCTGACGGACCGTGAGAAGGAGATCATCCGTCGCTGGATCGAACAGGGTGGTGAGTACCAGCTTCACTGGGCTTATGAACCGCCGGTCAAGCCGGAAGTGCCGGCGGGGGGCAACGGAGTCGACCATCTGGTCCGCGCGCGGCTCGCTGAGGTTGGACTTGAGCCGTCTCCGCGAGCTGATCGCCGGACGCTGATCCGACGGTTGTACAGCGATCTGCTCGGTTTGCCACCGACGCCGGCGGAGGTCGACGCCTTTGTCGCTGACGATTCGCCCGACGCCTATGAGCAACTGGTCGAGCGGACGTTGCAGAATCCGCACTATGGCGAGCGGATGGCGATCCCCTGGTTAGACGTGGTCCGTTTTGCCGACACGATCGGATACCACAGCGACAATCCTCGCAACGTTTGGCCGTATCGCGATTACGTCATCCGCAGTTTTAACGAAAACAAGCCGTTCGATCGCTTTACGATCGAGCAGGTGGCGGGCGACTTGATGCCCGACGCAACCGTCGAGACGCGAGTCGGGTCAGCGTTTAACCGTTTGTTGTTGACGACCGAAGAGGGCGGAGCGCAGCCGAAGGATTATGAGTCGCGGATGTTGACCGACCGGGTCCGGGCGATCGGGGCGACCTGGTTGGGGCAGACGACCGGATGTGCTCAATGTCACGATCACAAGTTCGACCCGATTTCGATGCGCGACTTTTACACCTTGGGTGCGTTCTTTGCTGACATACGGGAACCGATTTTGGGGCGACGTGAGGAGGGGATGGCCGTCACCACGCCCGAGCAGGACGCCGAACTCGCTCGGCTCGACGCCGTCGTCACGGATGCTCGTAAACAGTGGGATGCGGTGTTGCCGATGCTGGATGTCGCTCAGCAGCAATGGGAATCGGATGTGGTGATGTATGAAGCGACGTTGCCCGAATTGCGTCCCGACGCCAGCGTCGCGGCAGCCGATAAAAAGCTCGCTCAGCAAGTCGCTGAAGCGTTGCCTCAATCGCCCGAGGACCGTACCGCTGCCCAACGCGACGCGATCAGCAATTATTTTCGCAACCACGTGACGACGCTTTATCAGGGCAAGAAAGAAGCTTTGGCGAGTGCCGAACGGGAACGCGATCAGTATTATGCGGCGTTACCGAAATGCTTGGTCAGTGTTAGCACACCGAACAAGCGGACCGTCCGGATTTTGCCGCGGGGCGATTGGATGAATGAGTCGGGTGAAGTGGTTCAGCCAGCGCTGCCGCATTACCTGCCGGGGCTGGATGCTGATACCGAGGAGAGTGACCGCGAATTGACCCGGCTCGATCTGGCCAAATGGTTGGTCTCACGCGATAACCCGCTGACCGCCCGCACGGTGGTCAACCGATTTTGGAAACAGTTCTTCGGCACCGGGATCAGTAAGGTCTTGGACGATTTGGGCGCTCAAGGGGAACCGCCGGTCAATCCAGAGTTGCTCGATTGGCTCGCTTGCGAATTCATGGATAGCGGTTGGGATGTCAAGCAGATCGTCAGGCAGATCGTGACCAGCGAAACCTATCAGCAGGTTTCTGAAGCGACGCCGGAACTGTTGGCGGCCGATCCTTACAACCGCCAGTACGCACGCCAGAGCGCTTTTCGGGTCGAAGCCGAGTTGGTTCGTGACCAGGCCCTGGCCGTTTCGGGTTTGCTGGCCACTCAGATCGGTGGTGCTAGTGTCAAACCGTATCAGCCGGCGGGGTATTGGGAAAACCTCAACTTTCCGACCCGCAAGTATCAGGCGGATGACGGTGAAAGTCAGTATCGACGCGGGCTGTATACTTGGTGGCAACGTTCGTTTTTGCATCCCAGTTTGGGCGCTTTTGACGCCCCGAGCCGAGAGGAATGTACCGCGGAACGAAACCGTTCGAATATTCCTCAGCAAGCTTTGGTGTTGTTGAACGACCCGACGTATGTCGAAGCGGCTCGTGGTTTTGCCGCCCGGGTCCTGCAGGAATGCGACGGCTCGACGGCGGAGCGAATCGAATGGGCTTGGCGTGAAGCGTTGCAGCGCGAACCGAGCGACGAAGAACAGAAGATCGCACTCGATCTGCTGAATCGTCAGCTTGAAGTTTATCGTCAGGCCCCCGAGTCGGCGGACCAGTTGTTGGCCGTGGGATTGGCCGCGACGCCGGAAACCGTCGACCGGGTCGAGTTAGCGGCTTGGACTCATATTGCCAGGGTGTTGTTGAACCTGCACGAGACGATCACGCGGTCGTAAGCAGATGGTCATGAATTTTTCGGAATAACCGCTATCCGCCGGAACGCAATCGAGTATCGCTTTCGGTGACACTCTCCCTCTGGGCATTGGTATCTACACAAGCGAAGTCAACGCCAGCGAAACAAAAGACACCCTCCTGTGGGAGGGTTAAATCCCTCTGCTACTTGAGTTGCAGCGTGAGCAAGGAAAGCATTTCGTCGCTTCGCGACTTGTGTGGATACCGATGCTTCCGGGGAGGGTCGAGACTTGTGTGAATACTAATGCTCAGCAACTGGTCGGCGATTTTCGCCGATCGACCCAATTGATAAGGATCACTGAATGACACCGGACACGCTGCACCGCAGGGCATTTCTTGGCCGCGGTCCGCTCGGACTCGGCACGGTCGCGTTGGCGTCGTTGCTGGACGGGCGGAATCGGGATGCCGCGGGTGCCGAAGCGGCCGCTGGTCAATCGTCGGCTCAGGGGGCTGTCTCGCCGTCGTTGCCGGTGCGGGCCAAGCGGGTCATTTGGTTGACGATGGCCGGTGGGCCGTCGCACTTGGAAACCTTCGATTACAAGCCGAAGCTGGGCGAGTTGGATGGCCAGCCGATGCCGGAAAGCTTTACTCGCGGTCAGCAGTTGGCCCAATTGCAGGGTCAAAAGCTGCGTTGTCTGCGGCCGCTGTTTCCGTTCGAGAAACGTGGTGAGAATCAGACCGAGATCAGCACGTTATTTCCGCACATCGGGTCGGTGATTGACGACATCTGTCTGGTCCGTTCGATGACGACCGAAGCGATCAATCACGATCCGGCGCACATGTTCATGAACACCGGTTCGCAGATCGCGGGTCGGCCGAGCATGGGATCGTGGATTACTTATGGGCTTGGTAGTGAAGCGGAGAATCTGCCCGGCTTTGTCGTATTGATCTCGACCGGGCCGGGGCGATCGCCTCAGCCGATCGCAGCCCGCCAGTGGAACAGCGGTTTTTTGCCGAGTCGTTATCAGGGGGTACAGCTTCGCTCGCAGGGCGACCCGGTGCTCTATTTGAGTAATCCCGCGGGTGTCTCGCGGGATCAGCAGGGTTGGGATATCGACGCGATCAACGGACTGAATCGGCAACGGGATGCGCTGCAGGGCGATCCCGAAATCGCGACTCGGATCGCACAGTACGAATTGGCGTTTCGGATGCAGGCGAGCGTACCGGGGTTGATGGATACGAGTGACGAGGACGCCGAGACGATCGCGATGTATGGCTGTCAGCCGGGTGATGGGACGTTCGCCAGCAATTGTTTGTTGGCCCGACGAATGGCGGAGCGAGGCGTCCGTTTTATTCAGCTGTATCACCGTGATTGGGACCACCACAGTTTGTTGCGTGAAGAGTTGCCGCTGCGGGCGGGGGAGGTCGACCAGGCCTGCGCCGCGTTGATCCGCGATTTAAAGCGCCGCGGGTTATTCGAGGACACGTTGATCGTCTGGACGGGTGAGTTCGGTCGGACGCCGATGTCACAATCGAACAAGGGGCCGGTCGGCCGCGACCACCACAACCGCGCGATGTCGATGTGGTTGGCTGGGGCGGGGATCCGCTCGGGGATGGTTCACGGTGCGACCGATGAACTCGGCTACGCGGCGGTCGAGGGTGTTTGTACGGTCCACGACCTGCATGCCACGATGCTGCATCAGTTGGGAATCCGTCACGAGAGATTCAGCGTCAAGTTTCAAGGCTTGGACGCGAAGTTGACGGGTGTTGAGGGAGCGAGGGTGATTGAGGAGATTATTGGGTGAGCGAGTCAGCGGGCGGCATGGACCTGGGCTGTCAAAA
>SKZY01000204.1 GCA_007127095.1 Planctomycetaceae bacterium
AGGCGACCAAGTCGACGCCCCGATCGGTGCAGGCGGCTGATTCGGGGGCTGATTCGGGTGACACCGAACCGGTAGCTGGTACCGAACCGGGAGAGGGCAAATCGAAACGCCGCTGGTCGCTGTGGCCACGGCGTCGCCAGCGTGATCGAGCCGACAGCCAACCGAATCCGGAAGTGAAGGAGCCGAGCACGACTAGCAAGCCGGATAACCAGCAGCCGGTCAGTAAGGCGCCGGCGCCAGAGTTGAAGAAGCCAGCTGGCAACGCCGACGAGTCGGCTCAGCCGGCGGAAGTGAAACCGCGCGCGAAAGGGAACCTGTTGGGGCGTTGGTTCGCCAAGCGGAAGGAGAGCGAGACGACCGATCCGACGGCTGCCGAACAGCCAACAAAAACCACGGCGGCGAGCCAAACCCGAGCGGCGACTCCACCGCGTCAGGACGACCGTCATTCCGGCGGCGACGCTCAAAGCGACGTCGATCCGCAGGACGATCCTGCGGATGACTCGGATATCGATTGGTCATCGATGAGCAAAGCGGAACGCCGCCGGTTGCGGCGTGAACTGAAACGGGCTGGCTGATCAGACCTTAGCCGCGTCGGGAACTTCGAAGCCGGCGCGATTATCATCCTTGAGCAACCGGTTGGCGTCGGCGGCCCGATCACCGACGTGGGTTTCGCTGGCACCGTCGAAGGTCAGCCAAGGGCCCACGGTGTACTGATTGCCGTCCTCGGGAACCCCGACTCCGTCGCTCATCACCGAATGCAGCTTGGCGAAATGTTCGGCGGCATCGCGGTTATCGCCAAAGCGTCCGGCCTTAACGTTGAACGGCGCGGTGGTACCGAGTCGATACGAGTTGTTCATCAGGTGGCCGAGCACGCAGCCATAGTGAGCTTCCAGGACGTTGCCGTTGGCCATCTCCGGACGCCCGGCGCGGCAGGCGGCGACGAAGCTGCCCCAATTGCCACCGGGCGTGACTTTACCGGCTGGGACCGAAACCTTTTCGCCTTCGGAGCTGCCGGCGGGATAGTACATCCCGCGGACAATCCGACCACCGTCTTCGAAGTAGTACTCGTTCTCGACCTGGTGTTGGTATCCCTTGTAGTTCACGTTGCGAACGTTGAAGAAGACCGATTGGCCGTTGGGATACTCGGCGACGCCCATCATCGTGTTGGGCGTTTCGCCTTGATCGTCCCATTTGAACCGTCCGCCCAACGCCATCACGCGGGTCGGGTGGGTCACGTCGGGGTCGAGTGCCCAGCGGGCGATATCGAGTTGGTGGGTGCCTTGGTTGTTGAGGTCGCCGTTGCCGGTTTTCCAAAACCAGTGCCAGTTGTAGTGGACGAAGTTGGCATGGAACTGGTCGATATCGGCGGGGCCGCGCCAGAGATCCCAATCGAGATTCGCCGGCGGATTGGAATCGGGTTTGAAGCCGATGCCAGACCGCGGCTTGCAGCAGTAGCCGTAGGAGATTTTGAGCCGACCGAACTTCCCGGCTTGGATCGCTTCGTGCAGCCCGGCGATGCTGGAGCTGCTGCGGCTTTGGGTGCCGTGTTGGACGACGACGCCGTACTTTTGCTGGGCCTCGACCGCCACGCGACCTTCGGCGATGTCGTGGCTGAGCGGTTTTTCGACGTAGACATGCTTGCCTGCTTGGGCACCCCAGATCGTCATCAACGAGTGCCAATGGTTGGGCGTCGCGATCGAGATCGCATCGACCGTTTTATCGTCCAGCACCTTGCGAATATCGGCGACACCGACACACGATTTGCCGACGGGGCTACCTTTCACCTTCTGCAGGACGTTGCCGAGGGTGCGAGAGTCGGGGTCGACCAGGTAGGCCAATTCAACGTTGTCTTGAGACTGGTAGCCACTGATATGAGCCTGGCCACGACCATTGACACCGATGACGGCGACTCGCAGACGGTCGTTGGCACCGATCACGCGGCCAGAGGCTTGGGTGCCGCTGAGCAGAATCGTGGCCCCGGCGGCGGAGGTGCCTTGCAGAAAGCGGCGGCGGTTGACGGCGGATGAAAAGGTCGGCTTCATGAGTCGGTTCCGGTGGGAAATGGATGGGCGGGATCGTGAGCCGGAACGTCCCCGAACCGGGTGGCATCACGACGACTTGTCGCTAGCATACCCGATCATTCGGAACGGTTGGGAAAAAACTGTTATGAAAGCCGCCCCATGAAAGCCGCTCTATTCGAACAGTTCCGCAGCGAGCCGCGGGTTTGCCAGGTCGCGTCGCCGGTCGCTCACGACGATGCCGCCGTGATCGAGGTGCGGGCTTGTGGGATTTGTCGCAGCGACTGGCACGCTTGGATGGGGCACGATGCCGACGTCCGTTTGCCGCATGTCCCGGGGCATGAAATCGCCGGTCGGGTGGCGTCGGTCGGTGCCGCCGTGCGTCATTGGCGTCCGGGCGATCGGGTCACGGTACCGTTCAGCTGTGGGTGTGGCGATTGTTACGAATGCATCCGCGGCAACCCTCACATCTGCGACGACTTCACCCAACCCGGCTTCACACATTGGGGCGGGTTTGCCGAGGCGGTCGAGATCCGGGCCGCGGACCTCAACTTGGTGCGACTGCCGGAGTCGGTCGGGTTCGTCACCGCGGCGAGCTTAGGGTGTCGGTTCGCGACCTCGTTTCGAGCGATCGTCCAACAAGGCCGAGTTGCCGCCGGCGAGTGGGTGGCGGTCCACGGTTGTGGCGGGGTCGGGCTCTCGGCGGTGATGATCGCCCGAGCGCTCGGGGCGGAGGTGATCGCGGTCGATATCAACCCGGGACGCCTGGCCGTGGCCGAACGTTTCGGTGCGGTGCCGATCGATGCCCGACGCGGCGATGTCGTGGCCGAGATCCGCGGCTTGACCGGTCGTGGCGTTCAGGTCTCGCTGGATGCCTTTGGCAGCCATGAAACCTGTCGTGATTCGATTCACTGTTTGGCCAAGCGTGGCCGGCATGTGCAGGTCGGTCTGTTGCTGGGTGCCCAAGCCGATCCGCCCTTGCCGATGGGGACCGTGATCGCCAATGAACTGGAGATACTCGGCAGCCACGGGATGCAGGCTTACTGTTACGAACCGTTGCTGCGGATGATCGCCGCCGGGACGCTGCGGCCGCAAAATTTGGTCAGCGATGTCGTATCGCTGGAGACGGGTGCCGAACTACTGACCCGGCTCGACCGGTTCCCCAACGACGGGATCACGGTGATCGAGTTTTGATCGCCCGCATTGGCAAAGATTAATCGCCTAGCCGCCGGTTCGTACTAGTGCGTAAACTGGGCCGACACGGATCTCATCGAACAACCAGCGGATTGGTCATGTGCGGAATCGTAGGATATGTCGGCAGTGGACAGGCCAGCCAGTTCCTGCTCGATGGATTAAGACGACTCGAGTATCGCGGGTACGACAGCGCCGGCGTGGCGATCAATGACGGCTCGGCTGTCCGCATCTGCCGGTCGGTCGGACGGATCGACGAATTAACGGCTCGGATCGGGCCGCAACCGATGGCGGGCTCGCTGGGCCTGGGCCACACCCGCTGGGCGACGCATGGGGCACCGATCGAAATCAATGCCCACCCTCACAGCGGCGGCGACGGTGAGGTGTTGGTCGTTCACAACGGCGTGATCGAGAATTTTTCCGGGTTGAAGGAAGACCTGCAGCGGCGTGGTTACGTTTTTGTGACTGCAACCGACACCGAAGTGATCGCTCACCTGATCGCCGAGGGGCTCAAACGCGAGTTGAACTCAGCGGAGTCGCAGCCGGCTGATCGGCCTGACGCTGACGATGAAGACGAAAACGCCGTCTATCTGAAGGCGGTTCGCTGGGCCGCGGAGAGGCTGCAGGGGACCTACGGTTTGGCGATCATGTTTCGTGACCGTCCCGATCTGTTGCTGGCCGCCCGTTTCGGCAGTCCGCTGGTGATCGGGATCGGCCGCGGGGAGTATTTTTTGGCCAGCGACACGTCGCCGTTGGCCGACCGCACCGACCGGATCGTCTACTTGGCCGACCATCAAATCGCCACCTTGACCCCGGAAGGGTTTTCGGTCCACCACCGTGATCAGGGGATGGTGTCGCCAAGCATCGAAACGGTTCAATACGAAGCGGCGTCGCTCAGCCTGCAGGGTTTCGACCACTACATGCTGAAGGAGATTTACGAGCAACCCGAATCGCTGCGAAATGCGATGCGTGGCCGGCTCGACGATCAACACGCCACGGCGATTTTCGGCGGCTTGAATCTGACCCCCCAACAGCTCCGCGGCGTCGATCGCGTGATTTTGACCGGTTGTGGCACCAGCTGGCATGCGGCGTTGGTGGGCGAGTACCTGATCGAGGAGTTGGCGAGGATTCCTGTCGAGGTCGAATACGCCAGCGAGCTGCGTTATCGCAACCCGCCGATCGATCCCAACACGTTAGTATTCGGGATCACCCAGAGTGGCGAGACGGCCGACACGTTGGCGGCATTGAGGGAAACGAAGCGCAAGGGGCAGCGGACGTTGGCGATCTGCAACGTGGTCGGCAGCTCGATCGCACAGGCCGCCGACGGCGGTGTCTATCTGCACGCCGGTCCCGAAATCGGTGTCGCCAGCACCAAGGCGTTCACGTCGCAGTGTTGCGTGTTGGCCATGCTAGCGCTCTACTTCGGCCGCACCCGCCACCTCAGCTTCGAAGCCGGCCAGCAGGTGATCGAAGACTTGCGGGCATTGCCTGGGTTGGTGCAGCAGGCGTTGACCTGTGACACCCGCGTCCGCGAGGTTGCCGAAAAGTACAAGGGTGCGACAAACGTGCTCTATTTGGGCCGCCGCTACAACTTCCCGACGGCGTTGGAGGGGGCGTTGAAGCTGAAAGAGATCAGCTACATCCACGCCGAAGGGTATCCGGCGGCGGAGATGAAGCACGGTCCGATCGCATTGGTCGATACGGCGACGCCGAGTGTTTTTTTGGTGCCTCGGGGAACGACCTACGACAAAGTGATGTCGAACATGCAGGAGGTGAAGGCCCGGGGAGGACCGATCATCGCGATCGCCAGTCACGACGACCCGCGGGTCGCGGCGATCGCCGACGATGTCATTCACCTGCCCGAAACCGCCGAATTTCTGCAGCCGATCGTTTCGGTCATCCCGCTGCAGTTGCTCGCCTATCACGTCGCGCTGCTGCGAGGATGCGACGTCGATAAGCCGAGAAACCTGGCCAAAAGTGTCACCGTCGAGTAATCTGCGGGGGAAGTTTGAGACCCCTGTTTCGTTTGCCGGCAACCTGACCACGAGCGGGCACCCGAGAAGTACATCGCTTGGCACCACGGTTGGCCGACAGCCGGGCCCCGGCTTGCCTAGTCACTGTCGTAAGGATCTGATTTGTGAACCATTCGACCACGCGGCGGAAGCCCGCTGCTCGCCTCAGTAAACCGAAGCTGACGGGGCTGAGCTACAGCGCTCGCAAGGCCTTGACCGTGCAAATCGGTGAGAAGGCTGGGGGTGAGATCGCGGATCTGATCCAATCGATGGCGGATGAAATCGAAGAACTGCGACGTACCAAAGTCAGCATCACCCGGATCGTCCCCGGCGGTGAACCCCGATAACCTGCAAACGCATGCCAACTCATCTCGTCACCGGTGCCGCGGGGTTCATCGGGTTCCATTACGCCGCCAGACTGATCCGCCGGGGCGAACACGTCGTCGGCTTCGATAATGTCAACGACTACTACAGCATCGAGCTCAAGCGGGACCGACTGCGGCATTTGGCCGAAATCGCCGACGCCCCGGGCGCGGGGCGATTCGATTTCGTAGAAGCCGATTTGGCCGATCAGGCGGCGGTCGACGCGGTATTCGAACGGCATTCGTTCGCTCGTGTCGTGCATCTGGCGGCCCAGGCTGGGGTCCGATATAGCGTCAGCCACCCGCGAACCTACGTGCAGAGCAACCTGGTCGGTTTCATCAATATTTTAGAGGCCTGCCGGCACGCCGCCGTCCCCCACCTGACTTATGCCAGCAGCAGCAGCGTCTACGGGGCGAATCGGACGATCCCGTTCGCCGTCAGCGACAATGTCGATCATCCGCTGAGCCTCTATGCGGCCAGCAAGAAGGCGAATGAGTTGATGGCGCACACCTACAGCCATCTCTACCGATTACCGACGACCGGTTTGCGGTTTTTCACCGTCTACGGCCCTTGGGGCAGGCCCGACATGGCGTTGTTCCTGTTCACCAAAGCGATCCTCGAAGGACAGCCGATCGACGTCTTTAACCACGGCCGGATGCGCCGCGACTTTACCTACATCGATGACATCGTCGAAGGCGTCGATCGTACCAGCGAACAGATCGCGACGCCCGACGAAGCGTGGTCGGGCGAACGTCCCGACCCATCGACCAGCAACGCCCCTTATCGGATTTACAACATCGGCAATCATCAGCCGGTCGAACTCGAGACTTTCATTTCGTTGATCGAAGCGAAGTTGGGGATCGAGGCGAAGCGAAATTATTTGCCGATGCAGCTTGGCGACGTGACCGAGACCTACGCCGATATCGAAGCGCTCCGCCAAGCGGTCGGTTTCAGTCCACAGACGCCGATCGAAACCGGCATCGGACACTTCGTCGATTGGTACCGAGACTACTACGGCGTTTGACGGGCGGGAAAAAGAGTACTGCCCCCATTTTCCCACCTGCCCCCTTTTCCCCACGGACGCAGCGAGAAGGTTTTAGGGTTGAGGGCTTGAGCCCCTCACCCCCAACTCCTCTCCCCGCAGGACACCTGTCGTCGCGTTGCGACATAAGACTTAAACCTCTCACGCGTCGCCATGAACCACGGACTGGCGTCCATGGCTATCGCATTTCGTCGCTTCGCGACTTTGCGTAGATACCAGTGCTTCCCAAGAGGGTTCGCAACCTCTTTCTCGAGAGGCCGCGGCTGCCGTAGGGTCGTACGGGAGCCACTGCCGCGGGTGAACTGACTAGAATGCTGCCTGGCCGTGATTCCGACGGTTCCCGCATCCCAGCCCACCTCCGCGAGGTTCTCGATGAGACGTTTCGCTACTCTGTCCGCCGTTTCGGCCAGCTCGCCGCGATTCAAGTGGCGATTTTTCGGTGTTTTGACGCTGTTTTTCGCGATCGGCGGAAACCCTGCGGCCGTGCTCGGGCAAGCCGATCGCCCGGCTTTGCGTGACCTCGACGGACACTTTCCGTTCACGGTTCCCGAAACCGCGGAACAGTGGCAAGAGCGGGCTGAGCGATTGAGATTGCAAACCCGGATCGCGTTGGGAATCCACCCGCTGCCGAAACTGGCTGACCCGGTGCCAACGATCCACGGTCGTCGCGAACTCGATGGCTATACGATCGAGAAGGTGATTTTGGAAAGCCTGCCGGGCCATTTTGTCAGCGGAAGTCTCTATCGCCCGGCAGGTTCCGCAGCGGCGTCCGGCGGCAAGGCCGGCGGCCAGCGTCCGGCAGTGCTCTACGCCCATGGCCACTGGGATGCCGGACGGTTTTACGAAGCTTCGGCCGGTCAGGTGCGGCAATTGATCGCCAGCGGTGCCGAGCGTTTCGAGAATGCGGCGATCAATCACATGCAAGCCGCCTGCGTGCAACTGGCGCGGATGGGCGTGGTCGTGTTTCAGTACGACATGATCGGGTATGCCGACAGCCAGCAGATCAACTTTGCCCGGGGACACCGCTACGGGATCAACGACAGCAACCCGCCGGCAACCGAGGCGGGTTGGCCGTTGTTTTCACCGCAGGCGGAGGGCTACGGCCAATCGATCATGGGGCTGCAGACGATCAACACGATCCAAGCCTTTGAGATGCTCGCGCGGCTTAGCGACGTCGACGCCGAGCGGATCGCGATCACGGGTGCCAGCGGCGGCGGAACCCAGTCGTTCATCGCTTCGGCGGTCGAGCCGCGGATCGCCGGTTCATTGCCGGCGGTGATGGTCAGCACCGGAATGCAGGGCGGATGTGTCTGTGAGAACGCTTGTGGTCTGCGGGTCGCCACCGGCAATATCGAATTGGCCGGTCTGACCGCCCCGCGCCCGTTGGCGATGACGACCGCCAACGATTGGACGATCACGATGCCCGAGGACGGGTTTCCGGAGCTGCAGCGGTTGTACGCTTTGGTCGGCAACCCGAAGTCGGTGGAGCTGTTCACCGGGGCACATTTTCCGCACAACTACAACCACGTCACCCGGGTTTCGATGTATGGCTGGATGAATCGATTGTTCGGGCTGGGTTTAAGCGAACCGATTTTGGAACGCGACTTTGAGTTGTTGCGGAGCGACGAATTGACCGTCTGGGACGACGCCCATCCACGGCCGCCGAGCGGGATCGATTATGAACGCTCACTGACCGCCGCCTGGGCCTCACAGATCGATGCCGCGATCGGGCCCCAGTCGACCGACGAGCCGGAGGTCCAGCAGCAAAAGCGACAACTGATCGCCGAGGGTTGGCGATCGATCTCCGACTGGGCCGCCGGCTACCGCGGTTTGGCTTCGGAGGCGAACCTGCGACAGACCGGGCACGCCGAGGCGGAATCGTCGCTGGTCAGCGTTCGCTTGGTACCGTGGTCGTCTAGCGGCGTCGATGATTCGGCCGAAAAATCCGAGGATGCGGGCGGAGCGGCTACCAGCGGCTTGACGATCGCGGTCCGTGACCCGTTGGATGCCGACGGCGGCGACCAGGCACCGCTGGTGGCCAATCCTCGCCCGGCGGCTGCTTACACCTACGGATACAACGCCCCGCCCGTCGTCCGTCGCTTGGGCGTTTTGCTCGACGCGATCGATTCGGCGATCGGAGACACCGAGAGCGGGGTCCGTTTGGAGGTCGGCGACGACGAGATCGTATTGGCCAGCTTCGCCGCCTGTTACTGGCCCGATCGCATCGAGTCAGTGGTCTGGACGACCGCCAGCGAGTCCGATTTCGATCCGTTTCGGGATGTCGAATCGATCCGTGATCCGCGGTTTGTCCCGCAAGCGTTGCGGTATCAGGGCCTACCGGGGTTGTTGTCACTGCTCGGCGATCGCGTGCAACGGGCGGCGCCGTGATCGACGAACTGAAGGGATTGGGTGTCGCCGGCCGCTGTGTGCGGATCCCGCCGGAAATGGACGTTCCGTTGACCGACCGTGTGGCGCGGCTGTTGGACACCGCTGCGCTGCGGCGGTTGTCGCGGATCAGTCAGCTCGGGTTGGTCCAGATGGTTTACCCCGGCGCCGTGCATTCACGGTTGGAACATTCGTTGGGTGTCTACCGCAACGCCTTGCTGGTGCTCCGTAATCTGACGCTCGGCAGCGGTCCCGGCGGCTCTCTGACATCTCGGGCGGCCGAGGCGTTTCTGTTGGCGGCGTTGTTGCACGACGCTGGGCACTGGCCGTTTTGTCATGCGATCGAGGACATGCAGCTACCCGGATTGCGGCGACATGAACTTCGCGTCGCCGAGTTGGTGGGTGGTGGCGAGATCGCTGCGGCGTTGGCTGCCGATTGGGCGGCCGACGGCGACGACGTGATGTCGTTGCTGACGGGGCAGCGGGTCGGGCGGAGTGAAATGGCTGCCGAATCGATCGAACTGCTGGCCAGTTGTCTCAGCGGTCCGATCGACGTCGATAAGCTCGATTACTTGGTCCGCGACAGTCTGCACGCCGGTGTCCCCTACGGCCGCCATTTCGATTCCGCCAGGTTGGTCGGCGCGATGACCGTCGACCCTCGTCAACCGCGGTTAGCGATCACGGACAAGGGGCGGACGGCGGCGGAGATGATGGTCTTTGCGCGGTATGTGATGTTCAGCGAGGTGTACTGGCATCACGCCGTCCGCTCGGCCACAGCGATGTTGCAGCGGTCGGTACTCCTGCTTCGCCAGCATGTCGACCTCGAAGCGATGCTGCAGCTCGACGATGCTGGCTGGATCGCTGCTTGGCGGCAAGCGGCTGACCGCTATGAGTGTGACCAGGCGTTGACAAGTGCCACAGATCGCCCGCAGTCTGGTAGCGGAGGATGCGTCGCAACGAGTGGTGTCGGCGGCCTGGTTGAGGGGCTGTTCGGGCCGGTCCGATCGCTTTACAAACGTGCCGGCGAGTTTAGCGTTTCGCAGCGTGGAGCGTTGCACCGCTCGTTGGCCCGGCGGCCGTATTGGTGGCTGGTCGCCTGCGGTGACAGTTTGGCCCGCGGCTTGGCAGTCGAAACCGGCTTGGAAATCGGTCCCTGCGATGTGTTGATCGACGCCCCTCCGGTCAAAATGGAAGTCGACATCAACGTTGCAGTTGTCGCTCGAGAAGGCCCGGTACGGCAATTAGCGGATGTCTCGCCGGTCGCCGATGCGCTAGCTCGCCAGCAATTCGACGACCATGTCAAACGGGTGCGGATTTTTGTCCGTCCCGATTTGCGGCCGGCGATTGCCCCGTTACTTGCCGACGACAGCCGCATCCGGGCTGCGATTGAGGCCACCGAAAACGAAATCGTCTGAATCCTGAGGAGTCCGTTAGCTTTGCGAGTCATCATCCGTCCGTCCGCCACAGCGGCTTGCGTCACCGCCGCTCGGATCATCGCCAACCAGGTCATCGGCCAACCCGACTCCGTGCTCGGGTTGGCCACCGGCGGCACTCCGCTGGGCAGTTATCAGGAACTGATTCGGCTACATCGCGCTGGCCAGCTCGATTTTTCGCGTGTGACGACGTTCAACCTGGACGAATACGTTGGGCTCGGGCCTCAGCACGCACAAAGTTATCACCGGTTTATGTTTTCGAACCTCTTCGATGCCATCAACATCGACCCGCAGCGGGTGCATCTGCCCGATGGGTTGGCAAGCGACCTGACGGAGGCTTGTGCCGATTATGAGCGGCAGATCGTCGAGGCCGGTGGGATCGACCTGCAATTGTTGGGCATCGGGACCGACGGACACATCGCGTTCAACGAGCCTGGTTCGTCGTTGGCCAGTCGCACTCGGCTGAAGACATTGGCGCGGCAGACGGTCGACGACAACGCCCGCTTCTTCGACCACAGCGACGACGTGCCGCGGTTAGCGGTGACGATGGGGGTGGGGACCATCTTGGAATCGCGGCAATGTCTATTGCTGGCCACGGGCGAGAACAAAGCGGCGGCGATCCGCGGGGCGATCGAAGGGCCACTGACGAGCCAAAACACGGCCACAGCACTGCAGTTGCACCCCGCCGCGATCGTCGTGCTCGATCAGGAAGCCGCGTCTTGGTTGTCTCGAATCGACGCTTATCGACATGCCGAATCGTACATGCCTGATCCCGATCAACTCGAATCGGCTGACTGACTTCTCGTCGCGTTTCGGACGAGTTAGACTGTTGTCCGGCAATCTCATCGCCGCTCGCATATCCCCTCTGAGGCCTGCACCGTGAATCAATCTTCCCTTCGTCCCGTAGCTGACTTCGCTGAGCGTCGACCGAATCGGGTCCGCTGTCGTCGTACTCTGGCTGGTTGGAAAGCGCCGTTGGGATGGCTGGTCGGCCTAGCGATATTGACGGTCGGATCGGCATCGCAGGCCGAAACGATCGGACGGTTGGAGCGGCTCGCCCCGGCGTTCGACGCCTTGATCGATGCCGACGCCAAGATCGAGGTGCTCGCTTCAGGATTCACTTGGACCGAAGGCCCCGTCTGGGTGAATGACGATCAGGGAGGTCACTTGCTGTTTTCGGACATCCCGCGGAATACGATTTTCCGCTGGACGCCCGGCCGTGGGATCGAGACTTTCATGACGCCCAGCGGCTACACCGGGGTTACCTATTACGGATTGGAACCGGGCGCGAACGGCTTGGCGATCGATCCCGAGGGTCGATTGGTGATGTGCGAACATGGCGACCGCCGCGTGTCGGTGTTAACCGAAGGCGGCGGCAAAATGACCTTGGCCGATTCGTATGAGGGGAAACGGCTGAACAGCCCAAACGATCTCTGTTTCGGCTCGGACGGTTCGATCTACTTCACTGATCCGCCTTACGGATTACCCCAACGGGCCGACGACCCGCGTCGCGAACTCGATTTTTATGGGGTTTTTCGGCTCTCACCAGCGGGAGAGTTGACGGTGTTGACTAAGGAGTTGACGCGGCCCAACGGCATCGGTTTATCTCCCGACGAACAGACGCTCTATGTCGCGCAATCCGATCCCGAGGCACCGATCTGGATGGCCTTTCCCTTGAGCCCAGAAAAAACACTTGGCGAGGGCCGGTTGTTGTACAATGCGAAGGAGGCGATGAGTGAGTTTCCGGGGTTGCCCGACGGTTTGGCCGTCGGTCCGGATGGGACGATTTTCGGCAGCGGTCCCGGTGGAATCTACGTGATCGATCCCGCGGGTAAGTTGCTGGGCCGGATCATCACTGGAGGCCGGGTCAGCAATTGTGCCCTTTCGCCCGATTTGGCTTGGTTGTACATCACCGCCGACAGTCAACTCTGCCGGATCGCGTTGAAGCGATCGTAGCCGGTCGCGATCGGTGTTAGGCTCGGGAGGGAAGATCGGTGAACCTTTGCAATGGCCGACGCGTCGTAGTCGCGGGGCCGATGATTGTCCCGCTGTAACGCCGCCACCTCCCCACCTTCAGGAGCACCCGCCGACACCGTGCATGATGAAAATCGGATCGAAAGCGTCGAGAGTGAAAAGAGCATCCTTGTCCGCGTCGTCTTTCCCGACCAACGGGTCGAAGACGACCCGCTCGAGGAGCTCTATCGCTTAGCGACGACGGCCGGGACTGAAGTCGTTGAAGAATTGGTTCAGCGGCGAGTGACTCCCGATATGACGACTTTCTTCGGCAAAGGGAAAGTCGCCGAGCTGAAGCAGTTGGTCGAGCAGACCTCGGCAGATGTCGTGATCGTCGACAACAACCTCAGCCCTGCCCAAACCCGCAACTTGGAAAAGGCGGTTTGTGCCAAGGTGATCGATCGGACCGAGTTGATCCTCGACATCTTTGCCGCCGGTGCCCGGACCTACGAGGCCCGCTTGGCGGTCGAGTTGGCGCAGCTCGAGTATTCTTTGCCCCGGCTGAAGCGAATGTGGACGCACCTGTCGCGGCAGACGATGGGGGTTGGGATGCGTGGTCCGGGTGAAAAGCAACTCGAGACCGACCGCCGCTTGGCGCTGAAGCGGATTCACGATTTGAAACAGGAATTGGCGAAGGTCGAAAACCGCCGCGAACGACAGGTCGCGTCACGCGATTCGCTCGCCACCCTGTCGCTGGTCGGCTACACGAATGCCGGCAAGAGTACCTTGATGAACGCGTTGACCGGTGCCGGTGTCGAGGCAGCCGATCGGCTGTTCGCCACACTCGATACCCGTACCCGTCGTTGGGATTTGAAGAGTTGGGGAACGGTGTTGCTGAGCGATACGGTCGGCTTCATCCGCGACTTGCCGCACTCGTTGGTGGCCAGTTTTAAGGCCACGCTCGAAGAGACCCGTCAGGCGACGTTGCTGTTGCACGTCGCCGATGCCAGCAGTCCGGTCGTGTTCGATCAAATCGCCGCCGTCTACTCGGTTCTGCAAGAACTCGGCATCGACGAGAAAGACATGCTCTTGGTGCTGAACAAGATCGATGCGATCACCTCCCCGGCGGTGCTCAATCGCGTTCTCGACCGCTATCCCAATGCGATCCCGGTCAGCGCTCGCAGCGGCAAGGGATTGGTCACGTTGACCGAAGCGGTGGGGCAAGCGCTCAGTCAGAGTTTTCTCGACCTGCATGTCGATGTCGCCGCTTCCGATGGCAAACTGCTCGCTCATCTCGCCGCTCAGGGTGAAATCCTGTCACGGGCCTACACCGACGACGCGGTCACGATCCATGTTCGACTTCCCGCAGCCGGGTTCGGGATGGTTCGCGAACGAGCCTTGGCGATCCGCAACGCCGGTTCCGACGTTCGTGGCGATCGACTGAAGCAGCTCGCTGCCGACTCGGATACGAACTTGACCGCCGGAATAGCCTCGGACGGCGAGCCGACGATCGACGGCAACGTGACCGTTGTCGATACCGATTTGAGTTCCGGCGGTAACGCAAAGCATCCACTGGTCGACTCTGTTAGCAAAGATCGCTAGCTGTCATGGGTTTTCAGACCGAGGGTGCGATCGCGATACTGACCGGCGCCTCGAGCGGCATCGGTTGGGAACTGGCTCGGTTGCTCGTTCAGGGTGGTGCCCGCGTGATCGCGGTGGCGCGGCGACGAGAACGGCTCCAAGCGTTGCGTGATGCGGTGATGACGCAGACGTCTGGCACGGCTGATCGCCCGTCACGCGGGGTACTGACCGCTGTCGAGGGCGATATCACCGAGCCCGAGGTCCGCCAGCGTGTGATCGATGTCGCCCACGAAATCGGCGGTGGGCGGCTCGACCTGTTGATCAACAACGCCGGGATCGGCGCGATCGGCAGTTTTGAATCGGCCACTGAGCAGCGCATGCGCCGAGTGATGGAAGTCAACTTCTTCGCTCCCGTCGAACTGACTCGGCTGGCGATCCCGTTGTTGAAACAGGGCCAGGCGCCAGTGATCTGCAACGTCAGCAGCGTGTTGGGGCACCGCGCCGTACCCGACAAAAGCGAGTACTGTGCCAGCAAGTTCGCGCTGCACGGTTGGTCCGATGCGCTGCGTGCCGAACTCTACCCAAACGGGATTCAGGTGACGTTGGTCAGTCCCAGCACGACTCGCAGCGAGTTCTTCGATGCGGTGATCGATTCGGCCCCACGAGAAAAGCGTTGGGGGCTGGGTAGCTGGCCGCCGGATCGCGTCGCTCGTGCGACGCTGCGAGCGATTCGCAGGCGCCGGGCGGAGGTGATTCTCAGCTGCGGCGGCAAGTTATTGGTCTACGCAGACCGCGTCGCCCCACCGCTGGTCAATCTTGCGGTTGCGTCTCGTCGGCCGGAGCATCGCTAGCGGCCGCATCGCTCGGAGTTGCCTCGGCCGCATCGTCAGTCGCCGGGGTCAATTCGATCCCAGGAGCATCGGTTTGTGGTTCGGTATCGCCATCGGCTTCGTCACCGAAATCGATCAAGCCAGAGGAATCGCGGGAACGCCGTTGCTCGGCCGGACTGGGCGAGACCGTTGGTGTCGGATCGACAGCGACCGTGGTTTTGCGATCTCCGATCATCAGCATCGTGAAGACGCAGAGGGCGATCCAGCCGAGGGCGACGAAACTGGTGATTCGAGTGAACAGGTCGCCCGCCTTGCTGCCGAAAGCGCTTTGGCCACCGGGGCCACCGAGAGCGCCAGTCAACCCGCCCCCGCGACCTCGTTGAACCAAGATCAGCAGGATCAGGAACAGCGAGAGGAAGAAGAGCGCCCAACCGAGCATGACGCTGACGAAGTTGAGGGCTAGCAGGGGAGAGAACATCTTGCGGTCCGTCCGGTGGAAAACAACAGGTGGGGTGGAATCGTTCGCGGCGGCAACCTGCGGCGTTGACGACCGCCGCTGCGGGAATTGTCTCGACCACCGCGGGAAACGTCAATGCCGACAGGCAGCGCTCGTTCAGGTAGCACAAACCGCATCGGCGGCGGCGATGATCGCCATAAAATCGGCTGCCTTGAGGCTAGCACCACCGACTAAAGCACCATCGATGTTGGGTTGGCCGAGCAGGTCAACGGCGTTGTCGGGTTTCACGCTGCCGCCGTATTGGATTCGGATTTGGCCAGCGATTTCTGGTGTAAACATCTCAGCGAGCAGCTGGCGAATCGATCGATGAACCGACTCGGCCTGCTCGGGGGTCGCGGTCAATCCGGTACCGATCGCCCACACCGGCTCGTAAGCGATGACGACACCGGCGGCGCGGGCTTCGTCGAGTTCGGCCAGCGAGCCACGGACTTGGGCCTCGACGACCGCTTCGGTCTGCTCGGCTTGGCGTTGTTCGAGAGTTTCACCGACACAGACGATCGGGACCAGATTCCCCGCCAAAGCTGCTTGCAATTTCGTGGCGACCTCGGCGTCGGTCTCTCCCATCAATTGGCGTCGTTCACTGTGACCCAAAATCACGAATCGACAGCCGATATCGGTCAACATCGCGGCATTGACTTCGCCAGTGTAAGCGCCGTCGGCAGCCGGATAGAGATTCTGGGCACCGAGTTCGATCGGCGATCCGGCCAACAGATCCGAGACCGCGGAAAGATAGACGGTTGGGGGGCAGATCGCGACTTCACAAGCTGACCGCTCACCGACGCCTTTCACCAATTGACCGGCGAGCTCCACCGCCGAGTCGCGGCGGGTGTTCATTTTCCAATTGCCAGCGATAAACGGTCGGCGTGTCATGCGAAGGCCTCGGGTAGCGGAGAAACGGTTTTACCGAGCAGTTCGGCGAGCGACTTTAGCTGCACCATCAGTTCTTCGTACTGCGCGGGGAGTAATGCCTGCGGGCCGTCGCTCTTGGCGACCTCGGGGCAATCGTGGACTTCGATATGGACTCCGTCGGCCCCAGCCGCGATTCCCGCCATCGCACAGGAGGGGATCAGGTCGGGGCGGCCGGTCGCGTGCGACGGATCGACAATGATCGGCAGATGGCTGAGCGAATGGACCAGCGGCACCGCGGCGACATCGAACAGATTACGGGTCGCAGGATCAAACCCCTTGACCCCTCGTTCGCACAGCACCACGTTGGAGTTGCCTTGGCTGAGGACGTATTCGGCGCTCATCAACAGATCGGTGACCGTGGCACTCATGCCTCGTTTGAGCAGCACCGGACGCTGCGTCCGCCCGACTTCGGTTAACAGCACGAAGTTCTGCATGTTTCGGGCGCCGATCTGGATCATGTCGGCATACTCGGCGACGACGTCCACACAGCGAACGTCGGTCACTTCGGTTACGACCGGCATCCCGTAGCGATCACCGACTTCACGGAGCAATTTCAGGCCGGCGACCCCCAATCCCTGAAAAGCATAAGGGCTGGTCCGCGGCTTGAAGGCCCCACCGCGGAAAATGTTTGCCCCGGCCGCCCGCACCTGCTCGGCGATTCGGTACATCCGGTCTTCATCCTCGACGCTGCAGGGACCGGCGATCATCGCCAAATTCCCGCCGCCGACCTTGACTCCCGAAACGTCGATCACACTCGGGTCCGGATGGGCTTCCAATGAAGCCAACTTGTAGGGCGGCAAAACGGGAACGACCTCCTCGACGCCGGGAATGGCTCGCAGCGGCTCTTCCCTCAACTTCGTCTCGTCCCCGATGATGCCGATGATCGTTCGGTAGGTGCCTCGACTCGGGTGCGCCTGCATCCCTAAATCTTTGACACGGGCGATGACGTGAGCGATCTGCTCATCGGTAGCACCGGTTTTTAAAATCAGTATCACGGTTCAATCGTCTGAAAAACGGACAACGGACATGGGCGACAATCGATCACGGTGCTCTCGATTGTCGACCCCCAACCCCCGAGATAGCGACAGCAGCCAGCGGGGCAAATGGAATCGCCGGACGACCGTCCGACAGGGGCGAAAACCAAGCGGCTTTCGCAGCAAAAAGTAGGGCTGACAGGAATTGAACCTGCACTCCCGAAGGAACTGGATCCTAAATCCAGCGCGTCTGCCAGTTCCGCCACAGCCCCGAAACCACGTCGCTCGCTACGCTTCAGGGTTTGCGGTCGGAACGACCCAAACCTTGACTTCGCCTTGAACTTCGGTGTGGAAGTGGACCTTGACGGTATACAGTCCGAGTTCACGAAGCGGGCCTTCGAGCCGAATCTGATCGCTGGCCAAAGTCACGCCGACGGCCTTCAGTGCATCGACAATTTCGTGAGCACCGACGCTGCCGTAGAGGTGGCCGTCATCGTTCGCGTTGGCCTCAATCGTGATCGATTGCTTCGCCAAGTCATCGGCGGCGGAGCGATAATGGGCCAACTTTTCGAGTTCGATTTGGCGGAGTTTTTCACGATGCTTTTCCACCATCCGCTGGTGGTGCTCGGTGGCTACCGTCGCCAACCCTTGCGGCAGCAAGAAATTGTTCGCATAGCCGGGTTTGACTTCGACGATGTCGCCTTGCCGGCCGAGATGTTCGACGTTGTGGATCAACAACAGCTTGTACCCGCCGTGAGGGCCTCTCGGGAGTCGCTTGTGAGCGTGCTTGAGCTTCCGACCGGAAGATTTGACTGCGGGCATTTTCGCCTCTGGGTTACTGTGGCCGAGAACTGACTTGGGGCGGTATCACCGCCGTCGGGAACTCTGCCGGAAAGGATACGGGTTAAAATGGAATGTTGGAATCGTCGTAGCCGGGCCCTTCGCCGGTCGGCTGGGCGTCGCGACGCCCCGCCGATTCGAAGTGATTCGAATGCGAACCGCCGCCATCGTCATCGTGATAATCTTCACGGCCCTGGCGAGCCATGGTCGGGGCACTGCCGGAACGCCCGTAGTCCGAGCGTTGCGATTCGCCTCGACTGTTGTCGTCGGGCCGTCCACCGAGCATCTGCAGACGTTCGCCGACCACCCTCAATTTGTACTTTTTCTGTCCGTCTGCCTCCCACGAGTCGAGTTTCAACCGGCCTTCGATAAAGACTGGCGAACCTTTCCTCAGGTACTCTGCCGCGACTTCGGCTGTACGTCCCCACAACGTGACATCGACGTAAGTCACATCGTCGACCCATTCGCCTTGAGCGTTCTTGCGACGATCGTTGACCGCCATACCCATGTCGGTCACGGGCGTTCCGCCGGGCGTATGCCGCAGTTCGATGTCGCGGGTCAGGTTCCCGATCAGCATCACTCGGTTGTAACTTGCCATGTCTCGACTCCTCGTAGGGGGATTCAGGATTCTCGAGCGTGTTATAACCGAATACTACCAGAAAACTGCCCCGCCGGCGCGATCAGGCGTCGGCCGTCTCGGCTGGTTCTACCCGGGCTGACTCGTCATCGGCTGCTTCGTCGTCGGCGACTGCCACCGTCTCGCCCCGGGCGTGAGCCAACATCGGCTCAACAAGCCGCGGGTCGACTTTCAGCGTCATATGCCGCAGCACCGGTTCGCTCAATTGGCAAGCGCGATTCAGTTCCGGCAGGCGCGTGCTTTCCACCTCGGCGTAGGTCAACCAATAAGTCCCCTTCTGGTGACCATCGATCGGGTAAGCCAACTTTTGTTCCTGCCAGAGTCGACTGGCCAAGACGGTGCCACCGATATTTTCCAGCAACGCGTTGACAGCCGCACTGACACTCCCCGGATCGCGGCTGTAATGGTTGCTGTCGAGGATAAACAGCGTTTCGTAAACGTTTCGGGCCACGGAATGAAGCTCCCTAATTCCTAGCGGTACAGAGTCGAATGGATTGCAGTTGAACGAACGACGGAGTGAGAATGATCGAATGACGGTCGCGATCTACGGGTCGGCAGCAGCCGCATTGTACAGGTTCATGCATCGGTTGACACCACTCACCACCCACTCCAACACACCACCGACGGCTCGCTCGATCGATTCTTCCACCGATTTTTGCTGCTGGGCGGAAAATCGCTGGAGCACAAAGTCGACCACTTCGATGCCATCGGGCGGCCGGTCGATCCCGAAACGGAGCCGAGAGAACTGATCGGTCTCGAGTTTCGCGATGATGTCGGCGAGTCCCTTTTGGCCACCCGCCGATCCGCCGGGGCGGAACCGGAGTCGACCGGTTGTCAGGTTTAAATCGTCACAGACGACTAAAACGTCATCTGCGGTCGGGTCGAGTTTGTAAAAGTCGATCGCCTGACGGACACTCGACCCACTCGCATTCATGTACGTTTCCGGGCACAGCACCGCGACCTTGTGGCCCTGGTACCGACCCTCGGCAAATTCGCCGGAAAACCTCTTCTTGGCCGCACCGCTGCCGAGCGGGGCGAGCAATCGCCCGGCGATCTCGAAACCGATGTTGTGCCGTGTCTGCTGATATTTACGGCCGGGGTTACCCAAGCCGACCACTAACTTCATTGCCAAAACCTAGCCGGCGACCCGCGAATCGAATCCGCAGGCGGCCACTACTTGCTCGACGATCATTCGGCCGCTGGTTCGGCTTGCTCGGTTTCCTCGGCGACCGGTTCACCTTCGACCTGACCACGCGGCTTTTCGACGTGGGTGATCACCGACTCCGGCGGCGTCACCAGTTCAACGCCAGCGGGCAGTTCGAGTTCACCGGCGATCCGTTGCTGGTCGAGATCCAGGTCGGAAACGTCCACCGACAGCGATTCGGGAATCTCGCCGGCCGGACATCGGACAGTCACCGAGTGCATGTTTTCCAACAGCATCCCACCGTTGCGAACGCCGACAGAATCACCCAGCAGCGAAATCGGGACCTCGACCTCAACCTTCTCTTTCAGGTTGACGCGGATCAGGTCGAGATGCAGGACCCGGATACCCAAGTGATCGAACTGCACGTTGCTGACCAACGCCGTGTCGCTGATCGCACCCTGCAGGGTCACCGTTTTGCTGTGGTTACGGATCGCGGTCGCGACTTGGTCACCGGGAATCGCAAGGTGGCGATTCGCTTCACCGTGTCCGTAGAGGACGGCGGGAACCATACCGGTGCGGCGGAGGCGAACCGAGGCCGCGGTGCCGGTACGGTCGCGTAATTGGACGTTAAGCACTTCTGAGGTAACGCTCACGGTCAGGCTACTCCGCGGAATCGATCGGTTTGTTCAGGTGAAAAAGTTGTTTTGGGGCG
Source organism: Planctomycetaceae bacterium (assembly GCA_007127095.1). Classification (GTDB taxonomy): domain Bacteria; phylum Planctomycetota; class Planctomycetia; order Pirellulales; family Pirellulaceae; genus UBA6163. The sequence continues at coordinate 20,542 of SKZY01000204.1, forward strand.
TAAGTATGGCAACCGTCGGCGATTTCGCAAGGGTAGAAAAGGTCGACTTGAGTTTTGTTGCTGC
>SKZY01000015.1 GCA_007127095.1 Planctomycetaceae bacterium
AGGTTGGCCACGGTCGCGGTTCGCGAATTGGTCGAATCCGCGCCGTGAACATAGAGCCGGTGGATCTGATTCCGTCCCGGCTCGTGGGCTTCCCCCAGCATAAAGAGAAACGATCCGGGCTGACGTTCTTGTTCACGCAGACGCGGCAATCCCAGCAAGCCGACCACTTCGGCTCCACCGGTGCAGTCGATGATCTGTTGGCAACGTACTCGGCGTCTCGTACCGAATCCCACGCAATCGACCTGCCAACCGTCGTCGAGTTTGGTCACCGACTGGGGGAACTCGTAGTACGCAATCTCGACCCCCGCATCGGCACATTTCTCTTCCGCCAGAATCGCATAGAGAAACTGATTGATGTAAACCTGATTATGCCAATGACGTTGAGGCACTTTGGCGAAATCCGGAAGCTGACCTTCGTCGAGTGCAACGCACTCCTTGACCAGTTCCCAACCGATGCCGGCAATGACCTGTTTCCCCCAAGCATCGAACAGTCCGGGAAATGCCACGCCACCGGTCGTCATCGTGCCGCCCAACTGGCTGTTTCGCTCGAGCAACAACACACGCGCGCCAGCCCGCCCGGCCTGAATCGCTGCGATGGTTCCCGCTGTGCCCCCACCGACCACCAGCACCTCGACGTCGACACTGGTCTCGGGCTCGACGGTCTCGGGCCGGTTGGCGGCGCTGACCTCAGTGGTGGAGGCGATACCGAGCCCCAGTCCTGCGGTTCCGATCACGGAACTCTGAATGAAGTTCCTGCGAGTGCTATTCATGTTATGGACTCCCGAACGTTGATTGTATCGGAGCAGCGAAATCGATTGGCGAATCGCGGTGGCGGACGAAGCGGAGCGGCGCCATCGACGAACACGGCTGGCGAAGAGTTGCAGGCAGATCGAGGTCGAACGACGAGTCATCGTAGCCGACCGCGGCTGAGCGCAACAACCCTTTCCCGAAGGCCGGCCCGCTGCCTTGGTTGCTCCCCTTCGGTTCCCTTCGCGCGGCCATTATCGCCTCTTTGCCGGTCGTGGTACCGGTGAGCGGTTCCCGAGTGAGCGTTCGTGTGCCAGCGTGGTAGGTCGGTCACCGTTCTCGCCTGCGGCCCGGATTGGGTACGATCGGGCGACGATGAGTCCGACTCCGCATCTCTTCGAGACGCGAAGCTGGCGACCGGAAGTAGCCCCGGGTGAGCATAGGCTCGCTTTGCGAGCCAAGCGTAACCCGGGGTAATAGGACCACGAGGCTCGGCGACGAACAAACGATTCACCACATCGCTCGATTCAACCGAGTCGCAACCGACAAAACCGACAAAACCGACGATGCCGGCGCGACTGGCGACTGGCAGCCCACATCCGTTGGATTGCGACTCGGCGGGTTTGATTGGGTTTGAGAATCGATCGCTCGTCGCTTGAACTGTTGTACTCGCAAACCCCGGGTTACGCTCGACTCGCGGAGCTCGTCATCGCTCCACCCGGGGCTAATACCTGTCGCCCGCTTCGCGGCTTTCGGAAACAAACTTCTCGGCCTGAACGTTCATAACGGAAACGATCGATGCATGGCACCAAAATCGCTACGGAGACGCTTTCCGGGTCGAATGCCCGACCGGATCGGGCAATCTGATGACGATGCGGGAGGTCGCCGAAGAACTCGAGCGACGCCTGATTTCGATCTTCGAACCCGACGAACACGGCCACCGACCGGCGCACGGCGATGCTGAAAAGTACGCCAGCGACCCGCATTGGAAAGAACTGCTGTTGTTCTACGAATACTTCGATGCCGACACCGGCCGCGGTCTCGGCGCCAGCCACCAAACCGGCTGGACATCGCTGGTCGCCACCCTGCTGCACAGCCAAGGCGAAGCGACGGCAGACTGACTTTGGGGCCCCCGATTCCGCAGGTCGATGCCTGATCCTGGTAGAATCGGGACGTCACCTTGGAGAAGCTCGATCGCTTCGTCAAGCTTTTGGGGAAGCGATCCGGGACAGTGTCTACTTGCCAGCCAATGCGACGCGCAGCGATGGCAAAATGGGAACAGCTCGATGAACAATCGGTCCGGTCGACTCGTGCTTCGCTTTCGACTTCAAACCCTGTTGGTGCTGATCACCACCTTTGCGATCGTTCTCGGACTCGTCGGCAACGAGCTGCGTCGCGAACGCCGCAAGAAACAGGACGCCCTCGAAGTGCTCCGGCTCGGCGGACGCGTCCATTTCGATCGGACGCCCGACCACGAAAGTACCGGGGTGGTCAATGGCTACCTGCGGCTGGTGCTGGGTGACGAATACTTCAGCGTGACGGAATCGGTTTCCCTCAACCTGCGAACCGCAGAGGATCTCGACATTCTGCGTTCCTTTCCGGAAACCAAAATGCTGAGCCTAGCAGGCACGCCGGTCGATGACGAATCGCTCGCACGGCTGCATGTCCTGGACCGATTGGAGCACCTTGGTCTGAGCGACACGACCCTCAGCGAAGCGGGTGTGAAAACCTTGAGAACACATCCTAACTTGAACTCCTTCGGGTTTTCGAATTGCTCGTTGACGGACGGTGCCCTGGCAGCGCTGGCGGAGTTTCCCGGCCTCCGCGGGCTGTCACTTCGGGACTGTCGAATCCCAGATCGATTCCTGAACGCTGTGATGCAGCCTTCTGATCGAGTGCTCATGCTGATAGTCTCGCCGCTTACGGATTCGGATTTAGAGGTACTGCAAGGAGCACGATCAGCGGGCGAATTGCGCCTGTTCAATGTCGATGTCACCGAAGCCGGGATGCTCGCCTTTCGAGCCGCGAATCCCGGCTGGTCGGTCCGGTTCAGCAGTGATTCGCCAGCCGGGAAGACGAGGCAGCAGGCTCATGGCTTTCTGCCCAGTGTCGAGGAATTACCGCACAGCATCACGTTGGCTTTTCAGGGGGCGCTCACGTCGGATGCGACCTTGGAGGCCTTGCAAGACGCCAGTGGACTCATCAGCCTCGAATTCAGTGAATGTCCCCTGACCGATGGTGGGCTGCCGTATTTGCGGCCACTGCAAAAGCTGCAGCGTCTCTCCATCAGTGGTTCAGCGATAACGGACGAAGGTCTGCCTGCGTTGGCAGGTCTGGTAAGCCTCCAGACACTGAGCTTGTATTCCACCAACGTCGAAGGCGATGGGCTGGGGAACTTGCCGGCGAGTATCATCAGGCTGAGCGTTATGTCATCCAAGCTGACGGATCGTGCCGCGACCGAAGTCGCCAAGCTGACATCGTTAGAAGAGTTGACTTTGTCCAGTCCGCTACTTTCCGATCAAGCAATCGACAGCTTGGCAAGCATGAGCTCACTCCGCAAACTGCGTTTAGGCGGGGAATCGATCGGTGAGGCTGAACTCGAGCGGCTACGGCAAGCCTTACCGGATTGCGAGGTTTCTAAATGATTGCTGGCAGCATCCGATTTAGGATCGCGCGGTAAATAAGTGTCTGGCTCCTTTTGTGCGAAGCACCCGAAGGGCGAGTTCCTCGCAAAAGGTGCCTGACACTTTTTTCCCACACATTGCTTATTCCTGCTGATCGCTTGAGGGTACTGTCGCGGTGACTTTGCCGGTCTGCTTGTGCCGTAGGATCACGCGGACGGAACCGTCGGGCAATTGTTCTCGCTTGATCAGGTAGTGGTCGTCGTCATAGTCACGGGTGGCTGACAACGACACCGCTTCGGTGTCACCACGCCAATCGTCCAGGTCGATCGGTTCCCAGCGCTTGCTGGCCACCGAGGCGTAGGCGGCATCGATGATGGCGTTGACGACATAGCCGTCATAGAAGGTTTCGATCGGCGAGCGTTGCTGTTCCAAGCCATCGAGCATATCGGCAAACATGTCGACGTAGCCGAGTGCCGCCGCTTCGTCGCCGACCGGGAACAACCAGCCGGTCTCCCCTTCGGCCTTTTCGGCCACATAGCCGGTTTGTCCGTTGGCGGTGTAGAGGTCGAAGCCGGTCCGCATCCAGTGGTTGAGCCAGATGGTTCCGTCGGAGCCGGAGACTTCGTCGCGGAGGTCCATCCCGCCGCGAAAGGTCCAACTGACTTCAAACTGGCCGATCGCTCCATTTTCAAACCGGATCATCCCGACGGCATGGTCTTCGGCGTCGATCGGATGGACGTGGGTATCGGCCCAGCAGACGACTTCCAGGGGACGGATCTGTTTGCCGATGAACGAACGGACGATCTCGATGCAGTGACATCCCATATCGACGATCGCGCCGCCGCCGGATCGTTCGCGGTCCCAGAACCAATCGCTGTGTGGCCCCGGGTGGGTTTCTCGCGAGCGGACCCAAAGGACTCGCCCGACGGCGCCTTGGCGGACGGAATCGATCGCTTTGAGTGTCTTGGGGGTATAGACGAGGTCTTCGAGGTAGCCATGCGGGACGCCCGCCTGTTCGACCGCGGCGAGCATCCGCTTCGCTTCGGCGGCATTGCGGCCGAGCGGTTTGGTGCAGAGCACCGCTTTGCCGGCCGCGGCGGCCGCGACGACCGCCGCTTCGTGAAGGTCGTTCGGCAAGGCGACTACCACCACGTCGACATCGGGCGAATCGATCGCCGCCTGCATGTCGGTGGTCGAGTGAGGGACGTCCCAGCGGGTCGCGAATCGCTCCGCCCGTTCGGCGGTTCGGGAATAAACCGCGACGACCCGGTCGCGACCACGTTTTCCTTGCAGGGCTTGGGCGTAGAAGTCGGCGATCAGACCGGCGCCGAGCATGGCGATGCGTTGCATGATGAGAATCCGTGGTGGAGAGAAATCGGGATGCGTGCAGATTGAGCGAGAACACTCGGTGCCTGCTGATCGCTCAGCGATTCGGCCGGTTCGCTTCGCTGGCGGTCGGTGGTGACATCACCGCCGCGGCGGACAGTTTCAATACCGGCAAGCGGCCGCGGGTACCGATTTTTTCTGAGATCGCCGCGGGCGTCGTCAGCGGTTCGACCGGCAGATCGATCCAGGCGGGATCGTATTGATCGCCTTGACGGGCATCGAGCCGAGCCAGTTCGAGCTCGATATCGCGTCTGAGTGTCGCTTTTTCAAGGCACCACCGTGGTTCGATCAAGAAGTCGGGCGGCGCGTCGCCGCTGACGCGTTCGACGATCACGTGAGGCGGAATCAGTCGGAGAAATTCGACCACGGCAGCGATGTAGTCTTCACGGCCCATCAGCCGGACTTCTCGGGCGAGCACTTGATCGCCCAGCGGCGTGCCGCGGACCGCATAGAGATTATGCAATTTGATCGCATCGACACCCAAGGTGCCGATCGCGCGGGCGGTGTGCATCATCTCAGCGTGACTCTCGCCAGGTACGCCCAAGATCACGTGGGCACAGGTTTCGAAGCGTCGGCCTCGGCAGCGATTCATCGCGTCGACCATGTGGCCGTGGCGTTGCTCGCGATTCATCCAGGCGAGTGTCTTGTCGTGTCGCGACTGCATTCCGAACTCCAGCGACACGTAGGTTTCCGCGGCCAGCGAATCGACCAAGTCGAGCACACTGTCGGGGGCGCAATCGGGACGGGTACCGATCGCTAGGCCGACGATCTCCGGAGAGTGAGCGATCGCCAGCCGGAAGACCTCCTCAAGTTGTTCAACGGGGGCGTAGGTGTTGGTGGCCGGTTGAAAGTAGGCGATGAAGCCGGCGACATTGCCGTAGCGTTTCCGCAGCGATCCGATCCCGCGGGTCAATTGTTCGGCGACGGCGGCCAGTCGCACGCGACGACTGGGACTGAACGAACGGTTGTCACAGAAGTTGCAGCCGCCGGTCGTCACAGCGCCATCGACGTTCGGACAGGTAAAGCCGGCGTCGATGCTGACACGTTGGATCCGCCCGCCGAATCGTTCACGGAGGACCGCGCCGAAGGCACGAAATCGCTCGGTGCCGTTGCGGTCTACGGCTACAGGGTCAGCGGAATCGGAATCGGCGGGCATGGCGTCTGGGTGAGCTGGGCGTGGTCGGACGAACGGATACCGCTCGATCCTAACGCGATCGGCCAGAAGCGTGAAGCTGCACCAGTCGGCTGCTGGTCGCCGCGCGGCGGTTTGGCGCCCGGCGAACTTGGTGAAGGAGGCGTGGCAGCCCGGTCTCGGGAAGCCGAATTTGACGCTATATTGTCATTTCCTTGCCGGTGGCCATCTGGGATCCACCCTGCTTTCAAATCTTCGCGAGCGTCCTTGGTTATGAAGTCCTGTCTCACTGTCAGTCTTGTAGAAGAAGCCCGTGGCGGGCCGTTCGTATTGTGGGATGATGTCCCGACGGCCTGTGCCAAAGCGTCGCGATGGGGTTTTGACGCGATCGAGATTTTTCCGCCATCGGCCGAGGCGATCACCGCGTTGCCACTCGCGGGGTTGCTGGACGACAATCGATTAAAACTCGCCGCCCTGGGGACCGGCGCAGGCTGGGTCAAGCACAAGTTGAGCCTGGCTGATCCCGACGCGGCGGTCCGCGGCCGCGCAATCGACTTCGTCCGTTCGATCATCGATGCGGCGGCGCCGCACGGGGCCGCCGCGATCATCGGATCGATGCAGGGTCGGTTCGGCGGTGAAGTGACGGCTGCCGACGCGCGGGGCTACTTGGTCGACGCTCTCGATGTCTGTGGCCGCCATGCTGCCGACGCTGGTGTGACGTTGATCTACGAACCGTTGAACCGGTACGAAACCAATCAAGCTTGTACGCTCGCCGACGGCGCCGCCTTGCTGGCCCGACTCGACGAAGGCCACAGCGTGCGGCTATTGGCCGACCTGTTCCACATGGCGATCGAGGAGACCGACATGGCGGCAGCGTTGCGGTCGGTGGCGAGTCTGATCGGGCATGTCCATTTCGTCGACTCAAACCGGCGCCCCGTCGGCATGGGGCACACCGACTTTGGACCGCTGATCACTGCCCTCCGCGACGGCGGCTACACCGGTTATCTTTCCGCCGAAGCGTTTCCCTATCCCGACCCCGATGCCGCGGCGGAGCAAACGATTCGTGCCTACCGCTATTGGACCGGTTCGCCGGCCTAAAAAGCGTATGCGCCGGACGCTTGACCCGCACCGGATATCGTTTGCCGGTTCGTTCCCGGATATCCTTCTTCCCGAGCCCTATCATGCTCCGCCATCAACTGATTCACCCCCAAATCAATGCGATCTTGGGAGCCGCCGGACATCACTCGACGATCCTGATCGCCGACGGCAACTATCCCGCCGCGTCGAAACGGGGACCGCGGGCCGAGGTGATTTCGCTGAACCTGATGCCGGGGGTCGTGACCTGCGATCAGGTCTTGCAAGCGATCCTTTCGGCGGTCCCGATCGAGCAAATTCAGACGATGCAGACGGAGACGAGCGGCCCTTATGCGTTGGATGGCGACCCGCCGGTTTGGGCCGATTACCGGCGCACGATCGCGGCCGCAGGGTTGGACCTCGAGCTCAAGCCGATCGACAAGTGGGCCTTTTACGATGCCGTCAAGACCGACGACCATGTCCTGACCATTCAGACCGCTGACCAACAACGCTATGCCAATATCTTGTTGGCCATCGGCGTGCGGATGGATTAAAGCGATGAAAGAAGTCGAACTCTACACCGATGGGGCGTGCAGTGGTAATCCGGGCCCAGGCGGCTGGGCGTTCATTCTCCGCTGTCTCAAAACCGGCAAGGAATTGCAAAAGGCCGACGGCATGGCCGAGACGACGAACAACCAGATGGAGTTGATGGCCGTCATTCGAGGGCTGGAAACGTTGAAGGAGCCGTGTCAGGTAACGCTGTTTGCCGACAGCACCTACGTCGGCCAGGGGTTGACGCAGTGGATGGCGAACTGGAAACGCAACAACTGGACACGCAAGGTCAAGGGCCGGCCGCAAGAGCTGAAGAATGCGGCGTTGTGGAAACGGCTCGACGAATTGACCCAGACCCACCGGTTAACCTTCACCCATGTGAAAGGCCACGCTGGTCACATCGAGAACGAACGTTGCGACGAATTGGCGGTCGCTGCCTGTCAACGCTTTATGAAGCGGTAGCTCTTCGTCGTGGCGTTAGGCAATGCGCGGGAAAAAAGTGTCAGGCACTTAATTTTCCGCTCGATCCTAGGCCGACCGTCATTCAACCCTCCGAGTTTTCCTATCCAGGGACCGTCATGAACTTACGAAATTCCGTAGCTTGGTTGTTATTTGTCTTGATCTTTTGCCTGCCAGCAGTCGGTAAGGGTGCCGATTCGAATGGCGGTTCGGATGGTAGCGGCCTACTGCGTGTCGGTACCTTTCACGTCGACGCCTCGCCGCCGATCGGGTCGCCGCTAGCGTACGATCCGTGCATCGGTGTCACCGACCCGCTATCGCTATCCGGCATCGTGATCCTCGGCTCGGGTGATCCGATCGTGATGGCTGCGGTCGATTGGATCGGCGTCGCGAACGAATCGCATCGGGAATTGCGACAGCAGATGGCGGCGGCCGCTGGTACGACGATCGACCGGGTCACGGTCCATGCCTTGCACCAGCACGACGCCCCGCGGTGCGATTTTTCGGCCGCGGCGTTGTTGGCTCACCACGGGATCGAAGCAGCCGGCTACGACGTCCCTTGGGCTCGGGATGTCTTTCGACAAGCGGCTCAAGCGGTCTCCGGGGCCGTGGAAGATGCGGTCGCCTTTGACGAAGTCGGTGTCGGTGTCGCCGAGGTCCACGACGTGGCATCGAACCGTAGGTTGATGAATGCCGCCGGCCAGGTGACCGCGACGCGCTACACCGCCACCCGTGATCCGAAATTACGAGCGATGCCGGTTGGGACGATCGACCCGTTGCTGCGTTCGATCAGCTTATGGCAGGCAGGCGAGCCGATCGTTGTCTTGACCTACTACGCGACGCATCCGCAAAGCTATTACCGCACCGGATTGGCGAATCCCGATTTTCCCGGGTACGCACGAAACACTCGCCAAACGGAGACCGGTGTACCGCACGTGCATTTCAACGGTGCTGGCGGCAACATCGGTGCTGGCAAGTGGAACGACGGCTCGCCCGAAAATCGGGCCAAATTGGCCAACCGCGTCGCCGACGCGATGCAGAGGGCCTTCGAGGCGACTTCGCGTCAGCAGGTCACGGCCGAGGATCTCGATTGGGCTGTGGTCGCGGTCGCACTGCCGCCAGCCGAACATCTGGTCGAAGCGGATCTGCTGGCCCGGTTGACCGATCCGGAAACGTCGGCCGCAGACGCGCAAGGCGTGGCGACCAACCTGGCCTGGCTGCGCCGTTGTCAGGCGGGCGATACGATCGAGATCTCACGACTGACACTCGGACCCGCCGATATCCTGCACATGCCCGGCGAGTTGTTCGTCGAATACCAACTGGCCGCCGCGGCGATGCAGCCCGACAGGCTGGTCGCGATGGCAGCCTATGGCGATTACGCGCCGGGTTATATCGGAACACGAATCGGCTATACGCAGGGCGGGTATGAAACCAGCGAACGGGCCTCGCGGGTAGCGCCGGATGTGGAAACGGTACTCGTCGACGCGATGTCACGACTGTTGGGATCCGACGTCGCGGTCGAACCACTTGGCGTACCACACGACGGCATCGCCGCGGCGGAAGAGGAAGGGGAACGGTGATGCGATCCCCAGCAAAAAACTAACCGGCCGTCGACGTGCTCTCACGCTCCCGCGCTGCGTTGGCGTCGGCCCGCGCGGCCAGGTGGGGCGGCAGCGTCACCAACGGTTCGGCGATCCCGTGGATCTTGCGATAGATCACGATCCCTTCGCCGATCATCCAGGCTTGAAGGCTGAGGATCGTGAAGCCGAACGCGATCAGGGTGTAGTTTCGTTGTGGGATCCAGTTGACGATCAGGTCGTAAGTCATCGCCCAGGCCGGCATGACCAGCATCAGCATCATCGGCAAGGCGACAACGGCAACGCCGCGGCTACGGCGGGCGAGGTAGAACGTGGCGACCATCAGAGCGAGTCCGGCGAGCAGTTGGTTGGTGGCGCCGAACAGCGGCCAGAGGATCAGACCACCGGTACCGGGTTGATCGCCGGCCAACAACGCCACGGCGCCGCTGATCCCGACCGCCACAACCGTAGCGAGATAGCGGTTCTCCATCGGCCGGATGTGAACGGCGCTCGCCAATTCCTGCAAGACGTAGCGATTGAGCCGGGCTGCGGTATCGAGCGTAGTGGCAGCGAAGCAGGCGACCAACACGGCCATGATCGCGATTCCCATCTTCAGCGGCATTCCGATGCTGGAGAGGAAGTTCGCCCCGCCATCGATGAACGCGCCCAGCTGACGTTGGAGTTTGTGATCTTTCCAGCCGCCGGCCGCGCCGTCGGGCCCCGGCGGGCGGTAGTAAGCCGTCCAAGCCGCTCGCTGTTGCCCATCGGCCGTTCCAATCTGGGCGTACTGGGTCACGCCACGGGCATCGGTCGATTTATCGATCCGTCCCATCCCGACGCCGGCACAGCAGGCCAGGATAACCAGCACCGCGAGTCCGCCTTCGAGCAGCATACTGCCGTAGCCGACCGCTTGGGCATCGGACTCACAGGCGAGTTGTTTGCTGGTCGTTCCGGAACTGACCAAGCAGTGAAATCCACTGCAAGCACCGCAAGCGATCGTAATGAACAAGAACGGCAGGATCGGCGGAGCGTCGGCGGGAATGTCGGTCGCGATCGCGGGAGCCGCGGCCGCCAGGTCGGCGTCACCGGCCACGGATGCTACGGTCAACCCGACAACCAGCAACGCCAGGGCGACGAAAAGCTGGTGGCTGTTGATGTAATCGCGTGGCTGTAAAAGCAACCAAACGGGCAGGACGGAAGCGAGGGCGGCATAGACCAACAACAACACCGTCCAGACGACGACCGGGGTCAGCCAGACCGATTCGCTGGGCAGCACCGTCGCGATGTCGAGCGGCAGGTGGTAGGCGCCCAGATAGACGCAGACATAGAGGACGCCGAGACCGACAAGGCTGGGTACCAACAAGCCACCGCCACGGCGGTAAACCCACCAGCCGATCGTGACCGCGACCGGCATCGCCACCCAAACGCTCAACACCGATTCGGGATAGAGGGCGAAGATATTGGCGATCACGAGGCCGAAAATCGCCAAAACCACCGACAGGGCGAGTGCCAAAACGATCAAGAACAGCAACCTCGCCCGCGGCGAAATCAGTCGGCCGGCCGATTGCCCGATCGTTTCGCCACGTGAGCGGAGCGAGATAATCAGCGCCGCCAAATCGTGTACGGCACCGACGAAGATCGACCCGAAGACGACCCACAACAGCGCCGGTAGCCAACCCCAAAATACGGCGATCGCTGGGCCGACGATCGGGCCGGTGCCAGCGATGCTGGTGAAGTGGTGTCCGAAGATGACCGAACGGCGCGTCGGGACGTAGTCGACATCGTCCCGCAATTCCTTACTCGGCACCAACGATGCGGAGTCGATGCGGAACAGCTTTCGCGCCACCCAACGACCGTAGGTAAGGTAGGCGACCACAAAACCGACAAACGACAGGACCGCGACCCACAGGGTACTCATATTGAACCGGAGGCAGGGAGGGTGAGGAGGGTACGACTGCCGACTTATCGTAGCATCAGGCGGAAGCGAAATAAAACCCGCTAGCCTCGAGGCTTAGGGCTCGATCTGAGCCGGTGCGATCACCTCAGCATCTGCCGCGGCAGCGGTCCAACTCGCCAATTCGCAGCGGGAAGCCCGCCACCCTGGATGGACCAAGCGTCCCCGCTGGCTTCGCCCCGCGGCCTCGCCGACCCATTGGTAGCGCAGCGGGGATGCGTCGGCAGGGACGTCGACCATCTGCCCTTCAGCTTGTTCGAGCAGCGGTCGCAGGTCGAAAGCCCGCTGGAGCGTCGACCGACACTGCACGAGACAGGGCCGGGCCGCGGCGCCAACCTGTGCATCGGAAAATTGGTCGAGCGGCTCTTCGATCAAATCGACCAGCCGAGCCTCACGTTGAAGCATCGCCAGCAACGTCACCGCCTCGCTACGGGCGCTCGCGGCCTTGGCGCCCGGCGGAGTACCTGGGGCGCCCGGCCGAGGCCCCGGGGCAGCGACGGTTGGTCGTGGCAGGTCCACCACCGTATCACTCGATCGGCCGGCAGCAGCATCGCCCTGGGAATCGGAGACCGCTGGCGGTTGCTCGATCGCCAGGCGAATCCGCTCCGAACGGTCGGCATCGATCAGGGCAACCCAGAAAGCGCGGAAGGCGACGGCGATCGACATGGCGAACATCGGTGGCGTGTTTCCCAAAGAAAAAACAGCGGTTGGCAAAGTGCGGAAAAAAGACTCAGGAAGACCGTTTTCCGCCCGATCCGTAGCAGGCCGAGCGCCGCTAATCGATGGTCAGTGTGGACGATTCGTCCTGGATCACATTGGCCGGAACGGAATCCGTCGCCGGCTCGTCTTCGTCTTCACCGCCACGAGGGAACAAGAAGAACAAAGCGATCAGCAGCAAAGCGATGATCAGCACGATTGGGTACAGGCCCATCACCATCGCCAGTGGCGCCTCGGGTTGGACTTTACCCAACGGTTCGTCTTCGCTGCGGATCGCCTCGCCGACTTGCTCGCTGAGTGTCGGATCGTCTTTGGGGTCGTGCTCTGATTCGGGCCGGTCGCTCATGGGAATCCCAATGGGGTCAGGGGCAAAGCAGGTATCAGCCCTGATTGTGGCAACTGCGGCGAGAATCGGCTAGAACCCCCGCGGCACGATGGCGGTCATTGAGGCGCGGAAACGCCTGTTGGCGTCGCGATTCTGACGGTCGCGGCGAATCAGCGTTCCGCGTCCCGTCCGCCGTTGAGGTGAGCCATGACCAGGGCGATGTCTGCCGGCGTGATACCACTGATTCGTCGTGCCTGGTCGACGGTTACCGGTCGCACCTTGGTCAACTTCTGTTTCGCTTCAGTCCTCAGCGGGCCGATCGTGGCGTAGTCGAACCATTGCGGGATCGGCTTTTCGGCCCATCGCTTGTGCCGCTCGATCTCTTCCTGCTGACGGTCGACGTAACCGGCATACTTGATGTCGTAAACGACTTGCTGGGCCGCCTCCGAGTCGATCTGTGCCAACTTCGGATTCAGGCCGATCATCCGTTCCCAATCGACTTCGGGGCGACGCAGGTAGACATCGCCACGGACCTGATCGACCTTGCACTGCCGCAGCATCTCCGTGGCGCGGTCGATCGCAGCCAACTTGGAGACCAACCGACTATGACGGTCGGGGGTGACCAAGCCGATTTCGAACCCCCGCTGGGTCAACCGCCGGTCGGCGTTGTCTTGACGAAGCAACAAGCGATACTCGGCCCGACTGGTAAACATTCGATACGGTTCGTCGGTTCCGGCGGTGACCAGGTCATCCAACAGCACACCGATGTAGGCTTCGTCTCGTCGGGGGACGAACGGGGCGTCGCCACGAAGCTTGAGGGCGGCGTTGGCTCCGGCGATCAATCCCTGGCCAGCGGCCTCTTCGTAGCCGGTCGTACCGTTGATTTGGCCGGCAAAAAAAAGGCCCTCGACCGATTTGCTTTCGAGGTGCGGCCAGAGCTGTGTCGGCGGGCAAAAGTCGTATTCGACGGCGTATCCATAACGCATGATCACCGCTTTTTCACAGCCGCGAATGTGGCGAAACATCGCGTCTTGGACGTCTCGAGGCAGGCTGGTCGAGATCCCGTTGACATAGACTTCCGCGGTCGATCGCCCCTCGGGTTCCAGAAACAGTTGGTGCTGCGACTTGTCAGCAAAGCGAACCACCTTGTCTTCGATCGAAGGACAGTAGCGGGGGCCGCGACTGTTGATCTGGCCGCTGTACATCGGCGCGCGATGCAGGTTTTGGCGGATCAGGTCGTGGACGGCCTGATTGGTGAAGGTGATGTAGCAGGGGACCTGCTCGACCCGCAGGTGATCGTTGAGGAATGAAAAAGGTTGCGGATCTTCGTCGCCAGGCTGCGGCTCAACGGCCGCGAAATCGATCGTCCGTGCCGAAAGTCTCGCCGGGGTACCGGTCTTAAAGCGGTCGATCTCGAACCCGAGCCGATTCAGTGAACCACTGATCCCGGCCGTCGTCCCTTCGCCGGCCCGCCCGCCAGCGGTTTGCGAGGTTCCCGTGTGCATGATCGCTTGTAAAAAAGTACCCGTCGTCAGCACCACCGCGGCGGCGCGGTAGACGGCATCGCCGCGGACACGAACGCCGACGATACGCGTGACGCCAGCCGATGTCTCGGTCAGCAAATCCTCGACCGTTTCCTGGCGGAGATCGAGACCGCTCTGGGATTCGATCCGGTGCTTGATGTGCATTTGGTAGCCGCGTTTATCGGCTTGGGCGCGGGGGCTGTGCATCGCCGGCCCCTTGCGACGATTGAGCATCCGGAATTGGATTCCGGTCGCGTCGATCGCTTCGCCCATCAATCCGCCGAGCGCGTCGACCTCGCGGACGATCTGGCCCTTGGCCACGCCGCCGATCGCCGGGTTGCAACTCATCTGCCCGACCGTGTCGAGATTGGTCGTCAACAGCACCGTCCGGGCCCCGATACGGGCTGCCGCGGCGGCGGCTTCGGTTCCCGCGTGTCCGCCGCCGATGACGATCACGTCGTAATGGTAGGTCGTTTCGGTCGCTGACATGGTCGTCTCTGCCGGTCCAAAAAAGTTTTCTCAAGCTCAACGTTACCGAGTGACGATATCGCCACCAAGGCCCGCCGGACTTCTCACTCACGATTCCTGAGTCGTTGGAGATTTTTGGCGCCGCGAGTATCCACTCTGAAGAGACGGTCCGGCGAAGCAACGGGACCGATCTGACCGCCACACGCTTACCAGGGAATTGGCTTCCGGGATGCCAGACCGACTCCTCCCACGCCGTCTGAACGCCGCGTCGCCCTGGTTGTGTCTGGCCATTTTTTGGCTGGTGTCGCCACTCGCCACCGTGGCGGTTGGCCAACAAATCGAATCGCCGCGGATGATTCATTACAATCTGCGACGTTTTGAAATCCCGTTCAGTATCGACACGACCGGCCAACGGCCCGCCGAAGTTCAGCTTTACGTGTCTCGCGACGCCGGGGCTCATTGGCAGCTGTTCGGATCGCAATCGGTCACCGAGACGAAGTTTCTGTTCGAAGCCGACGAAGACGGCGATTATTGGTTCGCCACGCGAACCGTCGACTCGACTGGCAACCCCTTCCCCGCCGGCCGCGTCCGTCCCCAATTGGCGGTCCGGATCGATACCGCACCGCCGCAAGCTGAATTGACCGCCGAAGTGACAGCGGACGATGAAGTTTCCGTTTCGCTGACCTGGGACGATCATTCGTCGTCCGCCAAGCCGGTTCGCTTCGAATACTCGGTCGACCAAACCGGCAGTTGGCAAGCGGTCCCAGACGTTGCCATGGCGGTCCCGGACGAGGCGGAACGAGGGGAGGGTGCATCCGCCAAGTTCGCCCCGCCGGCCGGCTGGCGGCAGATTTCTCTCCGGGCAATCGTGGCTGACCAAGCCGGCAACAAAACTCTCGTCACCTACCAGATCGACCGCCCCCGGGTCGCCACCAATAGCATGCGGTTGGCGGCTAACCAAACGCCCGTTCAATTTCCATCTTCGAGCCTGCCCGCACCATCTTCGAGCCTAACCGGGCCGTCACCAAAACCAGTTCCATCGTCAGGTCAATTCGGAACAGCAAATCAATTTGGGACAGCGGCACCAATGGTCGAGTCGGGGGCGGCGAACAGCGCCCCGATCACGGCAACCCCCTGGGCAATCCCGCAATTCGCCGTCGCCAGCGGCCTGGCCCCGCCGAGGCAATCGCCCGCAGGCAGCAGCGGACCGGAATTGACCGCCCCGCTGCCGCCGTCGGCGGTCCCCGAACTGCCGCCCTCCGCACCCGCTACCGATGAGACGTCTGGAAATCGGAACGGCGCGGCACGATCGGATGCCGCCCCCCAGCCACGCCCCCGCTCGGCCGCCGAAGCGATGCGGCCGCTGGTGCCCGATGCGACACCGGGCGAGCGCCAAGGCGGAGCAGAAAACCCGACGCCGCTACCGTCGACAGACTCACAAGCGGCCCCATCGCGAGCCCTTTCGCCGGCGGGTATCGATACCGCGGGGGTGCCCGTGCGGCACAGTCGCAGCCGGCAGTTCAGCCTGGAGTACGAAGTCGAATCGGCCGGACTGGCCGGCGTCGACGCGATCGAGTTGTGGGGCACCACCGATCGGGGCGAGACATGGAAGCGATGGGGCAGCGATCCTGATCGCGAAAGCCCCTTTGACATCGAAACGAACCACGATGGCTTGTACGGTTTTCGCATCGTCGTCGTCGCCCGCAACGGTCTGGCGACGCCACGACCGCTCGACGGCGACCCTGCCGACATGTTTGTCGTGATCGACACCGAGCGTCCTCGGGTTCGGATCACCGGCGCCAATTACGGCGAAGGGCAGCATACCGGGTCGTTGGTGATCAGCTACGAGTGCCGTGATGAAAACTTGGCAAAGCGGCCGATCACGCTCGCCTTCGGACCATCGACTGACGGTCCTTGGTCGACCATCGCAGCCGGCCTCGAGAATGACGGCATTTACGTTTGGCCGGCCGATCCTCAGCTGCCCCGACAGATTTACTTGCGGATCGACGCTACCGACTTGGCCGGAAATGTCGGCAGCTATGTGCTCGACGCCCCGATCGACGTTCAGGGTTTGGCACCTCGGGCACGGATTCGCGGCTTCAATCCGCTCACTGGCTCGCCAGGCGGAAAACCCTGGAATCCGCCGTTGTCATTGCCGCAGCGTCCCGACGGCCTACCGACTGACCCGCCGGCTCAAACCGCGGAACGGCCCAGCGAGTCGCCGGCAGTCAAAGTTCGCTAGAGCACGGTCGAGCGAGCTCGAGATGCCAGCAGCGGAGCGAAGTCCAGCATCATCTGGCCGACGCCTACGCGCCCTCGGGTATCGCCACAGGTTGCGTCACCGCCGGCATAGCAGGGAAACCCTCCCGCGGGCATGGGTGAGCGGAGACACAGGTTCCCGACGGGGGTCGCGGGATGGTGGGGGCAGGGTGCAGGTTCTGATTGTACTTGCGAGCTGCCCGAGCTTTCACTTATCGAAGGGATGTGTCGATACAAGAATCGTTCGTCGGTGCCGGAATGTTGGCCGACGCTTCGCGTGCTCTGAACTCCTCGGTAGCCCTATGAAACGATTAACCACCCCTATTTCGCGGATTCGATTCGCCGCTCGGATCTGTCTCGCGTTGACCGCCGCTGTGGCCGGTGCCTTGACAGTCGGGTCTCAGCAGGCAAATGCTCAAAACACGCAGCGGGGAGCGGTTTTGGGCGGACTCGGTGGCGCTGTTGTCGGCGGGATCATCGGCGAAAATAATCGCAAAGCGGGAGCTGGGGCCGCTATCGGCGGCGCGATCGGCGCGGTCAGCGGGGCCGTGATCGGCAACGCTCGCGACCAGGAAATCGCTCAACAGCGTCAGCGACAGTACTACGCCCAGCAACAGCGGGCTTATGCCCATCAGCAACAGCAGCAGGTCCATCGGCAGGCCGCCGTCTCGATCGGCGACATCGTCAACATGACGAAGAGCGGGTTGGGCGACTCGGTGATCGTCAACCAGATTCAGACGCGCGGCGTTCAGCAGCAACTGCAGGTCAACGACATCATCCTGTTGCATCAGCAGGGCGTCAGCGAATCGGTGATCACGGCGATGCAGCATGGCCGCGTCGGTGGAGGGCCGCCTGCTGCCAGTCAGGTGCTGGTGCAACCGGCGCCTGTGGTGATTCAGGAACGCTATGTGGTGCCACACTATTCGCCCCCGCCGGCGTATCACTACCACCGCCGCGGTCGCTGGTAAGCTCGATCGCCAACCGCGGCGGAACCGTGGCGAAGGCTGCACGGCCGCCTGCATTTTGCCGCGTTCCTAATCAAAGCTGCTCACTCGGCGCATCAATGCAATCCCACGCATGAATACCATCACCGCTCGCGATAGCGGGCGGTAGGTAACCTTCTTGGCCCTTGCTGGGCTAACGGCATCCTTGCGATCATGCCGTTCTGCGACTTCGATAACCTTCGTAAAGTCGACGAACTACCCGAGAAGTCGGCTCGTAGCACCGCCGTTGAGTGATCGTCGCTGCGCGGTATAGTGTCGCTTCGACGGCTCGACTCGGCTCGACTTGTTCACCCCATTCCCCGGTTTGCCCGCAAGATGACGAAAACAAAGACAGCGACGACGCAAAAGGCTCCGGCTCAGCGGAAACCGATGATCGAAGCGGTCGGTTTGAGTAAGTTCTATGGGCCGTTTGCGGCGGCCCGCGACGTCTCGTTCTCGGTGGGTGAGGGCGAATTGGTCGCTTTTCTCGGGCCCAACGGCGCCGGCAAGAGCACCACGATGAAGATGTTGACCGGCTACATCGCCCCCAGCGAAGGACATGCGAGGATTGCTGGGCATGACATGATGGCCGATCGGATCGAAGGGAGTAAGCGGCTCGGCTATCTGCCGGAGAACGGCCCGCTCTACCCCGACATGACGCCGCTGGCGATGCTCGATTTTTTCGCTGAGGCACGGGGTTTGAGTCCAGGATACAAGAAGGAGCGGATCGAGGCGGTCGTCGAGATCTGCGACCTTTCGACCGTGCTCTACAAGGCGACCAGCAAGCTTTCGAAGGGGTTTAAGCAGCGGGTCGGAATGGCCCAAGCGCTGCTGCACGAGCCCGATGTGTTGATCATGGACGAGCCGACGGCGGGACTTGACCCGAATCAGATCCGGGGTGTCCGTGCCACGTTGAAGCGGTTGAGCGAAACCAAGACGATTCTGTTAAGCACGCACATTTTGCAGGAAGTGGAGGCGATGGCCGATCGCGTGGTCATGATCAACGAAGGCCGAATCGTGTACGACGGGTCGATCGATGGCCTGCGAGAATCGGGGCCTGACCTCGACGATGCTTTCTTCCAGTTGACCCGCGGCGTTCACGCTTAACGCCGTCGGTCGATTACGGCGGTCGCCGTTTCGCTGGCGTCCACTCGCGTTCCCCAACCAATCACACCGCTCCCGCCAATTACTTCGCTATGAACCTACCCGCCATCGCTTGGGCCGTGCTGACGCTGCTGCTCTTTGACCTGATCTTTTTGCTGGTGTTGTTCGCCTTGGTCGCGATTTTGTCCAAGAGCAAGCAAGCCGCCTTCGCGGTGATGAAACGCAATTTTGTCGGCTACTTCAGCAATCCGACGGGCTATGTGTTCCTCTGCATTTTCGTCTTCTTGACGTCGATTGCCGCTTTCTGGCCGCACGAGTTTTTTAACCAAAACCTCGCCACGCTCGACCAGCTCAATTACTGGTTCCCGCTGATCATGCTGGTCTTCATTCCGGCGATCACGATGAGCATTTGGGCGGAGGAGAAGCGGCAGGGGACCGACGAACTGCTGCTGACGCTACCGGCCGACGATTTCGACATCGTGATCGGCAAGTACATGGCGGCGGCGGCGATCTTCACCGCGTCGCTGCTGTTTTCGCAGCTAAGCACTTTCTTAACGCTGGCCATCCTGACCCAGGGTTCGCTCGATACCGGACTGATCTTCACCACCTACCTCGGTTATTGGTTTGTCGGGTTGATGATGATCGCCATCGGGATGATCGCTTCGTTCCTGACCGGCAACCTGACGGTCGGCTTCATCCTTGGGGCGTTGTTCAACGCCCCCTTGGCGTTCGCATCGGTGATCAAGTCGGTCGCCCCCGGCCGCGGGATTGTTAATATCCTGAGTGAATCGGGCATCGGCCGACCGTTCGACGATTTCGGTCGCGGCGTGATCAGTTCCTCTTCGGTCGCTTATTTCGTCCTCGCCGCTTGCGTGGCGTTGTACGTCTGCATGGTGTTGATCGGCCGGCGGCATTGGACCGGCGGCAAGGATGGCAACACCATGGTCTGGCACTACTTGGCCCGGACGGTGGCCTTGGTGTTGATCACCGGCGGCACGGTCGTGACGCTGCGGTCATGGGATTTCGTTCGTCATGACGCGACCGCGAACAAGACCAGTTCGCTCGCCCCGGCGACCAAGGAACTGATCCGAGAACTCGACGCGAAGCGTCCGATCGTGATCGATGCCTTCATCAGCGATGAATTGCCCGAACAATACGCCCGGACCCGGTACGAATTGATCAACCTGCTGAAGGAGTTTCGCAGCGAAGCGTCCAAACGCGGCCGCACGATCGAAGTCAACCTGTACGACGGGATCGAGCTGTTCAGCGACGAAGCGGATTTGGCCGGTGAGCGGTTTGATATCGTCCCGGTGACCCGATTGGTCCGCGAAAAGGGGGCACCGAAGGAGAAGGAATTGCTGCTCGGCGCCGCCTTCCGCAGCGGCCTGCAATCGTTGACGATCCCGATTTTCGAGCACGGTATTCCGGTCGAGTACGAATTGGTCCGATCGATCAACACCGTCGCCCGTGGCGACCGCAAACGGGTCGGAATCGTCGCTACCGAAGCCCGCATGATGGGTGGCGCCGTGATGGCGGGAATGAGTTTTCAACAGGTCCAAAAACATCCGCTGGTCGAGGAACTCGAGAAACAATATGAGGTGGAGGAAGTCGACTTAAGCGGCGCCGTGTTGCCCGGACAATTCGATGC
>SKZY01000006.1 GCA_007127095.1 Planctomycetaceae bacterium
GATTGGGCCCACGGCCAAAGCGATTCGCTGGAACAGATCACCTTTTCGATCTGCACGCTCGAGTTCGAGAATCACCGCCCGCTGTACGACTGGTTTTGTGAAAACCTGGCGATCCATCACCCTCGCCAAATCGAGTTCGCCCGATTGAACGTCACTTTCATGGTGATGAGTAAGCGTAAGCTGCTGCAACTGGTCAAAGAGCGACATGTCAGCGGTTGGGACGATCCGCGGATGCCGACGATCTGCGGGTTGCGACGCCGCGGATACACGCCCGAATCGATTCGCAATTTTTGTGCTGATGTGGGGGTCGCCAAGTTCAACAGCACGATCGACATCGTGCGACTCGAAAACGCGGCCCGTGACCACCTCAACCGCGTCGCCCCACGGCGGCTCGCGGTGCTCGACCCGCTCAAGTTGACGATCACCAATTGGCCGACTCAGACCGACGGTTCGCCGGTCGTCGAGATGACGCAAGCGGTCAATAACCCCGAAGACCCCGCGGCGGGCCACCGCGAAGTGCCGCTGTCAGCGACGCTGTACATCGAACGCGACGATTTTCGCGAAGAGGCGCCCAGCAAGTTTTTCCGGCTCAAACTCGGTGGCGCCGTCCGACTGCGGGCTGGCTACATCATCGATTGCCACGATGTCGTCAAAGATGCTGAGGGGAATGTGATTGAGGTCTTGTGTACCTACGACCCGGCGACCAAAAGTGGCGAGGACCACTCGGGACGGAAGGTCAAAGGAACGATTCATTGGGTCAGCGCCGCTCACGCCCAGGAAGTCGAAGTGCGGAACTACGACCGGTTGTTCACGGTCGAAAACCCCGAAGCCGCCGCCGACGGCAAGACGTTTCTCGATCACATCAACCCCGAGTCGTTGCGGGTCACAACCGCCTGGGTCGAGCCGGCACTGGTCGACGTCGAGGCCGGGCAAGCGGTGCAGTTCGAGCGTCTCGGTTATTACTGCGTGGACCCCGACAGCAGCCCTGGGAAACCGGTTTTCAACCGGATCGTCCCGCTCCGCGACACTTGGGGAAAGATCGCGGCCAAGGGTTGAACCGAGCGGCTTCGTAGTCGGTGACCGTTCGCTTAGAAAGGTAGCGGAACTCGCAGAGAGTTTCGGTTTTTACCTAACTCGCAGAGAGTTTCGGTTTTTACCTGCCGGTTCGAAAGTCTCTGCGACTTCCGCTACGGGACTTTTTTGACTCGACAGTTCGAAAGTCTCTGCGACTTCCGCTACGGGAAGGAACTCAAACGCTGGCCGCGAACAGTTCGTCGACCGGGCGGCCCTTCGCGTCGCGGGTGACATAAAACGGTCGGCCTTCGATGTCGAAGCCGGTCGCGGGGCTGATCCCCATCGCGGTCATGATCGTCGCGTGCAGGTCGGTGATCGTGACCGGGTTTTCGATGGCGACGAGTGGCCGCTCGTCGGCGGTTTTGCCGTAGACGAAGCCGCGTTTCATCCCGCCGCCGAACATCGCCACACTGCTGCCGCCGGTGAAGTGACGGTGCAACCCGTAGTGCTTCGGTTCGCTGACCAGATCGACTTTATCGGTCGCCTGGTCGGTCGCGGTCGAGCCGGGTACCCCTTCGATCAAGGCGTCGCGGCTGAACTCCGAGGCGATGATCACCAACGTTCGGTCGAGCATTCCACTCGATTCCAGGTCGAGGATCAGCTGTGCGATCGGCTGATCGATTTCGGCATGCATCCGGGCAGCGGTCTCGTGACCGTTGGCGTGAGTGTCCCAGTGCAGGAAAGGCACGTACTCGGTCGTCACTTCGACAAACCGGGTTCCGGCCTCGACCAACCGACGCGCCAGCAAGCAACCGCGGCCGAAGTGGCTGCCGTCGTATCGCTGGCGACTTTCCTCCGGTTCCAGACTGATATCGAAGGCCTGACGATCCTCCGAGCTGAGCAACCGATAGGCGTTATCCATCGCACGGAGCATCGACTCCTGTTGGTAATCGCTCAGGTATTGACGACTCGGGCTGCGGTCGACCAGTCGGCGGAAGAGGCGGTTGCGATCGACAAATCGCTGCTGAGTCATCTCGCCGGGAGGCCGCACCGACCGAGCCGCGTCCTCGGGGAACGGCAGGTTCATCGGGCCGAACTCGCTGCCGAAAAAGCCGGCGGTGGTGAACGCCTTCAGCTCTTCGCTTTCGCCTACCCCTTCCAGCCGCTGACCGATGTTGACGAACGCCGGCATCACCGGGTTGCGAGGGCCGAGCAGTTTAGCCATCCAAGCCCCCAGGTGAGGACAAGCGACCGTCTGAGGCGGCACATAACCGGTATGCCAGTGGTATTGATGACGGGAATGGAGGATGCTGCCGAGGTCTTCTTGGACCGCCGAACGGATCAGCGTACCGCGATCCATGACCTCGGCGATCCGTTCCAACCCCTGACAGATCTGCAGTCCGTCGACCGCGGTGTCGATCGCCGGAAAGGTGCTCAACATGTCCGCGACCGGCAGCCCTTCACGATACGGCTGATACCGTTTCGGGTCGAACGTATCCGGCGCCGCCATCCCGCCGCCCATCCACAGCACGATGCAGGCATCGGCGGTCGCTGGCGGATGAACCACCTTAACCGCCTGGTCACCCAGCAGCATCCGCGGCGCCGAACAACCCCACGCTGCGAGCGAAGCGGCCGAGAGTCGTTTCAGAAAGTCGCGGCGGACGATGTCGGCCGGGGCTTGAGGATCAATTTCGTAGGTCATGGTGATCGTTACCGATTCGAGGTCTGGAGCGACAATGCATTTTTTCCCATCGGTCCTTAACGGACCAGCAGGAATTCAGGCGTCATCAACACCGCCCAGAGAAAATCTTCGATGGTTCGGGGCTCGGGTGAGTCGCCGATAAAGTCGGTAATGACCGCCAATTCATCGCCGCTGGGCGACCGCGAAAGGGCGAACTCAAAGACGTGTCGGACCAATTCGGCTGGGGTATCCCAGCTGCGTTGAGAAAACCTTTGAGCACCGACGGCGAGGGCGTCGGCTAGTATTTTGCCGTTGGCCAGGTCGATCGCTTCCAACGTCGTCAGGTCGGCTGGCCGCATCGAGACGATCTGTTCGCGCAGCGGCCGACCGAGCGACTTCATCAGAAAATCGTTCTTCATCAGCGCCGCTCGGTTCATCGGGACGTTCCCGCTGGTCGCCTGGGCCAAACGGCTTGGGGCTTGCGACCGAATCGCTTCGTCCCATGCCGCCACCGATGGCACAACCGTGACCGGCATCCAATCACCTGGAATTCCGCCCAAGCGACCTTCGCGTCCTTTGGGGACGGCGGGATTGAACTGCCAACTGTCATCGGACACCAGAGTCAACTCATCGCCACCTTCCAGCGCCAACCGAGACTCGAAGAACAGCCCGGCCGGGTTCGGCTCCGTGCCAGCATTGGTCGCCACCACGACGATCTGATTGTCACCCTTCTTTAGCAAGCTCGTCAGTACGACCGACTGCGGTTGGCTCCAGTCATCTCCACGAGTCACTTCGCGTCCGTTGACATAGAGCACGAAGGCATTGTCACAGGAGATCACAGCGCCGCCACGTTCGACCAAGCTGGATAGTGAAAACGTCTTGCGGAGTGAGATCGCCTCGCCGCCCGGTGGCAAACCGTCAGCCGCCGAATCGCCCCAAATCCAATCGGCCTGCAACGACAACCGCTCGACCTCGGCATCATCGACGATTCCCCGCAGCACCGGCGCGTCGATCCTGGTCGGTGCCGCATCGGTGAGCTGCCAGACGCTGTCGAGAAACTGCTCGGCGGTCATCCGGCGGGCGATCGGCCCGCGAAAGACAAACTCGCCGACGACCGCGGTCGACTCCGGCGGGGTTTGCGACTGGTAGGCGCGGGAGGTCGCGATCAGTTTCAAAATCGCTTTCAGGTCGTAGTCGTGGTCGGCCAGTGAGACAGCCAAAAAGTCGAGCAAGTCGGCGTCCCACGGCTCGGACTGCATCGCGTCGAGCGGATGGACGATCCCCCTTCCCATCAGCTGATACCACAATCGGTTGACGATCGTGCGGGTGAAGCGACCGTTCTCGGGATGCGTCATCAAATCGGCCAATTGCCGCAACCGATCGTCTCGCGACGCCTCCGGATCGACCTGGCCGATTTCGGGAAACAACCAACCGGCCTCGGCCGTCCGCCCGATCGGCTTGTCGCAGCGATGGATATCGAGCGGCTGGTCAGCATAAATCGCCGCCAATCCGAACGCCTCGTCGAGCGTCCAACGATCGATGAAACTGTCGTGACACGAAGCACATTTCAGATTAATGCCTAAGAACGACTGCGAGATGCTCTGGGCGAATTGGATCTCGACCGTCTGACCGGCACTGACCTCTCCCCGCCAGCGGATCCCGTCGATGAAACCACGGCTGGCCGCCGTCGGCGGTGCGATCAGTTCGCGGACAAACCGATCGAACGGCTTGTTTTGCAGTAGCGCATCGTAGAGCCAACCGCTGATCTGGGCACGGCCGCCGGTGATGAATCCCGTCCCGCTGTAGTCGTTTCGCAACAGGTCATTGAAGAACGTCATCCAGTGGTCGGCGAAAGCGATTTCATCGGCCAACAGCCGGTCGATCATCCGCTGTCGCTTGTCCGCAGCGGGGTCGGCGACGAATGCCCGCAGTGTCTCGGGGTCGGGCAGCAAACCGACCAGGTCCAACGAGACGCGGCGCAGGAAGGCGGCGTCGTCGATCGGCTCGAGCGGCAGTTGCTGGTTACGCGCCAGGTAATCATCGATGATCCGGTCGACGGGGTGCTCGTGCCCGTCGGTGATTGCCGGCAATTCCGGCCGTCGCGGCCGCAGCGGTGGTTCATAGGCCGTATCGGCGAAACTGATCCCGTCATCCCAGGCGGCCCCCTGGGCGATCCAGCGAGTGAGAATCTCACGATCCGCCCGCTCGACCGCCGGCCGGTCCGCCGGAGGCATCCGCAGCTCGGGATCGTCCGAGTTGATCAACTCAATCAAGTACGAAGCATCTGGCTTACCGACTTCGACGTGCCCCGAATTGACCAACAATTCGCGAGTGTTGAGCGAGAAGCCACCTTTGGCCTCACGTCCGCCGTGGCACTCGACACAGTGCTGACGGAGGATCGGCACGACCTGATGAGCGAAATCGACCTCGGCGGCGACCGCCGACGAGGCGACCGCGAAACCGGCCGAGACGCACCACAGCGACAGGAAGGGCAAAGTTCGAAACAGCGATTGACGGGGAAGCATACGACGAAAGACCTCGACGAAGGGTCCACAGGATACCGAAAGGGTGAATCGGCCAGTTTAACACGGAGTGGTCGGTTGTGGCGGCCCGCCTCCCGACGCGCTAAACTATCCGGGCCGTTGTGTTGCGGCCTAACGATTAGCCGCAGAACGTTAGCCGCGATTAATGACCGGGAACCGGACGCTACCGCAGTGCGGCTGATTCGATCGACAGCCCGTGGGGAGCCGAGTCGCTCCCCGCCACTTTTCCAACCAACCCACCCCCGTCGCGAACACGACACGGCCGGAGGCAAACGGTCATGAGCCAGGAACGCCGCAAGCGTCTCGAAAAGGTGCTCGGAGCGCTCTCACCGCTGCCCGAGTTCAGCTCACATGACGCCAAGCGACTGTGCGGCGAAGTCACGCCGCGGTTCATCTCCGCCACACTCTCTCAATTGGTCCGTGAAGGGATGCTGACCCGTTATGAGCAGGACCGGCAAACCTGTTACCGGTGGGCGCTGCCGCCGCACCGATTCCGTCCCGAGGAGTGGATCGATCGCCAAATCCACGCCGAGCAGGTCACACAAACTCCGCTGGAGGAACGTCCTCGCGAACGTCTGCTCCGCGACGGGCCGCAGACGCTGACCACCGCCGACCTGCTGGCGATCCTGATCCGTGTCGGCATCCGTGGCGAATCGGCGGTATCGGCCGGACGCAAGGTCGCCAATCGGTTCGCTGACCGGCTCGACCAACTCCGCGGATGCAGCCATCCGGAATTGAAACAGATCAGCGCCGCGGTCACCTCAGCGAGCTATGCCCAGATCATGGCGGGGATCGAATTGGGCCGCCGAGTCGCCCGCGTCGAAGCCAAGCAGACCCGCGGAGCGATCCGGATCACCAGCACCGCCCAGGCGATCGATTATTGCGCCGACCGCTTCGCGGCGCTCGCCAACGATTCGGTGCAAGAGGAGTTTCACATCGTCACACTCGACACCAAACATCAACCTCTGGCGACCCACCGGATCACCGTCGGAACGCTCGACGCCAGCTTGGTCCACCCTCGCGAAGTCTTCCGGGCGGCGATCCGCGACGCCGCCGCGGCGGTGCTGTTGGTACACAACCACCCCAGCGGCGACCCGACGCCGAGTCGTGAAGACCATCAGGTCACCGACCGTCTGACCGAAGCCGGGAAATTGATCGGTATCCAGGTGCTGGACCACATCATCGTCGCCCGCACCCGCTCGGCCAGTATCCGTGACTTGGGTTGAGCGAAC
>SKZY01000040.1 GCA_007127095.1 Planctomycetaceae bacterium
CAGGATCGCTGTCGGTCGCCGTGACCAAGTAAACCGCGAAGCCATAGGCGTCCGCAGCCGGGAAGACCGTCAACGTCCCCACGCCGATCGGGTTGCCGTCTTCGTCGGTCCAGTTGTCGGGTCCACCGGTCGTGACATCGATCGTCGGCAGCAACATGTTGCCGTCTTCGTCGACTGCCATCATCCCATCGGGGACATTGATCGGCGTGAACGAGAAGGTCACGTCTTGACGTTGCAATTCGTCCAACGCCGTCAACTCGCTGGGCGCGATCATCGTCACGAAGTCGGCCGCGACGACCGCTTGGCCATCGTTTTCATCGAACGCGAAGCCCGATGGCATCGTGAAGATCGGGGCGTCATTGGTTTGACTGACCGAGATCGTTAAAGTCGCCTGCTCGACCGAACGAGCGGCGGGCAAGAAGATTAACTCGCCGGTTTGTGGGTCGGTGGTACGGCCATCGTCTTCGATCGTGAACTTGAGCAGTTCGACCGGATTGAACGGAGACCTCTCGTTGTAGTCCTGTGCCGCATAGAATCGAGCGACTGTCAGAGCGCCGCCTGAGATATCGAACTCGAAATAACCGCCGCCGTCGGAAGCGAGTGTGAGGGTACCGGAACCGGTTCCGGGTTCTGTGTAGTCATCCAAATCAGCGACATCGACGGAGCCCTGGTCGGTGGTAAACGCGACCACTCGGAGGTGTTCGAGTTGTTCACTTTCGTCAAAAGCCGTCGGCAGATCGGTTGTTGACGGCCCAGGCAACGATGGCGAATCGGGATCCGCGATTGACAGCAACAGCGAAGCGTCGAACTCGAAAACATCGACGACCGGTTCGCCCGACTCGGTCACATTCAAACTTCGGTCGAATGCGACCGGAGCATCGTTAACCGGTTGGACCATCACGGTCACGGTTCCGGTCGCGGTCAACCAGCTATCTTCGTCATCGACGCCGGCCCGACTGCCGTCGATCGCTTCGTCGACGCCACTGTCCTGGACCACGTAGGTGAATACGATCTCGCCGTAGAAATCGGTCGGCGCCAGGAACTCGACGTCGCCGTCTGCGTTCACCGAAACGCCACCGCCACCCGACGCGGAGGTGGTAACCATCGTGACATCGATCACACGGAGATCACCATCGTTCGATCCGTCCGACTCGTCGGTCGAGATCGTTTGACCGACCCGATCGTTCCTCAACAGGAAGGCGGCAGGGATAACCAGTAATTGATCCTCCAACGGGACCGGGACATCGCTCGGATCGACGCCGAGAACGTTGATATAGAAATCACTCCAATCGGTGGTCGAGTCGATCGGTTCGATCAGACCGGCACCGATCGTGCCAACACTAACCAAGTCATCGCTGGGGATCGGGTAATCGTTCTGCGGCGCGACGTCGATCACCGCGATCGAAGTGTGGCGCAGGCGACCGGCGGGGTCGGTCGGATTCAGCGGATCGAACGGACCGGTGAAGCTCTGTTCGTTTTCGATGATCTCGGATGAGCCCGGGTCGACCGTCGCCGGATCGATCAACAGCCCGTCGTCCTCGATGGTGAACCGGAAGTAATCGAAAACGTCGACCTCCTCACCGGCCACGGTGACAGTTTCCAGCGTGACGTTGTCACGATTGAGGTAATCGTCCGAAACGTACGTCAACTCGATGAACGATCCGAGCGACGCGACGAAATCGGCGGCCGGATCATCGACCATCACGAACTTAGCCACCGCGGTGCCGTGGACCGTCGTGATCGCGACCTCGCCCGCCGCATCGGCGTCGTCGGCGGTGACTACGGTGCCGTCCGGCAGGATGATCTCGACCACTCGCAGCGACTGGCCGGTTTCGTCCCACGGGGCGGCCGCATTTCCATCGCCGGTCGGATACTGCGGATCGGCATGGGCAGCCGCATTCTCCAATAAGTCAGCTGCGGTAATCGTCAACGGGTGGGGCCCACGGCCGACCTGCGGTGGATCGCCGACTGCCGGTGTGGGCTGACTTTCCAACGTGATGAACGATTGCGGCGCCGCCAACGGCGGGTCGTTGATCGGCCGGACATCGATCGTCACGGTCGCGATCGCCGGTTGTGTGATGCTGATATCAGCATCGATCGCACTCTGCTGCAGCGCGACGTAATAGGTGAATACGTCGATGCCAGCGAAGTCGGCCAACGGCTCGTACTCGAAGTGCCCGGTGTCGGGGTCGAGTTCAAACCGGGCGGCGTTCTGTGGCCCGTCGACCACGACGACGTAGGGCGGCGTGAACAGGTTGGTCGGGAAGGAATCGTCGGCTGTGACCGGATCGAGCGACTCTGCGTCCGAATCGAGGACACCATCTTCCAGAACCGTATAGATCGCGTCGACCGGCTGCACCGGCTCGACACGGATGATATCGACCCGATAGTCCTCGACCTCACCCCCGACTGCCAACCCGGTCGGCTGAAGTCCGCCTTCGGGCGAGAGCCGAACGCGGAGCCAGCGGTTCGTTCCCGGGGCCGTCGAAGGAGGTGTGTGGATCGTCAGGATGTTGACACCGTCAACGACTTCGACGCTATCGAGCACCTTTTCGGCGGTGGCATCGAAGACGCCGTTGTTATCGAAATCGACCCAGGCGTCGATGAATCCACTGCCTTGCACCGTGATCGCGATCTGTGAACCGGCGGGTTCGAGCGGATTGAGGAAGCCGAGGACTTGTGTATTGTCGCTGATCGAAGCGGGGTATTGTGGGTAATCGGTTTCCTCGGGCCTGACAAAGATCAAGCGATCGGTGTTCATGTACGTCAAGGTCGAAATGCCGACGCCATCCTCGTCATCCAGGTTGACGATTTCGAAGGTATCAGGAGCATCCGGATCGATCGTCACCGACAGTGCATCGCCCGGCGAAGCGAGTTCGGCAACGATCGCTGTCACCAGCCTGCTCGCCAAAACCTCCGCCGAATCACCCGGTACGTATCGAACCGCAATGTTTCCGGCGATCGGGGCGACACCCGCGGGGACGAGTTCGAAGGTCCGCGGCCCGTTACCGATATCGATCGACAACGAATCGCCAGCAGCCGCCACGATCGAATCGTCGATCCGTACGGAGACGCCACCGCCGGAGATCGACAAGATCTGGAACAGTGCCGAATCGCTCGGGCTGTGAGCCGCCACCACCGCCGGTGCGTCGTCACTTGCCGGCGGCACGACGCCATCGCTCTCCGCGTCGACGTACCGTCCCAGCCGAGGCATCGCGTCGTCGATCAAGGCGTGTCGGGCACCATTGCTGGTTAACAGGGTCCCGAAACTGTTTGGGGCGTCTCCGAAGTCGAGTCCGACGTCGGGCAGGATGATCCAAAACCGTGTCGAACCGTCGGGCTGGTTGGCCCGCAGCCGATTTCCCGCACGATCGCGGATCGATTCATTATCGAGAGTAATCTCATAGACTCCCGCCGGTTCCCACAACACCGACAACGGGGTCAACCGCATTTCTCCAGTCGTGGTGTTGAATCCGAGCGTGAAATCGGCACCTTCGGTCAGAGTCCGATTGTTACGTCGGACCGTGACCACATCGCGAGAGACGGTCAGTGGATCGACACCGGTACCCTGGAACGGGGCATTGGGACCGGGGCCGTCGGTCAACAAGATCGAAAACGCATCGACGATCGGGTCGGGTAGCGACACGACGGTCAGGTTCGGATCACGATCGATACCGGCATTGTCGTTGTCGATCGGGTCGAGCAAGACCGCGAATGGCGCTTCGGTGTCGGCACGATCGACCGCCCCGCGGTCTTTGAAAACCGATGAACCACCACCGCCGGGTGATTGTCCCGAATCGACTCGCAATTGGCCGAACACGTCGCGGTTGGGAGCGTCGATCTGCGACGGCGGGATCCCGAGCGGGTTCTTGAAGTTGACGTGATCGAAGCGGTCTTGAAGCGTATTGAGTGAACTATCGACGGCCGGATTGCCACCGACGAGGTAGTAATTCCTGTTCGCCGCGTCGATGAACAGCGGCGTGCCCGGTGCCGCAACGATCGAGTCGCTTCCGATCGGCCCGTTGGCACTGTTGTCCTGGAAGTAATTCGATCGCACCACACTCAACCCGGTTGCCCCTCCGATTCCGGTGGCAAATTGAGTGATCACGTTGTTCATCACCGTCGGACTGGCGATGCCGTCGATCTGAATGCCCACCCCGCCGCCGGCACCGACAAGCGTGTTGTTGACCAGTCGACCGAAGGGGACCGGACGCTGCGGCGCAGCGGTGGTTTCACCCGCGAAACGGATCGCTGAAGATCCGGCGATGATGTTGTTTTGGATCACTACGCCGGGTACCAGCCGATCCTGATCTCGCTGAGCAAAATTGATTGTCGAGCCGGGATGAGGGACGCTGCCGGACGCCTCGGTCGTGCCCGGTTGGACATTGATTCCCCGCACCGACGAATCGGTGATCGTGTTCGCTTCGACGATGAACATCCCCTGTTGCCGCGGCCGGTTCCGATCGGCCTCAAAACCGGTCGAACGGTCACCCTGGAGAATCTGGATGTCGTCGATCCAAGCGCGGTTCTGTCCGTCTGCCGCAGCCTGTTGGTCGGCGAAAAGGTAGACCCAAGTGAGCGTTGCGTTCTGATCGACGAACGGGAACTCGACGACCAGGTCGCGTCGTTCACCCGATGCCAACACACTCCCAGGGTTACTCGATGTTTCACTCGAAACCGGCGGGATCAACAATTGGGGTTGGTTGTTGACCAGGAACATCAAGCCGTGGACATCCTCCAGGCTGCTGACGCTGTACTTGAATCGGATCACTCCACGGCCGCCAACCGCCCCGAGTGCTGTGGGGGTGGTCTGATAGATCGCGGCGACCCGCTGGGCAGGTGGCATGGAGTCGGGTATCACCCCATAGGTCGCCGGCGACGCGAGAGATTGGGCGCCGGTGATCGGATCGATCGCCGGCGCGATCTCGGGCGCCCAAGGCTCAAATGTATCCGGCAAATCATCATCAGGAATAGAATTCCCGGGGACTAGCACATCGATCAAATCTCGCAAAGCGTCGACCGGCGGTAACGACGTATCGAAGGTTTCATCGGCTTCGAATCCCATTTCGGCCGTTACACCGACCGTGTTGATGTGACGGTCGTTGGTGAAGAAGGTTTGATTGATTCGGACTCCATCGCCCTCAATCCAGAGTCCGACATCATCGACCCGTCGGATCTCCAACTGATAGCGACCGGACAGGTTGTTCGGTCGCCGTTCGGGGTCGTTATCGCGAGTCTTGGTGCCCGGCAAGGCCAGGTTCGTGATCGTCCGTTCGGGAGTGAAATTGCCGGTCACCATTTCACCACGTTCGGCATAACCGACGATGATGTCGTCGATGTAAAAACCTTCGAACGCGTTATTCGTGCTGCGGATCGACCGCGGTGTACCGCCACTGCTGGTGAACTCGCCGAAGCTCGAATCGATCAAACCGAGCGAGTTATCTCGCATCGCGCCAGCGGTGCTGAAGTCGAACCGCAGCATCACGTCCGACCGGCCGGCATAGGTCGACAGGTCGATGCGTGCTTGCCGCCACTGGCCGGTACCGTCCATCAACTCTTGCACGATCTGCTGCGCTTGTGGCCGCGGCGTGCCACTGTTGAGCCCGGCATCGGACAGATGCGACAAAAAGCCGGGCAACTCGGCCCGTTGGCTGCCATCCGTCGGGTCGGCACCACTCAGTAATGAACTGTTGGTTGCCACCAGCGACCACGAGACACCGCCGTTGGTCGATGCGAAGACGCGGGCGCTGTCACGGAACGGATCAGCGGCATCCGAATCCGCATTCGACCCAGGATGCTGCTCGGTTTCGAGGAAATAATTGAAGTACAACGTCGGGCGATCCTCGGCGACCGAACCCTCGAGCGAAAAACCGTCTGAGACGAGCGAACCGAGCGCCCCACCGGGGAAGTTATAGGTATTCACGATCGCAGCGTTCGAGCTGAGATCTTGGTGCTGGACGGTACTTCGAATTCCGAACTGAGCGTTCGCACTTGTATAGGTGAGGTAGCTGGTCGAATCGGCGTTGGGATTCTGGACCCACTGTTCGAAGCCGAAATGGAGGCTGGCCCCTCCGGCCTGTTGGGTCGTAGTCCGGTTGGGACCGAAACCGGGCGAACCGATCGTAACGTTCACATCGCCGGGGGCGCGACTGTCGTCCGGGGCCGGGTTGATGCCGTGTCCGGCGTCGTTGCCCCGTTTCATCGTCGGGTGCCACAGGTTGAAATCCAAAGGCGAAAAGGCGATCCCGACGGCATTCGCGGACAAGCCGGTCGCCCGGATCGAATAGCCATCGGCCACCCCGTTTCCGTTGGTATCGAACACGGCTCGCAATACCGACTCGGTCTGGGCGGGACTAGCGACCGAGGGGGTGAACGGCAACGCCGTCATCGCTTCGGTATCGAACGCGTACAACGACCCGTCACTCGCGACGGCGAATAGGGTTCGGGCGTAGTCGCCG
>SKZY01000163.1 GCA_007127095.1 Planctomycetaceae bacterium
CCAACAGCTCCACCAACGTAAAACCACTCCGACGTCGTCGACACCGCATCGCGTACTTCCTTCGCACAAGAATCAATCGATCAATTAAAACGAAACCGAAATCCGCCTCGTTAACTGATCTTTTATCGAAGCAAAGGATGTGCCAGTCGGGGTAAGCCGATCGCTGCGCGGTGCGTCGCCGCGACGTACCGCCAGCCGACAGATCGCCGCCTTAAGGGGAAAGAGCACGGCGTTGAGACGACTGACGGACGGATGCGGCGGCCCAACACCGAAACGACCGCTCAGGCACAATCGGTGAAAACTGTCAGAGCTGAGAAAAATAAGCTCAAGTTTCGCTCGTTCGGACCCGAGCGATCATGCTCGGGTGCTTAAAGAATTGGCAAGCCGCCGGTCGGTTGCAACGCTTCGACGCACCGCCGCCTGCGACCGGGAACTTTTGATCCCCGCGATCGCTTAAAACTCGCCGATGACCTGGCCATCGGAAATGTAGGCCAGTCGCTGCAACACCAATATCTCCGTCGACTCGGAAATCATCCGTACCGAGCCGTCGACAAAAGCGTACTGGGCACCGCCAGGGTGCATGCTGCCGGTGATCGACCATTGGCCCAAACGGCTCGCGAGAATCGGACGAGCATTTGGAACCGCGTCCCAGGCGCAGCAGATACGATCGTTAATCCCGCGTGGGTAGGCCAAATCGACGCCATGTCCGACCCATTTCGCGTAGCCCCAAGTCTGAGCGACACCATCGATGCAGTTGCGCAGCGTTTCACAAACCATCACGGAATTGCTCGTTCCGTCGGTGACGTCCCGGATTCGCGATGAGGCGTCGAGGCCGAACATACGGCGATCGAGCGGGTTTTCCTGGGTCCATATCGCCGAAGTGCTCGATGTCCGCCGAACGCTGAAATCGTAGTTCGTGAAGGCTCCTTGCAGCGTCGTCGTTCCGGGCGAAATCGAGTAGCTGAGGCTCGACGTGGTCACGTAATTGGTTGGCCCCGGGTCGGACGGACAGAGGAAAGTCTCGACCACGGTGCTGACGACAACGTCGTTCGGATTGCCGACTTCGCCCGGCAGGGGGCCAGCGGTCGTACTGGTCGACCCGGCCCGGACATGAGCTCCCGTGGTCAGGTTGAGGTCAGCCAGGTCGTACAGCGCCTGTTGCTCGATGAACGGCAGCACCAACAACCAACCCTTGTGGTTGCGAACCCGCGTCGGCCCAGGCGTCGCCGTGCCCGACAAAATCGATCCGCTTTGACCGACCGCGTAAGGGAACTTTTTATAGGCGCTTTCGTAATTCAGCAGCCCGAGAGCAAGCTGACGCATGTTGTTCGAACATGACATCCGCCGCGCCGCTTCACGAGCGGCCTGAACCGCGGGCAATAATAAACCGACCATCACCCCGATAATTGCGATCACCACCAATAATTCAACGAGCGTAAAACCGACCCTCTTCGTTCTCAATCTCATCTCAGAATCTCTCCGTGCGTCCGCAGACAGTTACAGTTGTCAAAAAAATCTCGATCTCCGCCGAGTGGACGCAAAGACCGCGCCGCGCCGCTCGCTGGCGGCGGGTTGGACGGCGGAGTTCACCGCCATAGCGGCGGAAGGGTTGGCGATATGGGCGTGTCGGCCGCCACTAACCAGATCGGTTCAGCGGATCAGTCGGCGCTAGTCGGGGCTTTAACAAAAACCGCCAAACGGTAGAAATCGCCTGGGCCGCCGTTTTTTGCCACGGGATGTCACGCCGTCGGTTGCCCAAGAATTGGGCATGGCGAAGCCCGACGACTGTGGAGACAGCCGAGACGGATCGCCGCTCTCCGTGGGCATTGGTATCTACTCAAGTCGCGAAGCGACGATTGGTGTTTTTCTGGGCCGAAAGCCCGAAGTGGTGACTCTAACGCCATGGCGCGAGCCATGTGGCCTTGATTGGCGTGGGCGGTGGCTGATTTTGAGGAGCTACTGGAGCCACTCCACTTGCTTACGATCGACCGTCTCGCGGGAGGGTGTCTTTTGTTCGACTTGCTTAGATGTCGATGCCCGGTGTGCGGCTGTTCGGCGATGGGCCGTTAGGCAGGGAGTCGCTGTGGTTCGCTCAGCCGAGCGATGCTCTCCGGCCTTACAAAAATCGCGTTGGCGACGATCATCATCGTGCCGAAGGTGATCATGCCTAAGAACAATGCGATACCGCCGTGGACGGCAATGGCCATCGCCAACACGAGCGGGCGGGTCAGCCGCGGCCAGACGAGGGCACAATAAAAGACTTCCCAGAAGACCGTCACGTGGGTCAGGGCTGAAAAGACGACCGGAAAACGACCGATCCAGGTCAGGTTCAACGATTGATACTCATGATTCGCTGCCGCGAACCAGAGTGCGGTGCCGTCCCACCAGGTCGTCCCCCGAGCTTTCCACAAGCCGCCGAACAGATAGATTACGCAGAGATGAATCTGGGCCAAACGGGTGACGATCCCGACCGCGACACTCGGCGTCGCGGCGGGGAACAGCCAGGCCCGAAAGCGGTCGTCTCTCAGCGTCGGTTCGATCCGCCGCCGGATGATGGCATCGAGAGAAAAGACGCTGCCGGCCGGCGCAAACATCAAATACATCGCCAACATCGTCATGATCTGATCGAGTCCGAATAGAGTCCCGGTCAGCCGATGGATCAACATCAGCTGCAGGAACCAGGCGAGCGGCGCGGTCAGACGGGTCAGCAATCCGGCGGCGAGACAGGCCGAGGCGACCATCGTCAAGGCGTGGTGGATCGCCAATAGCGTCGGGCTCGTGATCAGCCAGAGGTAGCTGCGTCCGCCGTCGGCCGGGGCAAAGTCACCCCGATGGAGCGCCGCGATCGTGGCGTTATCGATCCAGGCCGTTTCACCCAAAAAATCGCCCAACCGCAGAGCCAACACGGCTTGCGAGTAGAACAGCATCAGGCCGGTCGCGATCCGGATCAGCCCGAGTGTGTGTGGCAATTGGGGAGTGAACCAAAACCGATCCCAACCGTCGATCCATTCATGGGCCCAGGCGGCAAAGACCGCCCTCAGGCCGTTCGTCGGTTCAGCGGAACTCATGGCTGCAGCTCCTGCGATGACGATTCGGCGGACGACGATTCGGCGATTGGTGGCTGGCCGACGTGTGAATCAGACGGCGTCATAAAGGGTGCGAAAGTCGCATTAATCGGTTCGGCCTCCGCAGCGGTTGATCCCGGAATCTCAGCCACGTCGTGAAGCACTTGGTAGAGTCGCTCGTCGTTCAAATCGACGTTGCCGCCGAAGTATTCAGGCAAGCCCGGTTGGCGATGTTCGATCCGGCGGATGGCCACTTCGGCGTCCGGGTGACGGGCGCGGAGGTGGGCGAGGATCGAGTCGCGAACCGCTTCGTACCGTCGCCGCGACATCCGCCAATCTCGCAGGGCCTGCGGGTCTTCCGCGATCCCCGGCGGCGGCTCCCCGGGCGGGTGGTGGATGTCGTTCAGGAACTCCGCCAGCATGAAATGGCGGTGGTAGAGCAACCGTGGTCGTTGGTCGTTCAGATCGGGAAAGGTCCGTTCGGATCGTTCGCCGGTCGGGTTGGTGATCGCGGCTTGGATCAGATGACTCGGCCCCGGATCGGGAGCGAAGAAGGCGTAGCCGTGGTCGAGGTAAGCGAATTGGCTGTAGAGCCGGACCGGGGCGCGAAACAACGTCGCCGAGGGGCTCGGCCCAAACGGCCCTTGGGTGGCAAACTCGATCGGTCGCCCGATAACGGCCCACAACTGCCAAATGATCGCCACACTGGCAATCAATTTGAAGGCTCGCCCGACGGGCTGCGGCCGGTTCGAATCCGGGGGCTCCGAATTCAGGCGGTCCGGTGAACGGTCGAGCCGGGTTCGTGGCGATTCTGTGGCAGCGGTTGTGGGCACGATGACAGCCGGCACGAGCCGGATTGAACGGAGGCTTCGGAGCTCCGGCCGAACGGCCGGGGTTGCTGATGGAAACCTACGTGATCACCGGCGTCATGGCGGCGAAATCCCGACGATTTTGCCAGGATTTCGAGGTCGCTGTGATCACACCGTCGCGGCCGCCCGACCACCGCCACGACGGCTTCGTGTTGCGCCACGAGGGTTGGTCGAACCGGTTCCGGTCGAAGATCGCCGCCCGTTGCCAGATCGCCGACCACGCGATTGTGGCGGCCGTCCCGCAGGACGCGACTGCGACGCTGCACGATCCATCTGCGGACGTTGGTTCATCGCCGGAATCGCGTGGCCGATCAACCGCTCGATCGCCTTTAATTCGTCGTACTCATCTTGCGTGCAAAACGAGAGCGCGATCCCCTCGGCGCCGGCGCGACCGGTCCGACCGATCCGGTGAACGTAGCTTTCGGCTTCGACCGGCATATCGAAATTGACCACATGGGTGATCCCATCGATGTCGATACCGCGAGCCGCAACGTCGGTGGCGACCAACACGCGGACCTCTTGTTTACGAAACGACTCGAGAGCCCGCTGGCGAGCGTTCTGCGATTTGTTGCCGTGAATGGCGACGGCCCGGATCCCGGTCCGCAGTAATTTGTCGGCGACCACGTTGGCGCCCCGCTTGGTGCGAGTGAACACGATCGCCCGCTGCACGTCGTCCAACGCCAACAATTGTCGCAGGATGTCTTGACGGTCGCCGCGGTCGACGAACAACACCTGTTGTTCGATCCGCTCGACGCTGGTCGACTTGGGCGTGACGTTGACGGTGACCGGGTCGGTCAACAATCGCTGCGAAAGTTCGACAATGTTCGGAGGCATCGTCGCGGAAAAGAAGAGCGACTGTCGCTGACGCGGCAGCTGGCTGATGATCCGCTTCAGGTCGGGCAAGAACCCCATGTCGAGCATCCGGTCGGCTTCGTCGAGTACGAACACCTCCAACTGGCTGAGATCGACATGGCCCTGGTTCATCAGATCGAGCAGTCGGCCGGGGGTCGCGACCAAGATGTGAGTCCCACGAGCGAGATTGCGGACCTGGTTGACTTGGCTGACACCGCCGTAGACCAAGCTGGTGCGAAGTTTGAGATGGCGGCCGTAAGTCGCAAAGCTGGCGCCGATCTGGATCGCCAGCTCACGGGTCGGGGCGAGGATCAGAGCCAACGGGCGATTTGCTGCCGGTCGATTCTTGCTGACCGCCAACCGGTTCAGGATCGGCAGCGCGAATGCGGCTGTCTTGCCCGTCCCGGTTTGGGCGCAGCCGAGCACGTCCTGCCCAGCCAGCGCAGCGGGAACCGTCTGGGCCTGGATTGGGGTCGGAATGCTGTAATTCTCATCGGCCAGCGCGCGGTGCAACGGGGCGATCAGTTCCAATTCTTGAAAAGTCTTCAAAGGGATTCTTTCGATTCATCGATCTTGCCACGGGGTGGGCGGTAAAAGCCCCGGGCGGTTGTCATGTAAGGGACGCGATCTCGTGCCAGACATGGCATCGCCCTCGCGTGGCGGAACCTCCGGTGGAGGCGACCGCTGCCGGATCGGTAAAATCGTTCACCGTATCGGCAATCAAATCCCCGGGACAAACAAGAGAATCTCCGGGGGTGGTGGCGTCGCTGACGACGTCGGTTTGGCGACCGACTCGGTTGACACAACCGTCGCTGGCAGCCTTGGCGTGCGGCTCATCGGCTCGCACTGCAGTCGCGATATTTCGAAAGCTCCACTTTCGTTCAAGCAATCGCAACCGGTCGGGAAACACGCACTCCAACAATCAGAGCCGCATTACTCGCTTGTTCCCGACCGTCTCAACTCCTCGCGGGGTATTTTCCCGCTAAACTGAAACGAATCGTAGCTCGACAAACCGGTTACGGCAAGGCATATCTCGTTCAGCTCCCCCGATTTCAGACATTGGCGAATCCGTGAGACGATTTTGGCGACGCGGGTTGATCCGGCAGCCCTTGATTTCAATCGCCGTTTTTTTGGTCCGCTGTTACCAGGTCGGGATCAGCCCGCTGTTGGGTAAGAATTGCCGCTTCACACCGACCTGCAGCCAATACGCGATCGCCGTTATCCAGTCCGATGGCGTTTGGCGGGGAGGTTGGCGGGCATTGAGGCGGATTTTTCGTTGCCACCCCTTCAATCCCGGCGGCTACGACCCGCCCTGAGCGATTGAGCCGGATTAATCCGGCGTGTCGGCAGCGTAACCCCCGATTACGGCGATAGGATTACGGGAAGTTCACCGGTTAGCGGAACTCGTCAGCCATCGATCGCGTCCATTGTCCAAGGTCTTTTGCGGCAAAATCGGTGACGTCGCGGTGATTGACCATGCGGTTTAGATAAGGACACACGGTTATCCAGGTTTCGTTCGTCGCCGTCGGCCGGTCGATCCGATAATGACGAGGAATCGGTGTGGGCGGGAAGTATCGACCAATTACACAGTCAGGTTGGTTCGCGTGAAGTTTTCGAAGCAGCACTCAGCGGCACGGTTGAATCATCAGTCAGGGAATGTCGAGGCGAGCGGACGGTCGCAACGAGGCCCGATGCCTCGAATTCGTCAGGCTTTGGCCGCATTCATTGCCTCCCCAAAGACCGGATCGCCCCGGCGGGGAAGGTTGTTGTTGGAGCGGCTCGAAGGGCGACAGATGCTCGCCGGCGATGTCGAACTTTGGTTCACTTCGGGAGCCGATGATAGCGGCGTCGATACGTCGCAACCGGCCGTGGTCAGCATGGCGACGACGCTTGAGGGCGAAGCGGCACCCGAGGGCGAAATGGCACCCGAGGGCGAAGCTGCACCCGATCTGGTCGGATTCGCCAAGGCGTTGGCCGCAGCCGAGGTCAGGTATTTCGGCGCTGCCTGGTGTCCCGCGTGTACCGTCCAAAAACAGTTGTTCGGCGACGGGGGGGAGTTCCTGCCGTTTATCGAAGTCACCAATTCCGACCGTACGCTCAACGAAATCGGCGTCGCTGCTGAGATCGAAACGTTCCCGACTTGGGATTTTCCGGACGGTACGCGGGCCACCGGCGTGTTGTCGCTGACCGAACTGAGCGAGCGGAGCGGCGTGGCGATCCCGCAATCGGCCTCGCCCAGTTTCGTCGCCATCGGCGACCAAGCGGTCGCGATCGGTTCCCCTCTGCATGTACCGGTCAACGCGTACAACCCGGCCGGCGGTCCGATCACGGTCTCGGTCACGGTCGACGACCCGGACCTGCTCGAAGCCGTTGTCCTGTCGGGCAATCGCAGCATCCGCATGAACGTCGCCGGTTATGGCGAAATGGTCTTCGAATTGTTCGAGGAGCGTGCCCCGCGTCCGGCGGGACGCGTGATCGAACTGGCCGAATCGGGTTTTTACGACGACACGATCTTCCACCGGATCATCAACGGGTTCGTGATTCAGGGCGGTGACCCGACCGGTACCGGGACGGGCGGATCGGAGTTGGGCAATTTTGACGACCAATATCACCCCGAACTGCAACACAACCGCTCCGGGGTGC
Source organism: Planctomycetaceae bacterium (assembly GCA_007127095.1). Lineage (GTDB taxonomy): Bacteria > Planctomycetota > Planctomycetia > Pirellulales > Pirellulaceae > UBA6163. The sequence continues at coordinate 7,430 of SKZY01000163.1, forward strand.
TGTCGTTCGCCAAGTCGACCGACGACACCAACAATTCGCAATTCTTCATTACCGACGGTCCCACCCGGACCCTCGATTTCAACCACTCGATCTTCGGGCAACTCGTCGCCGGCGAATCGGTTCGTCAAGCGATCAACGCGATCGCTCACCCCAGTGACAAAGGCACCAACGCCAACGATCGGCCATTGATCGATATCGTGCTCGAGTCGGTCTCGGTTTTCGAAGACACCGAGAATTCGGTCGTGATGCTCAAGGCGAAGGGGGATCAGACCGGGACGACGACGGTCACGTTCACCGCCACCAACGCCGCCGGTGAATCGTTCAGTGAGCAGGTGACGGTTTCGGTCGTCGCCGACAGCGGCGTGGGGAGCAATTCGCCACCTTTCCTTGAAGACATCTCGTTGCCGGCCAGCTTCCCCAACAATGCGCCGGCGACGCTGCAGTTGTCGAGCATTGATGTCGAGGGTGATCCGGTCGAGTATTTCGTCTCGACCTCGAGTGACGATGTCACCGCGACGGTCGACGCGACCAGCGGCTTGGTTACGGTCACGCCAGAGAGTGGCTTTACCGGAGCCGCGAACGTGGTTGTGGGTGTCCGACCCGCGCCCGGAGTCGAAGGCGCGTTGGCCAATCAGAGCGACACCCAGCGGCTCACATTCAATTTTGTCTCGTCACAAGCCCTTACCGCGCCGACCTCCGTATCGCTCGACGCCGCCAGCGATACCGGCACGAGTGATAGCGACCGGATCACCCGCGCCGGAACGTTGTCGTTCACGGTCACCGGCGTGCAGACCGGGGCCGAGGTGATCCTGTTCGCCGGTTCCACCGAAGTCGGTCGGGCCACGGCGACCGGGACGACGACGAAGGTCGTGACCAACAACATCGCGGCTTTAGGCGACGGGACCTACAGCATCACCGCCCGTCAGGTCGTCGACGGCCAAACCAGCAGCGCCTCGCCGGCACTCTCGATCACCTACGATTCGACCCGCCCGAACCGGATCGCCAACTTCCCAACCGCGGCCAATGTCGGCGTGCCGCTGAACGTCAATCTCAATCACCCCGAAGAAGGCCTGGGGTTGATCTACGGATTTTCAGAGGCTCCCGAGGGTGTGACGATCGATTCCCAGACCGGAGTCATCGCCTGGACGCCAACCGCGGCTCAGATCGGCGACCAAGAGTTCACCTTGACCCTGACTGATGTCGCCGGCAACGTCCGTAGCGAAACCTTCATCATCGGGGTCGCGGCTGCGCCACAAGCCGAAGCCCGCTTGGAAGTCACGAATCTCGACGGCGACGTGATCGATCGGATCGAACCGGGTGACGAGTTTCTACTTAGGTTCTATGCCGGCGATCGACGGGGCACTTTCGATCGTCAAGGTGTTTTCGCCGCCTTCGTCGACATCCGCTTCGACAATGAATTGGTCGCCCCGGTTACGTCGGTGCCGATCGCCTTCGGCCCGAACTTCGGCGACGTGGTCTCCTCGGGCAGCTTCGGCACCGGGGTGATCGACGAATTGGGCGCGGTTACCAATAGCCTCAGCCCTGGCAACTCCGCCGACCAGCTGATCGCGACGGTCCGGATGGAGGCCTTGAAGGCCGGTACGGTGTCGTTCATCACGGAACCTGCGGATGAGAGCGGCAACGAGTTTCTGCTCTTCAACGAAGACGCCGCGATCCCTGATGAACTTGTCACTTTCGGCCGCCTCGACTTGCTGATCGGGACTCGCTTCACGGCAGCCGATGACACGTTCACGGTCGAACAGGGGGCGGCACCGACGTTCTTGGATGTCCTCGCCAACGACAGCTTCGCCAGCGGGATCAGCGGCACGCTGACATTGACGTCGCTCGGCACTCCCTCGGCCGGCGGCACCGTCACGATCGACGACAACCGTGTTCGCTATCAGCCGGCGGCGGAGTTCGTCGGCAGTGAGACGTTTACCTATGTCGTCACCGACGAAACCGGCGTTACCGACACCGCCACCGTCACGGTCACGGTGACCAGCGAGTCAGCGACCCAGCCGACCGCCGTCGACGATACATTCACGGTACTCGAAGACGCTCCGCTGGCGTCGTTCGATGTCCTGGCCAACGACATCCCGTCAGCCCCCGGTGAGACGATCACGGTGACCGCGGTCGGAACCAGCAGTCAAGGCTCGACGGTCGAACTCGGAGACGACGGCGCGTCGATCCGCTATCAACCGGCGGCCAACTTCAACGGCACCGAGACGATCACCTACACCTTGACCGATTCCGGCGGCGGTACGGCGACCGGCACGGTCACATTCAACGTCACCCCCGTCAACGATCCGCCACCGGCCGATGACATCACTCGCGACGTCTTCCGGGGTGACAGCGATGTCGTGATCGCCAGGCTCGAAGACTTCGGCATCAATGTCGACGGCGATGAAGAGTTGACCGTGGCGATCGTCGGGACGCCATCCGGCGGTGGCACATTCACCGTCGATGGCACCACGATCCGCTACACACCCGCCAGCGACTTCGTTGGCACCGATACGGTCGACTACACGACGACCGATCCGGGGGGACTGAGCAGTACGGGGACCCTGACCGTCAACGTGCTCGATTCGCTGCCGACCAACTACAAGCTGCAAATCTCGACGTCCGGCCGCCCCGTCAAGTTTGCCGACACCTTCTTGGTGACGATCACCCGCAACGGTGGCGGAAACGTACCCGATCCGGTCAGCCTCAACTCGACCGATGGTGTGATCGAGTTCAACGACTTGGCACCGGGTGACTACGTCGTCGAAGTCCCCGCGATCCCGTTCCTCAACGGAATGTCGCAGCCACAACGGCTCAGCTTCACCGCGCCCGATGAAGGAGGCGACCTGTCGGGCGTGATCGAAACCGGTTCGCTACACCTCGATTACCTCCGGCTGGAAGACTTCTTCACTTCGTCGTCCCGCGACAAGGTATTCGCGGTTTTGGCCGAAGATGAGAGCGTGATGGCGACCATTGGGCACGACCGTACGACGATCCAAAATCCGCTGATCACGATCGACGGGGCTGGTGAGAGCGTCTCGATCGAGGGCCAGCAGGCGAATGCGGAACAGCAGTTGGTCGATGTTGAGGCGACGATCGAATCCTCGGGGCCACGCTTCCAAACCCGTGACTCGGTCGGTGATCTCCGCCTGGTCCGCCTCAACCTGAGCGGCCTCAATTTCACCCAATCCGCCGCGGCGACAGAGTCGGCAACGGCTCAATCGGCGGCGACCCAACAGCCGCCTCCGGCGGCCGAAGGTGAATCGTCGACGGCCGCTACCCTGGCCGCCGACTCGCCACTGCTGATCCCGCCGATCGGTGGCGAAGCGGAGGATGAAGACGGGTTGCCAGCGGACGCCGTCGACGCCTACTTATCGAGCCTTTGACCTGGCCTGGAAGTGAGCGGCTGGCGGGGGTACTTGTCGCGGTGTGATTCGGCGGCGATGATTCGCCCATGAGCGATTATGACCCTGAAGAATTGAAGCGGTTGCTGAGCGAACACGCGTTGAAGTTCGGCAACTTCACCCTGGCCAGCGGCCAAACGGCATCGTATTACCTCGATTGTCGCAACCTGACACTCCACCCCCGCGGTGCCAATGTGATCGCGGCTGGCATTCTGGAGCGGTTGGCTACGCTCCCGTCGCTGCCCGACGCCGTCGGCGGGATGGCGATCGGTGCCGACCCGATCACGGCTGCCGTCGTCACGGTGGCCGGCCAGCGGGGCCTCGATCTGCTCGGCTTCATGGTCCGTAAAGAGCCCAAGGGGCACGGCACTGGGCGGCAGGTCGAAGGCCCGGTAAAGCCGGGACAACGGGTCGTGATCGTCGAGGACGTGATCACCAGTGGCGGCAGTGCGTTGGCGGCCGTAAAAGCTGCCCGCGAGTTTGGGCTCGACGTGGTCGGCGTGATCGGCATCATCGACCGGCTTGCCGGCGGTGCCGCCGCCTTCGAGGCGGCCGGGGTGCCGTTGCAGACGCTGTTGACCGTTCGCGACTTCGGGATCGACGCCTGAGCGAACGGTTCATCCGCCAGCCGTCGTCAGCCGCTGTTGTCGGAACCGATCGACCGCGACGGCGGCGATGATGATCACGCCCAGCAGGATATTTTCGACCTGGTTTTCCAGCCCTAAAGCCGTCCCACCCTGGTTGATCACCCGCACGATCAAGACTCCGCAAATCGTGCCGAAGACCGACCCTCTGCCACCGGCCAGCGAACCGCCGCCGATCACGACCGCGGCGATGATTTCCAGTTCCAAGCCGAGCCCCGCCGTGGCGTCGCCTTTACCGAGTCGGGCCAGATCGACCACGCCGGCCAGTCCGATGAAGGCGCCGGCTAGGGTATAGATCATCAGTTTCGTCCGCGTGACGGCGACACCACAAAGCCGGGCCGTCGGTTCGCTCGACCCGATCGCGAACAAGTGCCGCCCGAATATGGTCTGATAGAGCACCAATGAGACGACGATCGCCAATCCCAAGACCATCCAGACGCCCCAACCGAAATTGGGCAGCAGCGGCCAAGCGACCCACATCGGTTCGGGAAACTGCGTCACCATCCGGTCCATCCAGGACGGGATCGACCCGGTCGGTGGACGGATCGTCCCGCCATCCTTAGCGATCGACTTGCCGATCCCCAAAAAGATCGTCATCGTGCCGAGCGTGATGATGAATGGGATCAGACGCAACATGCTGATCAAGGTACCGTTGAGCAACCCGCAGGCGGCGCCGCTGAGGATCGAAAAGCCGATCGCGGCGTGGATCCCGAAACCTTGTTGCAGTGCATAAGCGGCAACACAACCCGACAAGGCCGCCGCCGTGCCAGCGGAGAGGTCGATCCCACCCGAGATAATGATCAGCGTCATGCCGAGCGCGGCGACTCCGACCTTAACGCTTTGAACCCCCACCAACCGCACCGAACCGACGCTGACAAAATTGCCGACGCCGCCCTGCAGCCAATCGGCGACGGCAAAAAATGCGATCACCAAGAGTAGCGCCAACAACGGGCCGGCCGCATTCAGCAGTCGACCGCCGGAACCGAAGCACCAGACGCGCAAGCGACGCCCCATCGTGGCCGGCGGAGATTGGGGAGACGACGAGGACGTAGGGCGATTCGTCGCTGCGGGGTCAGCCGATGACTCGGGACCGGCCGATGGGGTGATCTGCATGACGGGTTGGGACGGCGGAGGACGTCGAGTGGAGCGGCAGCGGGTGACGGATCTCCCGCCGGAACCGATTAAGGTCGCTCGATCTGACGCTCAGTGTACTGCAACTAGCCGGGCAGGCCAGAAGGCAATCAGCGACTCGTCGGGCGACGGCCGAACCCAACTAATACTCGAATCAGCCGCCACGCGTCAGCGTCCGGTTGTCGACAGTTACGAAATTCGGCCTACGCAACCGGGCGTAGCCCTTGACAAGATTTCCCCCACCCAGATACTTCACGCTTGTGAAACGCCGGAGTCACTCGGCTTGTGCTAGCAAAAGTTATCGCAAGATCGGTCAGCGATCCGGAGGACGTTGTTATCTCGACCATTGACGCCTGATGCCCACAATCAATCAACTCGTTCGTAAGCCACGGAAGAAGAAACGGACGTTCAGCAAATCGCCGGTGCTGGAAAAGTGCCCTCAGAAACAGGGTGTCTGTTTGCAGGTCCGGACGATGACGCCCAAAAAGCCGAACTCCGCCTTGCGGAAGATCACCCGCGTCCGATTGAGCAACGGCAAGGAAGTTACGGTTTACATCCCCGGCGAAGGGCACAACCTGCAAGAACACTCGATCGTGCTCGTACGTGGCGGTCGTGTACGTGACTTGCCGGGTGTGCGTTACCAGGTCGTCCGCGGTTCGCGGGACGCTTTGGCGGTCGCCAACCGTAAGCAAGCCCGCAGTCGCTACGGCGCCAAGAAGTCGTAATTCGCTCACCTCACAATTGCACAGACAGTCGAGACGATAAGGTCAGATGGGAAAAATCACTGCCAGCCGCACGATGCTCAAGCCGGACCCGCGTCATAATTCGCGGCTGGCCGGTAAGTTCATCAATTGCTTGATGTACGACGGCAAAAAGACGACCGCTCAGATCGTCTTTTACGACGCGTTGGACGAAATCGCCAAACGGATCCCCGATGAAGAACCGCTGCAGGTCTTCGAAGCGGCGATTGAAAACGTCAAACCGTACATCGAAGTCCGCAGCAAGCGGGTCGGTGGTGCCAGCTACCAGGTACCGATGCAAGTCAATCGAGCTCGTCAGCAATCGTTGGCGATCCGTTGGTTGCTGAGCGCCGTCCGTGACAAGAAGGGCCGCCCGATGCACCTCAAGTTGGCCGACGAACTCGTCGCGGCTTACAAGAAGGAAGGCGTCGCCTACACAAAACGGGAAAATACCCACCGAATGGCCGACGCCAACAAGGCCTTCGCCCACTTCGCGTGGTAGTCAGCCGGCGATTCGTTAAGCTAGAGCCGCGTCCGGATTTCCGGTCGCGGTTTTTGTTTGGACCGAACGGCCCTTCCCTTCTCGCCAGCGACCGCCATGGCCACCGCCACATCCCAGCTCCGCAATATCGGTATCATCGCCCACATCGACGCGGGTAAGACCACCGTCACCGAGCGGATGCTGTACGTCAGCGGCGCCAAACACCGGGTCGGTCGAGTCGATTACGGGACGACCGATACCGACGACGATCCCGAGGAACAGGAACGCGGGATCACGATTTTTTCGGCCTGTGTCAAGTTCCGCTGGAAAGACCACGATCTCAACCTGCTCGATACGCCCGGCCACGTCGATTTTACCGCCGAAGTCGAACGCTGTTTGAGAGTGCTCGACGGCGCCGTGGTCGTCTTTTCGGCCCGCGAAGGGGTTGAAGCACAGAGCGAAACGGTGTGGCGCCAAGCCGACCGCTACGAGGTGCCGCGGATCGTTTTTATCAACAAGATGGATCGTGAGGGGGCCGACTTCGACGCGGTCTTCAACGACATCACTCCCCGGCTGGGCGGGAAACCGGTCGCCGTGCAATTGCCCGGCGGCAGTGGCCCACCGCACACCCAAAACCCGTTCCGCGGCGTGATCGATTTGGTCGATCTGCAGTGGATCGTGTTCGACCCTGATTCCGACGGCAAGAACGTCCAAGTCAGCGATATCCCGGCGGAGTTCATGGACGACGCGCTGTTGTGGCGCGAACAGTTGCTCGAAGCGGTCTACGAATTGAGCGAAGAAGCGACGGCGCTGGCGATGGAGGAAAAACCGATCCCGCGGGAATTGATCATCGCGGCGCTCCGCCAAGGAACCTTGTCGCGGCAGATTCAGCCCGTTTTCTGTGGATCGGCGCTGCACGGTATGGGGGTTCAGCCGCTGTTGACCGGTGTCATCGATTACCTGCCCAGCCCGCTTGATCGGCCACCGGTCGAAGGCGTCGATCCCAAACGCCGCGATCAAGTACTCGCCCGCAAGCCGTCCTCAGCAGACCCGTTCTGCGCCCTGGTGTTCAAAATCCTGCCGGCCAAGACCGGCGATAATTACTGGATCCGCGTCTACAGCGGATCGGTGACGCAAAACTCGCGAACACTTTGCCCCAACCGAGATACCAAGGAAAACATCGCCCAATTGTGGCAGATCCACGCCAGCAAGAAGGAACGCGATGGCCAGATCGAGACAGTCAACGCCGGCGACATCTGCTGTGTGATCGGCCCGCGAGTCGCTATCACCGGCGATACCCTCTGTGATTCTCGTAGCCCGATCGAACTGCCGAGCATCCGCTTTGCCGAAGCCGTGCTGTCGATGGCGATCGAGCCGGAAAGTACGGCTGACCGCAGGAAGCTGAACGAAACGCTCGACATGCTCAAACGCCAGGACCCGACGTTCCATGCGATTGAGAACGAGGAACTCGGCCAAACCTTGATCAGCGGCATGGGTGAACTGCACCTGGAAGTGATCCAGCACCGACTGACCCGCGACTTCGGACTCAACGTCAAGTTCTACAAGCCGCGAGTCAATTACCGCGAAACGGTCAGCAAAGCTGCCGAAGTGACCGGCCAGTGCAACCGACAACTCGGTGCGCAACAGATGTTCGCTCGCCTCAAAGTACGGGTGACTCCGCTCGACGATCCCGCGGCGCCGACTCAGGTCTTCGACCGCGTCGCCCCCGATTCGCCGTTTCCAGCCGCCGCCCGCGCCGCGGCAAGTGAAGAGCTGCGACAACGCGCCGCTGGCGGAGGCGTCCTCGCCGGGTTCCCGTTGACCGGGTTGAAGATCGAGATGCTCGGCGGCGAAGCTCACGAGGAGGGTAGCGATGAAGTCGCCTTCCGAATCGCTGCCGGCGATGCCTTTGACAAAGGGCTCGAACAGGCAGGCCCGGTTTTGCTCGAACCGGTGATGCGGATCGAGGTGACCACACCCGACGAATACATGGGCGAAATCGTCGGCGATCTGCTGCAGCGGCGAGCGATTATCGCCAAGACCGAAAATCGTGGCCTGATGACGGTGATCACCGCCCACGCGCCGCTGAAAGAACTCTTCGGGTACAGTAGTGCCGTTCGTAGCCTCAGCCAAGGTCGGGCCGGTAGCAGCATGGAGCCGTCGGGCTACCAAGCCGCTCCCAAGGAGGATGCGGCCGCATTCTCCTACTCCTGATGCCGACATGCCTGACGATCGCCCCGCGAACCAATCGCCCCAAACACCGCCCGCGGATTCGTTGAAGTCAACATCGCCGTCGTCCGCAGACTCATCGCCGGTAGATCGCTCGTCAGCAACCAAGACGGCGAATCCCGAATACGTCGTCCGCACCGGTGCCATGCGGACGCTCGGCGTGATGCGGGCCGGGCAAACTTTCGACTACGGCGACCGCGTGATCACCCGCACCGACCGCGGGACCGAATTCGGGGTCGTGCTCTGCGAAGCGACCTCGGCGGCGGTCGACCAGATCGCCGAACCCGTCGACGGCAAAATCGTCCGTCTGATGTCGGCCGATGACGAATCGCAGTGGTCGGTCCAACAGGCGAAAACGGTCGACGATGTGGCGCTCTGTTCGCGACTCGCCCAAAAACTGAATCTGGCGATGCAGGTCGTCGACGTCGAACGCCTCTTCGGCGGCGAACGGGTCGTCTTCTATTTTCTCTCCGAATCGCGGGTCGACTTTCGCGGACTGGTCCGTGAACTCGCTGCCGAATTGCAAACCCGGATCGAAATGCGGCAGATCGGGGTCCGTGACGAAGCCAAACTGTTGGCCGATTACGGCGATTGCGGTAAACCCGTTTGCTGCAACACGCACCTCAGCAAAATGCCTCCGGTCTCGATGCGGATGGCCAAACTGCAAAAGGCGACGCTCGATCCGTCAAAAATCTCCGGCCGCTGCGGTCGCCTGAAGTGCTGTTTGCGTTACGAGTTCGATACTTACGAAGAATTGCAACGGCAATTGCCGCCGGTCGGTAGCCGGATCGTGACCCCCGATGGGACCGCTACCGTCCTCGCTCACGAAATATTGGCCCAACAACTGCTCGTGCAAACCGAGGATAATCGGCGTATCCTGATAGGGACGGACTCGGTCCTGGCGGTTACCAAACGTGGTTCCGGACGATCGAACCGCTCGAACCGTTGACCCATACCAATCATTAGCCAGAAAGCTTTCCGAATCTCCGCCCCAAACCCGATCGGACCGACCGCATCGGCAGGCTGTTATCCAAAGCGATTCCCCACGATCATGACCACTGCTTTCCAAGCGATGTACAACCTGTTGCAACGCGATCCTCGCTACAAGTTCGAGGCGTACCAGTTCGTGCGCGAAGCGTTGGCGTTCGCCCACGACCACATGGACTTCGATTCCGGTCGACAACCCGACGCGGTCGTCGTGGAATCGGCGGCCGATTGGTCCGACCCCGCCGAGGATGAGGAGCGTCAAGCCGCGGCGTTGCAAACCGGCCAACACATCACCGGCCAGCAGTTGTGCGAAGCCTGCCGCCTCTATGGGTTGCAGCAATACGGCTATCTGGCACGGATGGTGCTCGCCAATTGGGGCGTCCGCGCGACCGGCGATTTCGGCGAAATCGTTTACAATTTGATCGCTATCGAACAGATGCGAAAAAGCGAATCGGATCGCCGCGAAGACTTCGATGACGTCTACGCCTTCGATTCGGCCTTCGAGCCGCAGTTTGACCAGATGGTCTCGGAGAACGCCGGCTGATCGACTGAAAGCACCTTTTTCGTTCCTCCCGACCGAACCGCCTCCGCGGTGTTACTCCGGATGCTCCGCATGACGACATCTCAGGATCGAAAAATCGGTTGCTCCGCCACCCGATTCGTTTGCTCGAATCTGCGGACAATGGTCACAGTTGGCTGCTTCCTGCTCGCGTCGTTGTTCGGCTGTGGCCTTGGCAGCGTCAGTGCGACAGAGCCTCCGCAGGGCCGCGATCGGGCTGCTTCCTCCGCCACGGCCACCGACGACACCACGGACCAAGCCGGCCGCCGAATCGATCGTCCCCAACCGGTCGAAGAGCGTCGCCAGCAGTACATGGGACGGGTTCTGGCAGAACCGATGAGTCATTTGGGGGCTGCTTGGCTGGTCCGCCCCGAACGTGAATTGGAAGAAAACGCGACCCGGGCCTTTAAGCAACTCGAGCTGAAACCGGGCATGCGGCTCTGCGACCTCGGCTGCGGCAATGGATACTGGACCCTTCCGATGGCCCGCGCGGTGGGCGCAGACGGGATCGTGTTTGCCGTCGACATCCAAGTCGAAATGCTGCAACAACTCCGGGCGCGGCTCGCCCGAGCCCGACTGAATAACGTCACCCCGGTGTTGGGTGACGTCGATTCGCCGAAATTGCCGGACAATGCGGCGCTCGACTTGGTGCTGATGGTCGACGTCTATCACGAATTCTCTCACCCCGAATCGATGCTCTGGGCGATCCGCAACGCTCTGCAACCCGAAGGTGTCATTGCGTTGCTGGAATATCGCGAAGAAGATCCCGACGTGCCGATCAAGCCACTGCACAAGATGTCCAAACGCCAAATCATGCGGGAATACGAGGCCAACGGCTTCAAACTGGTCCGCGAGTACAACGATCTACCCTGGCAGCACTTGATGTTCTTCGCCCGTGATGACAGCCCGTTACCCGCGATCGACCCGGAACCGTTCGTTGTCGATTGATGTCTGTCTGCTGACCGGACCGACCCGAGGAGCGATCGCGACGGTCGGGGTTGCCGGCGATTCGATTCACACCCTCATCGGCGATCTGTTCTCGCCAGCTACCGCTGGCCCCTATCGAATCGACCAAGTCCGCTACGGGCGCTGGCACGGCGGAGCGGGTTCCGATTCACCTCCCGAATCGGTGGTCGTCTCGTTCAATCCAGCTCCCCGCGGGTCTTGTGAAATCCATTGCCATGGCGGCGCTGTGGCTGCCAGCCGGATCATCGACGACTGGGTTCGCATCGGCGCGCGGCGGGTGACGCCGCAGCGGTGGTTGACGTTGGGACGGCAAGGCCGATTTTCGATCAATGAGCGAATCGTGTCTTCGCAGGCGATTCAGACGCTGACCCGAACCACGTCGCCCCGTACGGCGGCGATCGCGTTGGACCAAGTTCGTGGCGCGATGGAGCGATTCGCCGATGAATCAGCGGCGCGGCTCGCGGCGGCAGCCGGCCAAACCGCCACGGTTATCGCGGAGATTGCTCAGGAAGCCAGCCGGATTTTGAGCTTCGCCGACCTCGGACGCCACCTCGCTAATCCGTATCACGTCGTCCTGGCGGGGCCTCCCAACGTCGGCAAGAGCAGTTTGATCAACGCCATCGTCGGCTACCGCCGAAGCATCACGATGGACCAGCCCGGCCCCACTCACGATGTGCTCGATGCCCAAACCGTACTCGACGGCTGGCCGGTGCGATTGAGCGATACCGCCGGGATCCGGGAACACGCCGAATCGTCGATCGAAAGTTTCGGCATCGCGGCGACCAAACGAGAACTTGCAACCGCCGACCTTGTCCTCTGGGTTCACGACGCCGCCCGACCGCTCACTCTCGTCCGACCCCCTGCCGCTCCACCCGAATTCGCCGGAACTCGTTGGTTGACGGTCGATAACAAGATCGACCTGGTCGCCGCTCCAGCGTCGCCCGTCTCCGCCGATCGGATCGCGACCTCGGCTACCACGGGTCGCGGAATCGAAACGCTGACGCGGCGAATCGTCGAACGACTCGTCCCGGAAATACCTCCACGTGGAACCGCCGTTCCGATTTCGTCGCAGCAGATCGAAACGCTGCGAAGCCTGGCCGCGGCGACGACAGCTTCAACCGTCTCCGCGGCGCTGCAAGCCTTATCCGCCGACTTCCACGATGTTGACGATCGGACCGACGACGCCCGCGATGATCGATGCCGCGGCGACAATTGACCGTTTTGGCCACCGGCCATCACAAGTTCTTTTCGGCGTGATCGAGTGAGGGGGCTATAATCGAGCGAATTGACTGAGCCCAGCGGTGTCCTCAGCGACTCGCTCGATTCGCTTGTCTCGGTCACTCCTCCTCTTCACGATCACAGGTCCTGTCATGCGTTCCAGCACTCACCCCCTTTTGCGAACCTCGGTGGCTGGGTGGGCCGTCATCGGCTTGGTCACTGCCCTCACGGCTGACGACGTCATCGATACCCCGATCGAATCGCCGCCACCAACTGTCGAGCTGGCTGAGGGCGTGGAGATACCTGAGGGCGTGTTGGCTAGCGAGTCCGTCGAGAGCGTGGAAACGATCGAGCCGCTAAAGTCCGATGCGGAAGTGGTCCAGGGAGTGGTCGAAGCCGTAACGCTCTACCGCGACCAGGCGTTGGTGACGCGGCGAATCGAAATCCCAGCCGGTGAAGGTATCCAGGAGATTCGTGTCGGACGA
>SKZY01000174.1 GCA_007127095.1 Planctomycetaceae bacterium
GCGATATCGTCCGGATTTTGCCCAATGGCGGCGGGGACGGACGGATCGATACGGTCGGTGATAATCTGGCGTACGAAATCGGCCGGGGCGGCCCGAGCAACGCCGTTTTGTCCGACGGTGAGACTTTTAATGTGCCCGGCGGCGTGACGGTGATGATCGATGCCGGAGCGATCCTGAAACTCCGTAATGCCAAGATCAGCGTCGGTAGCGCCCGGATCGACGAAGACCGATCGTTGGCGGCCCTGCAGGTGCTCGGCACGCCGATCCTGGTCGATAGCACCGGCGAACTGACCAGCGGTGAAGTCGTCTTCACGAGTTACCAAGACGAGTCATTCGGGGTCGATACCAACCCGGTTCCGACGACGCCCGGGCCCGGCCAGTGGGCCGGCATCGAGTTCCGCAATGACTTCGACTATTCCGAAGGGCGTCCGGTTTGGGAGACCGAAGGGATTTTCCTCGACTATGTCTCGCATGCCGATATCCGCTACGGCGGCGGCAGCATCGCGGCCTCCGAGCCGATCGTGAATCCGCTGCAGATGCTCGAGGCGCGTCCGACGATCATCAATAACACGATCCGATTCAGCGCCGATGCGGCGATCAGCGCCGACCCGAACAGCTTTGCCGAGACCAACTTCCACGCCCCGATCTACCAGCGGGCCGAGGCCTTTACCAGCGATTACGAGCGTGTCGGTCCCGACATTCGCGGTAACCGCTTGGTCGATAATTCGATCAACGGCTTGTTCGTCCGGGTCCGGACGCCGGCCGCCGGGCAACGAGAGCCGATGACCGTCAGCGGACGGTTCAACGACTTTGACATCACCCACGTGATCTCCGAAGTGCTGGTGTTGGAAGGACAACCGGGCGGTCCGTTGATGCTCGAGCAACGGCCCGACGTGCTCAGCGTGACACTCAATCCGGCCCCGTCGCCACTTCCACCGGTCGGCTCACTGACCGAAGGCGATCAACTCGATTACCGAATCACGTTCGTGACCCGCGACGGCGTCGAATCGTTGGCCAGTATGCCGACGTCGATGGTTACCGTTGGTGCCAACGGCAATGTCCGCTTAGGCAACCTGCCGCAGGCCACCGACGATTTTGCCGGTCGGCGTCTCTATCGGCTCGACCCGGCCAGCGGCGACTATGTCTTCGTGACCCAACTCGACCGCAATACCACCGCCTACCTCGACACCGGTGTTAGCCGCGGCGGTACTTTGTCCGCGGCCGCGATCGCCGCGACGACCGGTGAACGGTTGATGCCGCGGTTCGATGCCCGGCTGAGCATCGATCCGGGATTGGTCGTCAAACTCGACTCGGCCCGGATCGAAGCCGGCGTCGGCGCCGACTTCTATGCTGAGGGGATCGACGGCAAACCGGTCGTCTTCACCAGTCGGCTCGATGACGAATACGGTGCCGGCGGTACGTTCGATACCAATAACGATGGCGGCGCCGGGACTCCGCAGCCCGGCGGCTGGGCCGGCTTGGTCTTCCGGCAAGGCAGCAGCGCGAGTCTCGACCATACGATCGTCCGCTATGCCGGCGGCGGCAGTTCGGTTTCGGGCGGCTTCGCGACGTTCAATCCGGTGGAGATCTTGCAGGCCGACGTACGGGTTGCCAATTCGATTTTCTCCGACAACGCGGCCGGTTCCTCCGGTGACCTCGATTTCCGCGACGGGATCGGCTTTAACGGTGAGGCGACGATTTTCATTCGTGGCGCGCAGCCGGTCATCGTCAACAACATCATTCGCGACAACCTGGGGGCTGCGCTGAGCGTCAATCCCGACGCTTTGAACTATCGCGAGGTCCAAGATTGGGGACGTGGTACCGGGACGATCGATACCTTTGACGGGAGTCGTGATAACCAGGGTCCGTTGATCGAAGGCAACCGGCTCGATAACAATTCGATCAACGGGATGTTGGTCCGCAACGAGTCGTTGACCACGGAAAGTGTCTGGGACGATACCGACATCGTACACGTCGTCGAACGATTCGTTTACGCCTGGAACCATCACCACCGCAGCGGCTTGAGGCTCAAGAGCGATCCCGACCAGAGTCTGGTCGTGAAGCTGCAAGACGGTGGTGCCTTGGTCGCCGACCGATATCTCAATGATGTCGAAGACGCGATCGGCGGGACGATCCAGGTGATCGGCCAACCCGGTTTCCCGGTGATCTTGACCAGCCTGCATGACGATACCGTCGGTGCCGGATTCACGCCGTCGGGTCTGCCACAAAACAACACCGACAATGCGGTGATCGCGGCCAGCCCCGGCGATTGGTACGGGATCGTGCTCCGGTCTGGTGCCAATGACCGCAACGTGGCGTTCATTCTGGAGAACGAGCCTGCGATTCCGGAAGCAGCAGGTATCAATGCGATCCCGGCGACAGCCCAAATCGTCGGCACCTTGGCGACCTCGGAGACCAGCAGCGACGAAAACCGACGGCTCGGCTTTAATATCCGCGGCACGCTGAGTTCGAACAGCGATATCGACGTCTTTTCGTTCTCGGCCAATGGCCAAACCGAAGTCTATCTCGATATCGATGACACCAGTTTCGGCCTCGATACGGTCGTCGAGCTGGTCGATATCAATGGAAATATCCTGGCGCTCAGCAGCAGCTCCTACGCAGAGGCGATCGATCCGAGCCTGCTGGTCAACCAGATCGGCCCAGGGGCCGTGTTGCCGCTGAACAAAACCGGCCGCCGGATCGTCGAAGGCCCCAACACGCTCGATGCCGGGATGCGGGTCATTCTGCCGGGTAACAGCAATTCGGTGAATGAGTATTTCGTTCGTGTGCGGAGTAGCAATCTCCGTCCCGGCGACCCGGTCAGCCGGCTGACCGAATCCGACCAGGTCAATAAGGGGCTTTCGAGCGGCCAGTACCAGTTGTCGATCCGACTTCGGGAAACGGATGAGATCGCCGGAAGTACGGTTCGGTTGGCCGATATCCGTTACGCCACCAA
Organism: Planctomycetaceae bacterium; assembly: GCA_007127095.1. Classification (GTDB taxonomy): domain Bacteria; phylum Planctomycetota; class Planctomycetia; order Pirellulales; family Pirellulaceae; genus UBA6163. The sequence continues at coordinate 2,957 of SKZY01000174.1, forward strand.
TGCCATCGACGTACCGGCGACCCCGTTCGATTCGCCGCTGGCTGCCGAACACGCCGAACGGTTGCAGGTCAACGGCTTGGATGTCGACGGTTCCGGCAGTTTCACCAATGCGACTGCGCAGCCGCTCGGGGCGCTCAACCAAAGTCACCGACGGGTGCTGCGGGTTTCGGGTTTCCTTGGCAACAACGTCGCCAACCCAAGTTCACCCGCGGCCGGCCAGGACATCGACGTCTATCGAGTCGACCTGTTCGATGACCGACGCGAACCCGATATCATCGGCGAAAATCGGTTCGTCACCGCGGTATTCGATGTCGATTACGCCGATCAACTCGGTCGAGCGAACACCCGGTTGTCGATTTTCGATGCGCAAGGTCGGCTGATCCTGCACGGGTTGGATTCGAATGTCGCCGACGACCAGGGGCGTCCCCGACTCGGCAACGACATGGAAAACCTTTCCGGCGGTTCGGCCGGAACGCTCGACTCGTACATCGGTCCGGTCGAGTTGCAGGAGGGTTCTTACTACGTCGTCGTCAGCAGCGCGCAGATGACGCCACAGGTGCTCGACCAATACTTCAACTCGGGCGCCACCGACACCAACGTACGGATGTTGCCGATCGATTCGGTCCGGCGGATTGCCGAGGAAGGGTTCGACGATTCGTTCATCGGGGTCAACCAATTCTCCCGCTTCGGGGACAGTCAGCAGTTAAATACGACGGCTGAGTTACCGACCGTCGTGCCGCTGTTCGACGATACGTCGATTGTCCCCTACACGCTCGAAGACGTGCGGATGTTTGTCACGCTGCAAGGCGGCTTGACCGGCGGCAATCAGACGACAGTGATCACCGTCGACCCCTTCACCGGCCAACTCGAACGGACGATCGGCCAATTCGGCCAGCCGGTCGGCGACGTGGCGATGCGCCGTGACGGTGAACTGTTCGCCTACAGCTTGGGGCCCGCGACTGGTAACACGACCAACGGCAACACCGGTAACTTCTTAAACATCAGCCCGATCGACGCGTCAGCGACGAATGTCGGCGATGACGGATTGACCTACCGCCGCAGCAATCAAGATTTCAATAACACCGAAGATGTTCCCGCGGACCAAAGCGGGCAATTGGTCATCAACGCGATGGCATTTCAACCCCAAGGCGCGACTGCAGGGGCCAGCGTCGGCAACGTGCCAGACATTCCGGGCGGCGAGCGGATGCACGTCATCGGCAACCGTCGCGATGCGGGACGACTCGGCGAGATCCCGATCGAACTGCGGAACAACATCATGTACAGCATGGTCGCCAACAGCGGAGCGGCGACCAATCGCGATAGCACCAACGCGAACGCGGACCGCAATTTTGACGGCGACTTTCCTTGGAGTGAGTTTTACGGCCCGGCATCCAACAAGCAGGAGTTCGGGATCGTCGATGTGGGGCAGTTCGCCGATTCGGACCCCGCAGCCACCGGCGGCATCATCACCGGCCTGGCTCAGAATCAGAACGTCTTTGTGGCCGGGGCCGGCTTCCCAGGTTTCTTCGGCGTCACCGACGCGGGTGCGCTTTATTCGTTCAACCGGACCGACACGCGGACACCGTTGAATGCCGACGGCAGCGCCCAGTTCAATTACAACCGTGTGATCAACACCAACTTCCACGGTGAGGTCGAGCGGCATCCGGAACACTCCGGCAGCGGCGGACCGGCTTTCTCCAGCGTCACACTCGGCCCTCGAGCGACCGAGAGCGGCCGTTATAACGACGTCTTCTTCGCCACCACGACCGACGGTTGGCTCTACACGTTCCAGATCGATGTCAATGGTGTCGTCGAGCCGGCACCGGTGCTCGTACACGGTCGCAGCGCGGTGCAGTTCCTCGACACCTTGGGCGGTAACGCGACGGTAGGCCGCCAGGTGACCGGCGTCGCTTTCAGCAATCGTGAGGAGAACCCCTGGCACCGCACCTTCGATCGTGATACGCCGTTTGGGATCGGCGGTCCGAATTCGCAGAGCAACCTGCACGGGGTGTTCCAGCCCCACAACCAAAGCCGGATTCGCACCTCGGGCGGGGCGAGCCTTTACTTCGGGTTCGAGCCGACCGCCAATCAGGCCGAAAATACGCTGGATCGAGGGGGCACTGGCAATCTCGCCCCCGGCGGTGTTCACGGCAGCACGGTCAGCGCGCCGTTCAGTCTGGAAGGCTACAACTCGGCCGACAAACCGACGCTCTATTTCAACTACTTCCTGGAAACGGAAGGGAATGATTTCAGCCAATTCCCACCCAATCTGATCAACAACCAGCAGGTCGACAGTTTCCGCGTCTTCGCCGCCGGTGATGACGGCCAGTGGCGTCTGGTCGGCACGAACAACAGTTGGCGTAGTTTTTCCAACGTCATCGCTCCGGACGAGTACGACTACTTTGCCACCAACGGTGGGATCCCGGTCCAGGAACTGCATGACAATACGAATGTCTGGCGGCAAGCCCGCGTCGATCTCTCGCCGCTGGCGGGTAACAAGAACGTCCAACTGCGGTTCGACTTCTCGACGGCCGGCGGGATGCAGAGCCAGTTTCGTGTCGATGGGTACTTAACCGAAATCCAAGCGGTTCCCGGAACCGAGTTGGTCGACGGCTCGACGTTCTCGTTGCGTGAGGAGTTCGTCAGCGGCAATCAGTCTTCGACGACGTTCGAGTTCGTCCGCGGCGCCGCGATCAACCTCCCGGCTGGGAATGTGTTGCTCGACGGCCAAGTGATTTCGATCGTCGGTCCCGCTGGGACGATCGACCTGACACTGACCACCGATGTCCCGGCCGGTCCCAACGAAGTCGCTTTCGCGCGGACCGACTCAGCAGCCGTGATCGCCGCAAACCTGGCCGCGGCGTTGCAGTCGCTCGATGCCGACCTAGCAGCGGTCGCCAACGGTGCCCAACTGCGGGTCCCCGAAGCGTTGTCGTTCGAACTGACGCCGGAGCGATTCGGCGGTTTGGCGATCGACCTTCCTACGGACGTTTCGACGCTGGAAGGTCAGTCATTGGCGTTGACCAATTCGGCCGGCGGGACGACGACGCTGACGCTGGCGACTGAACAACAGGTCCAGTTCTCCAGCGGCGGCGAAACCGTCACCGTATCCGCCGATTTCCCCGGCTTTTTCGATGGCTATGAAATCCGCTTTAACGACAGCCCGTTCATCGGCGACAGTCCGGCGAGCGCTACGACCAGTTTCGCTCAGCAAAGACTGACGGTCACCTACAATTCGCTGGCCGACACACCGACCAACAGTGACGTCGCAGCGATCGTTGCAGCGCTTGATGGCCTCGCTTTCTTCTCGGCCGAACTGACCGCGGGTGACGGCACGAATCCGTTCACGCCACCGGCGATCACGCCGACGTTTCCGGAGGACCAGGTCTATTTCTCGCTCGCCCAGACGC
>SKZY01000264.1 GCA_007127095.1 Planctomycetaceae bacterium
GCTAATCGCTAATTAAAATCCCTTCGGGATACAGACGCTGATCGTCGGTCGGGCAGGACGGGTTGCCAGGAAGATTTAGCCGAAAGACACCTAAAGGGGTGCTTAAGGCGAGCCTCAAGGCTCGGATTTCTGACCTGCCAATCGCGATTGCGCCTGATCGACCAAGGGAGCGACGTCGGCGTTGCCGCCGTACAGTTCGACGATGCTGTACCAGATGTCTCGAGCGGCGACGACACTGCCTTGGCTGAGCAGCCGATCGGCTTCGTCAAGTTTTGCTTTTACGATCCGAGTGGCTTCTCCCGCCTCGATTCCCTGTTCACGGATCCGGCCGGTTTGACGCCGGGCCAGGTTGACGAACGCCCTGTACTTCGGATCGTCCTCCAGCAGCGTCACCAGACTCTTGTACTTGTCCAACGCGGTCGCCGAATCGCCGAATCGCTCGAATCGCTGCGCTTCGGCGTACAGACGTTCGCCCTCATCCTGGAGCGGCAGGTTTCGCTTCAATTTGACCGACAACGCGTGCTCGGCCTCCCGCATCTCGATTTCCTCGATGCGTTCACGGGCCCAGCCGACATGGTCGCCTTCGGGGAATCGTTTCAGCATCGGTTGCAGGTAAGACGTCTTCGCTTGATGAAGCGACGACCGGGTATCGTCGCTGAGCAGGCGTTCGGCCCGCTGACGCATCTGCGATTCGTTCAACGGCCAGATCAGCCAGAGCATCCCGGCGATGATCAACAGCAGTATGCCGACCAGGAACCAGGCTCGATCGTGCAGGGCGGTCGCTTCGGGTACATCGTCGGAATCGAGATCAGCCAATTCTCGGCCGAGCAGCTTTCGGGCTTCGTCCTTGTCGCGTTGCGGCGTCACCTGCAACGGGCTGAAACCACTCGATAGGTGTTCGGCTACACCGGTTAACCCCGACGATCGCCGCCGTGCTTCGGCCAGGGCGAGCGCGAAGGCGCGGGCGTCATGGGGCCGCGCCTCGATGTCCTTTTGCAACGCCTGTTCGACGACGGCGCTGACCCACACGGGGCAATCCATGGCGATCGACGCCGCCTTGGGCGGAATCTCGTTGGTCGCGTTGCGGGTGACTTCCGCGATCGTGTCGCCGCTGATCGGCGGTCGACCGGTCAAGGCCAAATACATCACCGCGCCCAGCGAATAGAGGTCGCTGCGCGGCGAGACCGCCGTCGGATCGGCGATGACCTCGGGCGGACGCAGCGACAGTTCGGCCGCCGTCAGCGGTCGTGGGTTTCGGTACGACGAACGGGCTCGGTCGATCCGCATGTCAACCAGGACCGGGGCCAAACCGGAAAAGACGATCTTGTCAGGACAGATCGCGCCGTGACAGACACCACGGGCATGCGCCGCGGCGAGTCCCTCCGCAATCGGCAGGGCGAAATCGAGCACGCCGTCCCAGGCCAATCGCGGACGCCGTTCCAACAGACTCGACAGTGTCTCGCCGTCGATCAGCTCATACGCCAGATAGGCGTCGGAATCCTCGAACCCTCCGCCGTAGCAACGAGCGATCGCCGGGTGGCGAATCCGCTTTAGTTTTTCCCACTCGGTGGCCAAACGCTGACGTCCCTCGGCGGTTCCGCCAAAGGGGACCGAAAAGATCTTCACCGCTACCGGCTTGCGAAGTTCGACGTGAATCGCACGCCACACCAGGCTCTGGGATGGATAATCGCCAAGTTTCGATTCCAACGCCAGCGGTCCGAGTCGTGAGCGTGCCATTTCGTCGTGTACGTGCCATGAACGGGTGTGGCGACTCCAGTCGTTGTAACGGGCATCCCGTCGACCCGCCGAACGTATCTTAACCATGAGCGGGAAAAAAGTGTCAGGCACTTACGTTCTCCGCTCGATCCTTACGCACCACCTCCGCGGGCGACAAAGCGGGCGACCCTTTGGCCCACGAGGCGAAAAACGATCGGTTCCACCGGGCTGTCGTCCGGCTTAAACTACGATGGCTCAGTTCGTTCGGCCCGCCTGAGGTCGTCGCTGGTTAATCTCACCCACGAGTCCCTTCTGATGCAGTTAATCGGTCGTTTGCTAATGGGCATTGCCCTCGTCGGGTCCGTCACGGCAGGCACCGCAGCGGCACAATGGCCGCAATTCCGCGGCCCCACGGGTGATGGTCACGTAACCGCCGGTTCGCTGCCGGTCCGTTGGGACGAAACGTCCGGCGTGACCTGGAAATCGACCGTCCCCGGTCGTGGTCACTCCTCGCCGGTGGTTGCCGGTGGACTTGTCTGGCTGACCACCGCGATCGAGCATGAACCGTCGTTGCGTGCGTTAGCTTTCGACCAGACCGACGGATCGTTGGTCCACGACATCGAACTGTTTCGCCCCGAAGAACTCGAACCGATTCACCACACCAATACCTACGCTTCGCCGACGCCCGTGCTCGATGAGGGCAAGGTCTACGTCCATTTCGGCTCTTACGGGTCAGCCTGCATCGCTGCGGAAACGGGTGATGTCGTGTGGCGGAACGCCGACATCAAAGTCGATCATCAAAACGGCCCGGGGAGTTCGCCGGTGCTGGTCGACGGCTTGTTGATCACCCACTACGACGGGATCGACCAACAATTCATCGCCGCCTTGAAAGCCGCCGACGGATCGCTCGCTTGGCGGACCGAGCGGTCGGGCGAACTGAACGACAAGCCCGACATGAAAAAGGCCTACTGCACCCCGGCGGTCATCGAAACCGCGCGTGGCCTCGAACTGATTTCACCGGCTGCCGATTGGGTTTACGGATATGATCCGGCGTCGGGCGAGGAATTATGGAAGATAGCTTACGGCGAACTCGGCTTTTCCACCGTGCCGAAGCCGGTCGTGGGAGACGATTTCGCCTACATTTGCACCAGCTTCACCCGGTCGCGATTATTGGCGATTCGCTATGACGGCCAAGGCGACGTCACCTCGTCTCATGTCGCCTGGACCTCCGACAGTTTGATCCCGAAGAAGCCGTCGTTGTTACTGATCGACGACCTATTGGTGGTCGGCAACGACGCGGGAATCATCACCTGCCTCGACGCTCGATCGGGGCGAGAGATCTGGCGAGAGCGGATCGGCGGCAACTTTTCGGCTTCGCCCTTGTACGCTGACGGCAGGATCTACTTTTTCAGCGAAGCAGGGATCACCACCGTGATCGCGGCCGCGGAACAATTCGAGCTGTTGGCGACGAACGAACTCGGCGACGGTTTCACCGCCTCGCCTGCCGCTGCCGACAACGCGTTGTTCCTCCGCAGCCAATCGGCTCTGTACCGGATCGATGCGGAGAATTGAGTCAACGCACTCCGCCCGGGACGCTCCGCGACTCGTCTGAAACCTTTTCACCCCTTTCCAGAGAAATTGCTCGTGAACATGGCTCTCTTATTCCGCTGGGTGGTCATCTGCATGGCGGTTCTGGTCCAGGCTCGGTCAGTCACGGCGAAGGATGGCGATACGGTCGCCGGTCGCACGGTCGCCGAACTCGTGACAGCTTTGGATGACGACGACCGCACCACGCGGTGCGCCGCCGTCAGGAGCTTGGGGGCGTTTGAGCAATCGGGCGCCAAAGCGTTGGCCGGCGCGCTCTCGCATCACGATCCTGCCGTCCGATACTTGGCTGCCGTCCATCTCGGTCGGATCGGTGGCGAAGAATTGTCCAAGGCGACTGATCGGCTGATCGGGTTAGCTGAAAAGGACGACTCGGAGGCGGTACGAATGGCCGTTTCATTCGCCCTCTGTCGCGGCGGAAAGGTTGAGTCGCATCTGCCGCGACTGATCGCCGGTTTGCAGGCATCCGAACGGGCGATGGCTTGCTCGGCTGCGGAGTTGATCGGGATGCTCGGCCCGGCGGCGAGCGAAGCTCGCGAACGTCTCCAGACCGTGCGAGATGCCAATGCCCCGGGAAGCGACGGCGATTATCACATCGGCGGTGCCGCAGCAGCGGCACTACGAAAAATCGATGCCGAATCGGTCGACTAGTCGAAACCCAGTCGTTCACGCCCCCAAACCGCAATCAGACCACCCTTTCGATCACCGGAGTTCATCGTGTCTCATTCGAACCGCTGCGCGGCATCAACGATCCCGCGGCCTTGTGGATGGTTGCTAGTGGTTGCGACTGTCATGCTCTGCTGCCAAACCGGTGAGGCACAAGACCGCCCGAATATTCTTTGGATCAGTTGCGAAGACATTTCGCCGAACCTCGGCTGCTACGACGACCCGCACGCGATCACTCCCCACCTCGACAAATTGGCCAAGCAGGGAGCCAAGTTCACTCGGGCGTTCACACCCGCCGGCGTCTGTGCCGTGGTTCGCAGCAGTGTGATCACCGGGATGTATGCCCCGGCGATCGGCTCGCAGAACATGCGGAGCCGGATCATCCCACCGGCCGGAGTGAAGTGTTTTCCCGAGTACCTCCGCGCGGCCGGTTACTTTTGCACCAATCGTTCCAAGACCGATTATCAGTTCGATCCGCCGCCGAGCGTGTGGGACCGTCAAGGGCCGCGACACCTCGATTGGCGAGAACGGCCGGACTCGAAACAGCCCTTTTTTAGTGTGGTTAATCTGACGATTTCTCACGAAAGTCAGATCCGTCATGGCGAGTCACGGCATGCCGAGATCATCGAGTTGATCGGCGAAGCGAACGCCCGTGACCCAGATCGAGTTGCCGACACATTGCCGGCCTACCTGCCCGATACCCCCGAAGCACGACGAGATTGGGCGTGGTATCACGATAACATCACCCGCATGGACCAAGAGGCCGGCGAGATCCTGCAGCGGCTCGAAGACGACGGTTTGGCCGATTCGACCATCGTCGTCTTTTGGAGCGACCATGGCATGGGGATGCCTCGGGGAAAACGCTGGATTTACGACACCGGAACCCACATCCCGATGATCGTCCGCTGGCCGGGCAAAGTCGCCCCCGCGACGGTACGACCGGACCTGGTCAACATGATCGACCTGGCCCCGACGATGTTGTCGCTCGCCGGCGTCTCGGTACCCCGTCACATGCAGGGGCGAGTTTTTTTGGGAAATGCCGCCGACCGCGAGCCAGCTTACTTGTTTTTTCACCGCGACCGGATGGACGAGGTGTTTGACGTTCAACGGGCCGCCCGTGACCGGCGGTGGAAATACATCCGCAACTTTGAACCCGAAAAGCCCTACGCCCAACGACTCGACTACATGGACAAGATGCCGTCGATGATCCGCTGGCGGGAATTGGCAGCCGCGGGCGAGTTGAGTGGCGGTCAGCAAAATTGGTTCGCCGAAACCAAGCCGATCGAGGAACTCTACGACACCGAAAACGACCCTTGGGAACTGAACAACCTGGCGACCGTTCCGCAATATGCCGAACGATTGGGCCGGATGCGACGAGCGACCGAGCGCTGGCAAGTGGCGATCGGAGACCTCGGTATGTTGCCCGAAGCGGTGATGATGGAGGAGATGCTGGGCGGCGGTGAATACCCCACCGTCGACCCGCCGGAACTCGATCGTCGCAGCGGTCGTGTTTCGATCGTTTGCGACACCCCGGGGGCGTCGATCGTCTATCGGACCCGGCGGGTCGACCAGGATCGTGATCGCGGCGAGTGGTCCGATTGGTCGCTCTACACGCGGTCGTTCGCTGTCGGCGACGACGTCGAAGTCGAGGCACAGGCTTGTCGAGCGGGTTACACGAACAGCGAATCGGTTCGCCTGGCCAACCGCTAGCATTCGGCCATGAGTTCACCGATAAACAGCCCTGCTAGGCCCGCCGACAATGATCCCGCCGACAATGAGCCTGCCGCCACCGAGGCTTTCGCGTTCGGAAAGAACTGGGAACGGTTTTTGTCGCAGCTCGATGATCGGCGGATCGAATCGGCAATCGATTCTCTGACCGAATTGTTGTCGATCGACGATTTGCGAGAACGGAGTTTTCTCGATGCCGGCAGCGGCAGCGGATTGTTCAGCTTGGCCGCCCGCCGACTCGGGGCGCAGGTGACCTCGTTCGATGTCGATTCCGATTCGGTCGCCTGTACCCGATCTCTGCAATCGCATCTCGGCGAAACGACGGACGGCTGGCAAATCCACAGCGGATCGCTCCTGGACGATCACTTCATGTCCGAGTTGGGCGACTTTGATGTCGTCTATTGTTGGGGCGTGGCCCACCATACCGGCGACATGTGGACGGCGATCGCGAACCTGGCTTCATGTGTCAAACCCGGCGGCCTTCTCGTGTTGGCGATCTACAACGATCAACTCTATATCTCTCGCGGCTGGCGAGGGGTGAAACGAGCCTATCAGCGGTTGCCAAGGTGCTTGAGGCCGATGTTGGTATTGGCGGTCGCCGCATTCGGCTTCGGCAAACGCTTGGCGATCACACTCGCAGCCAGTTTGCTTAGGTTGGTATCGCTTCGCAATCCGCTCGTGCCGATCGTCAACTGGATCCGCGAATCGAAGCGACGCGGGATGCACGACTGGTACGACCTCGTCGACTGGGTCGGCGGTTGGCCGTTCGAAGTCGCCCGGCCCGAGGAAGTCTTTCGCTACCTAAGAGATCGCGGCTTCCGGCTGGAAGAACTGACCACCGCGGACGGAAACGGCTGCAACGAGTTCGTGTTCGTCCGCTCTTCGCGATAACGCGTCATTCACCCTGCCGGACCCAGCAAGCGGCTTGGTGAGGCGAACTCGGATTGGGATCGGCAGTCACACCGGTCCCGGTCCGCAGCACCGGACGGTCGGTCCGGCAGCGGTCCTGGACCAACCAACAACGGTCGGCCAACGCGCAACCGGGGTATTCGCGATCGGGCGAAGGCACCTCTCCCTGGAGCACGATTCGGCTCCGCTTGGCCGATTCGACCGGATCGGGAATCGGTACGGCGGACATCAACGCTTCGGTATAGGGATGGGTCGGGTTGGCGTAGAGCTCCGCTGCTCGGGCGAGTTCGACGATCCGGCCCAGATACATCACACCGACCCGGGTCGCGATGTGCCGGATCACCGCCAGGTCGTGAGCGATGAACAGGTAGGACAACCCCAACCGTTGCTGCAGGTCCATCAGCAGGTTGATGATCTGGGCCTGGATCGAAACATCGAGGGCCGAGACCGGTTCGTCACAGAGGATCAGCTTCGGTTCGACGGCGAGCGCCCGGGCGATCCCGATCCGCTGTCGTTGACCGCCTGAGAACTCGTGGGGATAACGGTTGAGGAACCGCGGATTGAGACCGACCAGGTCGAGCAGTCGGAGCACTTCCAGCTTGAGATCACGTCCGCGGGCGAGACCGTGAATCCGTAGCGGTTCGCCGATGATCGAGCCGACGGTCATCCGCGGATTGAGCGACGCGAAGGGGTCCTGAAAAACCATCTGAACGACGCGACGGTGAGGCCGCAACGCCGCCTCGCTCAGGCCGTTGATCACGGTTCCGTCGAGCGTGACGGTTCCCGCAGTCGGCTTGACGAGGCCGACGATCGCGCGGGCGGTGGTCGATTTGCCACAGCCCGATTCGCCGACCAGTCCGAGCGTTTCACCAGCGGCGATTTCAAACGAGACGTCGTCGACCGCCCGTACCACGCCGGTTTCGGGACGCCAAAAACCGCCCCGACTGAAGGGAAAATGGACTTTGAGATTCTCGACACGGAGGATCGGTTGGTCGGTCATCGGTCAGCCTCCGAAGGCGAATCGGCATTCGCGGCAGCACGTTTCGCCGCCGCCGCATCGTCGTGCCAACAGGCCGACGCGTGCCCCGGCCCGAGTTCACGCAGCGGCGGTGAATCGGTTTCACAGCGTTCCATCGCGACCGGGCAGCGAGGCCGGAACGAGCAACCCGACGGGATCCGTGCCATATCAGGCGGTTGACCCGCGATGGCATCGAGCCGGGTCGACTGGTCGCGGTCAAGACGCGGTAACGATTGCAGTAGACCGAGCGTGTAGGGGTGGCGGTGGGCCGCGAACAGGTCACCGACAGTCGCCTGCTCGACCACGCGGCCGGCGTACATCACAAGCACTCGGTCGCAGACACCGGCGACAACGCCAAGATCGTGAGTGACCAGGATGATGCTGGTGCCGCGGCGTTGCTGCAGCTCGGCGAGCAGTTCCAAAATCTGTGCTTGGATCGTCACGTCGAGCGCCGTCGTCGGTTCATCCGCGATCAGGATGTCCGGTTCGCAGGAGAGCGCCATCGCGATCATCACACGTTGCCGCATCCCGCCGGAAAACTCGTGCGGGTAATCGCCGAGTCGTTCACCGGGTGAACTGATGCCGACCATTTCGAGCATCTCGGCGGCCCGACGATCGGCCGCCGTCGGGGAAAGTCCGAGATGCCGTCGAGTGACCTCGGTCAACTGTTGACCGATCGTCATCAGTGGATTGAGTGCGGTCATCGGGTCTTGAAAGATCATCCCGATCCGCCGGCCACGGATCGCCATCAGTCGCGATTGACTCATCGCCAGCAAATCATGACCGTCGAAGTTCGCCTTGCCCTGATCGATCCGGCCGGGCGGTGTGGGGATCACCCCCATCAAAGCCAGGTTGGTGACACTCTTGCCACTGCCACTTTCGCCGACGATCCCCAAGGTTTCGCCACGGGCAAGGTCGAACGACACGCCACGGACCGCCTCGATCAAACCGTCATCGGTCTGGAAGCTGACGTGCAGGTCACGAACGCTCAGCAGTGGTGCAGAAGGATTTGGCTCGGTCACCGCTTAATCTCGATTCTTCAGCTTGGGGTCCAACGCGTCTCGCACGCCGTCACCGAGGAAATTGAGTGCGAAGAGCGTCGCCGCCAACGCCGCTCCCGGAAAGATGACCACCCACCAAAACAACTTCACGCTCGACAACGCCTCGACACCGTCGTTGAGCAATTGCCCCCAGGAGACGTCGGGCGGGGCGACGCCGAGGCCGAGAAATGACAGGAAGGCCTCGAACAACATCACCGCGGGGATCGTCAACGTCAGGTAGACGATCACCACGCCGAGCACGTTGGGGACCAGGTGACGGAAGACGATCCGGGCCGGTGAAGCACCGATCGTCCGCGCCGCTTCGATGAATTGCTCGTTCCGCAGCGACAGTACCTGTCCGCGGACGACCCGCGACATCGTCAACCAATAGATCGCGCCGATCACAAAGTAAAAGATCGTGATCTGCTCGATCCCGCGGGCCTGCAGCCACGCCTTGACCGTGTCCTCGCCAAGAAACGTAATCAAGAAGATGACCACGAAGATGAACGGGATCGAATAGAGGATATCGACGATCCGCATCATCACCGCATCGACCGTACCGCCGAGATAGCCCGCCGTGGCGCCGTACGTAACGCCGATCACGAGGCTGACCAAGGTGGCGACGACACCGACGACCAGCGACACTCGGGCGCCCCAAAATACGCGAGCCAACAGATCGCGGCCAAGCTTGTCGGTGCCGAACAACGACGGGATGGCGTAGTCGCCAAAGACCGCGATCCGCATCCGGCACATCGTCCAGGAGACCGGGCCGAGCCGATTCCAGAGCTGGTTGAACGGGTGCTCGATCTCGGTCCGTTGTCGGATCTTGTTCTCCAAATCCTTGCGGGCAGATGCGTCGGAGGTATCGGCGAGCCGACGCCGCAAATCGTCGATCTCGGCATCGAAACGGCGTAATTCGGCGACCAACGAACGGTCGGCAAACCCCAAGCCTTCGCGACTGCCCATCGTCACCGATGACCATTCGGGCGGCAGTAAGCGGCGGTTCTGCAGGTCCTTATCGATCGGACTCTGCAGCGGAAGCAGCGGGGTCAACACGGCCAGGATGATCAACACGATCAAGCCGGCGAGTGAGACCATCGCCGTGCGTCGCCGACGCAACCGCCGCCAAGCATCACTCCACAAGGATGTACCGCGTATCTCCCGCGACTCATCGAGCAGTCGGGCGAGCACCTGGCGGCGCTCCGTTTCGGCCAACTGCTCCAACGATGGTCGGTCGGAGGCCACGGCGGACGATCCCGACGGCGTCCAATTCGTGATCGGATCGGTCACTGCAACTTCACCCTCGGGTCAATCACGGCATAGGAAATGTCGACGATCGAGTTCATCAAGAACAGCAGCACGGTGTAGGTCAACACCATCCCCATCGCCAAGGTGTAGTCACGTTGTAAAGCCGCATTGATAAAGTGGCTGCCCATCCCCGGGATCGCGAAGATCTTTTCGAGTACCAGCGAACCGGTCAAAACGCCGGCGGTCGCCGGGCCGAGGTAAGAGACGACCGGCAACATCGCCCCGGGCAAGACGTGCTTGAGGATCACCGCGCGGTTCGAAAGCCCCTTCGCGTAAGCCGTGCGAACATGCTCACGGCTCAACACTTCCAGCATCCCCGCTCGGGTCAAGCGAGCGATGTAGGCCGCTACCGGTGCGCCCAAACAGAACGCCGGTAAAACGATCTGAGCGAGCGTCCCCCAGCCGGCTGCGGGAAACAGCGGCAGCATGAAAACGAACAACAGGATCACGATGCTGGCCAAAACGAAGTTCGGCACCGCGATCCCCAACACCGCCGCCGTCATCATCGACAAGTCGGCCAGCGACCCACGGCGGACCGCCGAGATCACGCCGGCGGGGATTCCCAACGCGATTGCGAATACCAGGCCGAAAATCGCCAATGAGGCCGAGACCGGGAAGCCTTCGGCCAGTACCTGATTGACACTGTAATCTTCCAATCGCAGGCACCAGCCGAGATCGCCACGGGTCACGATCCCGATGGCATAATCGAAATACTGGCGAATCGGCGGGGCGTCGAGGTTGTAGCGGGCTCGCAACTGACGCTCGATCGCAGGCGGGACCGTCCGCTCGCTGCTGAACGGGTTGCCCGGGACCGACCGCATCAGCACGAATGAAACCGTGTAGACGATCCAGAGCGTCAACAGCATCCAGCCGAAGCGGCGGATCGCGTATCCCAGCAGATGTCGCATCGGCCGTCAGCGGTTCGAGGTGGGAAGCGGCGGTTCGGGGTGGGGGTGATTCACCGGTCGTCAGCGAACCGATCGGTTCGATAGACTGGGGTGAGTCGGCCAATGTAGCGTCCACGGACGGTGAATGAAACATCGATAGCCGATGGGACACAGCGGCACAACGGCGGAAACCGGGGCAGGGGACAGCGATCATGCAATCGACGGAACACGGCGACCCGGCCGACCGAGCCAACGCCGAATCGCGACTGATCGTCGTTCATGACCAACCGCAATCGTGCCCCTATTTGGACGCGATCACCGCGCGGATGCCGTTGCGACTGCCGATCGGCCGGCTCGATGGCGCCGCATTGGATAGTCTGTTGGAGCGTGGCTATCGCCGCACCGGTGACTTTGTCTATCGCACCGAATGCTCAGGCTGTCAGGCTTGTGAACCGACCAGGGTGCTGGTCGATCGGTTCGACTGGACGCGTTCGCTGCGGCGAGTTCTCCGCCGCGGCGATGCCGATTTAACACTGCGTATCGGGCCGCCGGACTGCGATGCCGAGCGGATCGCGATGTTCAATCGCCACCGCGGCGAACGATCGCTCGCCGGCGACGATGAACCGGTCGACGAGCGCGGTTACCGGGCGTTCCTGGTATCGAGTTGTTGCGAATCGATCGAGTTGGCGATCCACCGCGACGGACGACTGATCGCCGTCTCGATAGCCGATGTCGGCAGCCAATCGTTGTCGGCCGTCTACACCCATTTCGACCCCGACGAGGCCCGCTACAGTCTCGGCACCTATTGCGTGCTGAAGCAGATCGAACTCGCTGCCGCCTCGGGTAGGCGGTTCGTCTACCTCGGGATGTACGTTGCCCAAAACCGCCACCTGAACTACAAATCGCGGTTCGCCCCGCAGCAGCGATTGGTCGATGGCCAGTGGCGATTTGACGCAGGTAGATGGCCGTGTGCCGGCGAAGATTTTTTGTATAACTTGCAGTAAGCATTGCGACGATCTCCTCGACCCACGGTCCCTGGACCCTCGATTAACGTTATGGCAACCACCGAAGCGCTACCGGAAACGCACGACTCGCACGGCCACGATCACGACCATCCGCCGTTCTTGGCCCACCACTTCGACACCCCCGAACAGCAGTTCGATTCGGGCAAACTCGGGATGTGGTTGTTCCTGGTCACCGAAATCCTGTTCTTCAGCGGGCTGTTCTGTGCCTATGCGATCTTCCGAGCCCAACGGCCGGAAGTGTTCATCGGCTGCAGCGAGTTCCTCAACACGAAGCTCGGCGCGATCAACACCGGCGTGCTGCTGTTCAGCTCGTTGACGATGGCTTGGGCGGTGCGGTGCGCCCAGACGGAGGAATTCAAGAAGTTGACCGGAATGCTCGCGGCAACGCTGTCGTGCGCGATGATTTTCTTGGGCGTCAAGTCGATCGAGTATTCGCACAAGTGGGAACTCGGCCTGTTGCCGCCGGCTTTTTACAGCTACCACCCCGATAACCCTCACCACGAGGGTGTGTCGATGTACCTGATCTACATGGCCCTGCCGTTCGCGATCGGCCTGCTCGGGCTGGTGATCTGGTTCTTGAAAGCCAAGGCGAGTGGTGACCTCTTCGCCATCGCCGTTGCCAAGCCGATGATCGTCGTCTTCGCCTGCTTCTTTGTCGGTGTGGGACTGGGCACAATCCTCGAATCGGGCGAGACCGATCACCATTCGGCCGACCATCATGCGGCGGCCGATCACGACAGCAGCGAAACCGCGGCAGCGATCGCCGCGGCACCGTCAGACACTGCGGCGGCTGACGGGCGAGCCCTATCCAGCAGCGACGATTCGATCCGCGACCGGTTGGCCCGCGACGAAACGAATACCGGGATCCGAGGTGAAGTCAGAGCCCGTCAGCGTCAGGGTGTTGTCGCCGGTACCGGTGTCGTCCCGCGAGGTGCCGAGATCGCTGGTCCGATCGCCAGTGTGCCGACCAACGTCAATACACGCAGTCAGGCCGGTGTCTTCTTCGGCATCTACTACGTGATGACGGGGATTCACGCGATCCACATCCTGGCCGGGATCGGCGTCCTGACGTGGTTGTTGGTGCGGAGCGTCCGCCAAGATTTCAACCGCCAATACTTCGGTCCGGTCGATTATGTCGGACTCTATTGGCACATCGTTGACTTGATTTGGATTTATCTGTTCCCGCTGCTGTATCTGATCCGCTGATCAGCCGCTGTCGTTTCATTCCCCCGCAAAACTGATCGTTCCAAAGACCATGGCTTCGCACGCACATTCGCACGATTCGACGCACCGCGAAGGGTACGACTTCGCTCACCCGTTCCCCGTCTGGGGTTTGTTGCTGGTGTTTGCCGCATTGACCCTGTTGACCATCATCACGGTCGCCCAGGCGAGTTTCGATCTCGGCAACCTCGACGTGGCGGTCACGATGGTGATCGCCACGATCAAGGCGACGCTGGTGATGCTGTTCTTCATGCACCTGGCCTTCGACAAGCCGTTCAACCTGATCATCTTTCTCGGCTCGTTCGTCTTCGTCGCCCTGTTCATCATTTTCACGCTCAGCGATTCGCGGATGACCTCATCGTCGTTCGAACCGGTCGATGATGAGCCACCGGTCGTCTCGACCAGCGGCTGACGGGTTGGATCGATTTGCGCATGATGCTGAGTGAGAATTGAGTGGCTAAACGTCCCTCCCGAACTGCTTCGGATCGCGATGCCGCGGTCAACGGTCAATCGATCGAAGAGCTCAGCGGCGACCGGTTGGTGGCCGCGCCACTGCGATTGGAAGCCCAAAGCCGCTATCTCAACTACTCGCTCTCGGTAATCACCAGTCGGGCGCTGCCCGATGTCCGCGACGGACTCAAACCGGTCCAACGGCGGATCCTCTACACGATGAGCGAGCTGCGGCTCGACGCGACCGCCAAACATCGTAAATGCGCCAAGGTCGTCGGCGACGTGATGGGTAAGTACCACCCACACGGCGATTCGTCGATCTACGAAGCCTTGGTGCGAATGGCGCAACCCTTCTCGCTCCGGATGCCGCTGGTCGATGGTAGCGGTAACTTCGGCAGCGTCGATGGCGATAACGCCGCAGCAATGCGGTATACCGAATGCCGGATGACACCGGTGGCGGCCGAGTTACTCCGCGATCTAGCCACCGAAACGGTCGCCTACAAAACGAATTACGACGGCACCGGACGCGAACCGGTGGTGCTGCCCAGCCGCATCCCGAATCTGCTGGTCAACGGTGCCACAGGGATCGCGGTCGGGATGGCGACCAACATCCCGCCGCATAATCTGAAGGAAGTTTGCAACGCCCTGCTGAAGTTGCTCCGTGACCCCGAGGTCAAAGATTACCAACTGGTCGCCAATGATGCCGTCCAAGGTCCCGACTTCCCGACCGGCGGTCAGATCGTCAACACCAAGGACGAACTGAGAGAGATCTATCGTATCGGTCAAGGGACGATCAAGCTCCGGGGGACCGCTTCGGTCGTCCCCGGCAACGGTGGCAAACGGGGCGATTCCGCTGCCGACGTGCTGCAAATCCATTCGATCCCGTTCACCGTCAACAAGGCGGTGATGGTCGAACGGATATCCGAGTTGGTCTACAGCGGAAAATTGCCGCTGGTCGAGGAGGTTCGCGACCTTTCGACCGAGGATATCCGCATCGATCTGGTGCTGAAGAAAGGTGCCGACCCGGCCAAAGTGCTCGCCTTCCTCTACAAGCAGACGCCGCTGCAGACGAATTTCAACGTCAACCTTACGTGCCTGGTGCCGACCGAGAATCCGGAGGTCGGCCAGCCAGCCCGGCTCGGATTGAAGGAAATTCTCTGGCACTTTTTGCACTTCCGACTCGACGTCATCACGCGGCGGTTGCAAAACGAATTGGCTTCGCTCGAACGGCGACTCCATATTCTCGATGGCTTCGCGTTGATCTTCGACGCGCTGGACGAAATCATCCGGATCATTCGGCAGAGCGACGGCAAGGCCGATGCCGCGGCCAAGATCATGAAACGGTTCCCGCCCGGAAAAAATGGTAGCGGCGGGCTCGATGAAACGCAGACCGACGCGATCCTGGAGCTGAAGCTCTATCGGTTGGCACGCTTGGAAATCAATCTGATCCGGGACGAACTGAAGGACAAACAAAAACGCGCCCGTGCGATTCGCAAACTGCTGACCGAAGACACCGCCGATACCAACTCATCGGGTCGCTGGCGGATGATTCGCGAAGAACTCGAACAAGTCATCGCGACTTACGGCAACGATCCGCTGGGACGCCGCCGGTCAACGCTGGAAACCGTAGAGGAGGAACCCGAGTACTCCGAAGAGGACTTCATCGTCGCCGAAGACTGTCATGTGATGGTCACGACCGACGGTTGGGTGAAACGACAAAAACAGATCGCCGATCCGAGCAAAAGTCGGCTCCGCCAGGGCGATTCGGTGCTCGTCTGCTTGGCCGGCTCGACCCGGTCGACGATCGCTTTCTTCTCGTCGTTGGGCGTTTGCTATACCACGCGAATGATCGATATCCCCGCCTCGACCGGCTTCGGAGAACCGATCCAAAAACTGTTTAAATTGAAGGATGGCGAACGGATCGTGACCGCGATCTCATGTGATCCCCGTTCGATCGGGTCGATCGCCGACGACCCGGATCGGCCCGACGTCTGCCCGCCGGTTCACGGCATCGCAGCGACCAGCAACGGGTTCGCATTGCGATTCGGCCTCGCTCCCCTGGCCGAACCGTCGACCCGCAGCGGTCGACGGTATGCCAAGCCCAGCCCCGGTGCCTCGGTCGTCGGCGTCTATGCGATCGACGGCTCCGAGACGATCTTGGCCGTCACCCAGGCCTGTCGCGCGATCGTCTGCCCGGCCGAAGAAATCAACTATCTATCGGGGCCGGGTAAGGGCGTGACGCTAATCCGATTGGCCACCGGCGATCACCTGCTCGGCTTCAAACCTTCCACCGGCGATCGCGATCTGATGATCGTGATGACCAATCGGGGCGCGAAAAAGACGATCTCCACGGTCAAGTACCGCACGACCGGCCGAGGTGGCCGCGGCGTCGAGATCCAAAAGAACGGACGGATCGCCGAGATCGTAACTCTGCCGCCCGGTGCCCCACAGCCGCTCGACAGCGACGATTGAGCTTCACCGTTTGAGTCGGCTCACCCGGTCGAGTTGTGATTTTGACCCGGATTCGTCGACGCAGTGGGACTCGACGCCGGAATACGTCGACGAACATCGGCCACCGTCGACGTCATGCTGGCCGATTCGCTCTGAGGTAACTGAGTACTACCGGCGAACAGCCAGCCCTGCTTGATGAAGTATCCGACCATCCCGATGGCAATCACGGCCATCAGGATCACCGTTGCCGGATAGCCGTAATACCAAGACAACTCGGGCATGTTCCAAGGCGACCGCGCTGCGTCGAAGTTCATCCCGTACACGCCAGCGATGAACGTCAGCGGAATGAAAATCGTGGCGATGATCGTCAGCACTTTGACGACTTCGTTCATCCGGTTCGACATCACAGACAGGTGCAAATCCATCAGCCCTTGGGTCAGTTCACGATAGGTTTCACACATGTCGATCAATTGCACGCAGTGATCATAGACATCACGAAAATAGATCCGTGCCTCCGCCCGAATCTGTGGCGATTCGTCGCGAAGCAGCAGGTTGATCGCATCCCGTTGGGGCCAGATCGTGCGGCGGACCCCCAACAACTCCCGGCGGACGTCATGCACGATCGCGATCACGTCCGAAGACGGCCGGAACAAAACTTCGTCCTCAAGCCGTTCGAGCTGCTCGCTCAACCGATCGACGACGGGGAAATACTGGTCGACTACCGCGTCGACCAATAGGTAGGCCAGGTAATCGGCACCATACTCTCGAGCCCGCCCCTTACCACGCCGAATCCGGTTACGGACCGAGCCGAAGCAGTCGCCGCCCCGCTCCTGAACGCTCAACACCCAGCGATCACCCAGGACAATGCTGACCTGTTCCGATTCCAGCGGATGTTCGTCGGACTGCATCCGCGTGACCAAGTAGAGATACCGATCGTAGGCCTCGACCTTCGGCCGTTGATGAACATTGGCGATATCGGCCAATGTCAGCAAGTGCAGTTGGAACAGTTCGCCGATCGCTGTGAGTATCGCCCGATCGCCGAGCCCATCAATGTTGACCCATGTCACGCCCGGCATCGCCAAAAACGGCGTCAAGTCGGCCGCTCGCTCGACCTGCTTTTCGTTGCAGTGGTCGGGGCCGAAGTGGGTCACCCGGATGATCGGCTGCGGGGCATCGGGGGCGATCGCAAAGCTGCCGGGGATCGACGCCGGAGCGGGGCGATGCAAAACGCGACGTTTGTGGCGTTTGCCGCGACGCACCCCGCGAACAGGACCAACCGGGTTAGCGACCGGATCAGTCGGATTTACCATGACAGACGAGGTCCTGAACTCATCAACCCGATCTTTCCAAGCACTAATCTCCACTCATGAAAGATTATGAAGTTGCTGAGTCACCGAGAACACCCAGGGAACAAAGAAACTGTCCGGGCCGTCTTTTTGTGTTCTCTGTGACTTTGTGGCAAATCTGACCGATGCGGAAGATCCGGCCGAGACAACCCGCGTCGGCTGGCATTGCCTCAATCAACACGAATCCTACGAACCGATCAGGGTGTCGAGGAGAGTTCGAAGTTCACTCCGGTATTCGATCCCGACTCGATGGTCGCGGTCAATCCGGAGGAATCGGGACGGTTGTAGCTCTCGGGGATCGCTGATGGTGCCGCGATCGTTGCCGTCGGACTGGCGTTGCCGGCATCTTCCATCTCGTCAGTTGGCTCACTCTCGCCGCCGGTAATCTGGCCAGAAGCACCGGTATTCACCTTGGAGATCGCAACCCGGTACTGACCAGGAGCCGCCCCCTTACCGGTCGACGTGGCCTGCATGTCGGTCAACGTGTAGGTGCCCGAAGCGTCGGTGATCCCGGTCGCAGCTCGGCCACCACTCTCCTCGACCGGCGAGAAAATCACGGTTGCGCCCTCCAAAGGTGACCCATCAAACGTCACCACTCCTTCGACATAGCTTACGGAAGGATCACCCGACCCACAGCCGACCACGAACAACAACGCGGCACAGCCTAACCAACCTGACAATCGACGCAGCATCAACAATCTCCAAAAACATAAGCGAATATGAAGACGGGCCGAATCTCACTGGGAGATCCGGCCCGTTCGTGGTTTACGTAAGATCAGTCTTAATCGAGTTGCACCGGCTCACCACCGGCAATCGACCCGACCGCGCCCCAGACTCCCCACAGCGACGGACCGGAGTAGGTTCGCGAGTTGGCCGGATCGGTAGGCATCGAGGCCGACAGATTGCCCGTATCGATCGAGTCGGAAATGAACTTGACGGACCCATCACACATCGCCACGTGGGCCCCACCGGGATGCTCACTGCTGATCGGAGGTTGAGCCGTTCTTTCCGCATTATCCCAGGCACAATTCGGCCCGTTGGGGGGCAACACGGTGAAGAACCCCGTGAACAGATTCAATGAATCCCCCCAGCGCCTTCCAGCACCCCAACCGCCATTTCCCCAGCTATTCTGGACAGAAGTGGCGTTCGCCAAAGTGTTATTCGGACCACGAACCGCCATGCAAACGGACGGCGAGAAGGGGCCGCCGACCATGATATTGACGTTGGTCGCCACGCCACCCTTGAGCGGTTGTTGCATGGGAGGGCCGTTCTGGCGTCCGATGACGACTTCGCCGAGCATCGCCGTGTTGGATGAGCCGTCCTTGATCTTGGCAAAGTCACATTGACCACGCGTTCCGTTGGAAAATGCCCCACGCCATTCGTGGTCGCCGGAATTCAAGAAGATGTCGCCGCGGTTGGCGTGATAGCTGGTCGGCTTGACATCATCGAACGAGATTTGCACGGAATCGGAGGGACAGCGGAACGTCGCGACGTTGGTCCCGAACGGACCAGGAACCGCTGGGGTGACCGAATTGTCCATGTAATTCCAAGGCCGTCCGCCGGCCGCGATGAACGGTTCGATCCGCTCAAATAGCGGTTGTTGCTCGATGAAAGGCAACAGGTGGGTCATGAAACTGAGACGATCCCATGAGTTGGTGCCGTTCAACTTCTGTTGCCAACGAACATCATGGCTCGCTGGGGGAAACGCTTTGTAGGTGTCGTGATGGTTGTGAACCGCCAAAGCCAACTGCTTGAGATTGTTGGAACAGGACATGCGACGAGCGGCTTCGCGCGCCGCCTGAACTGCTGGCAGCAACAAACCGACCATGACGCCGATAATGGCGATCACGACCAATAACTCGACTAGCGTAAAACCCTCGCTACGACGAGAAGTACGCGACTCCCGCCCGCGAGAAAACGAAAATGCCATCAAAAATCAACCCTGAAAGTATGGAAATCTAGAACGACATCGCCATCCAGATCGGTCGGATAACGATCGCCCGGAGACGAAACAAGCAGCCGATCGTGCCGTGGCTCTACTTCAACGCGAAGGAGGCTTCGTGGCGATCGGGCAAGAGAGAGTAGGCAGCCTACGGTAAATCGTCAACGGGCGATATTCTTCCGCAAGAGGCAGTTTCAGTCACTGCGGGGGCCTACTGCACCGCTGAACGAAAACCAGCCGAGAGCGTTAACTCTCGGCCGGCGAATGACTTGAATGCGGGATTCGCGAGCGTCTAAGGGCTCGTTAAGGGTGTCGAGTGCAAGATGGAAATTCGCCTTTGACTTCGCACGGTTTTCCGACAATCAACCACAAATTTCCCTAAAGAGAAGCCAACGCGTACCGTTGACGCGACCTAATCAACCACACCTTTAGGGGGTCGATGACAACTCGAAATCGACGTTTTCGTTACGCCCCGATGCGACAGTGGCGGTCAATCCCGAAGTATCCGCCCGACCATACGATTCCGGGATCTCTGACTTCATCAACATTGGTGCTGTGGCGCTGCCCGCCCCCGCATCCTCCGCGGCGTCATCGGCGCCCTCAGCGTCTTCGCCCGGCCCCTCGACGAAGTTACCTTCGAGTACTTTCGTAATTGCGACGCGGTACTCCCCGGCGGCGGCCCCGCCGTCAGTCCCAGTCGCCTGCATGTCAGTCAACTTGTAAACGCCAGACGAATTGGTTTTACCCGTCGCCGGCCGGCCGCCACTTCCCTCAACCGGAGAAAAAACCACGGTGGCGTTGTCGAGCGGTTTACCGTCGAACGTGACGGTCC
>SKZY01000277.1 GCA_007127095.1 Planctomycetaceae bacterium
ATTCGAACAGGTCGATTCGCTGACCGGTGTCGTCCAGTTGGCCAAATTGGGCGACGCTCACGGTGTGATCATGACCGAGAGTGACGGCAAATTGGCTTTGTCGACGATCGAACTGCCGTAAGACGTCTAAGCAGTCGCTGGGGTATCGATATCTTTTAAAGACCGGCCGAGCCGTTTGCGGCCGCCGGTCGAACCGCCTGCGGCGGCTCCGACCCGTTTCTTTTCGCCTTTTTCACTTCCCTTTTCGCTTGCCAAAAAGGCAGCCACGCCGGGGTGTACGTCGTCGGTCTCGGTTGGTGTGCCGAGTTGTTCGATCGCGTCGCTGACGCCCAACAACACCGATTGCCGCACGCCGTCACGGATCCATTCGAAAAAGTTGACGCTCATTCTTGATTCACTCCCTCGCCAGGACGATCGGCCACAAATCCCTTTGTCGCGGCCCACGGTCAGGTGATAGCGATTCGCCCGAGCCGAAGTCCAGTCGAAAATCGACAGCTTTTGACAAGCTTGTCGAGGGAAACCGCGCGGCCAGGCAAAGTTGATTCGCGTTCCGTCGGCGAGGCGTACCGCAAGAGTGAGCTAGGCTCTGTGAAGGGTTTTCGGACAGAGCTTTTTTCGGATAGAGCTTAGGGGGCGGCCTGCTCGGCGATCTGTCCGATCATCGCGAAGATCGTGTTCAACAGTGCCAAGCCCATGTCGAACTCTTCCTGAGTCTCCGCTTCGCGGAGCGGTAGCAGTGCCTGTTCGATCGCTTGCACCGACGTCAGGACCGAGGTTTTGAACTCGGCCATTTCGGGCTCGGTCATCGTGTCGCCGAACTTGGGCACATCCATCTGCTGGTCGAGGTCCTCGGTGAGCCGCTGTTTCGCTTCCGGCCATGTGTCGGCCATCGCCTTCGGTATCCAGCGCCCGGCGAGTTTTGCCATTTCGAGCGTCTGTGGCTGACCGTCGGGATCGATCCAGGTGATCGTGCCGCTGTCGGACCCGCTCTGTTCGACCTCCAAGGTGGTGACCTGGTCGAGCAATCCCGGCGGCATCACCTTGGTCAACGCGCTCAGGTGGGCACCGACCCGCGGGCCGTGCTGATCGATGTGTTCGCCAAAGCTGCGGTCGTAATCGAGCGCCACGAAGAACTCGAACAATTCATAAGCGAGGCCGACGGCCGGGTCGTAGGCCTGCTGGACCGTTGGCACGAACGGTGGCGGGATCATCGCCGCGAACTGGCTGTTGAGTACAAACCGTTTCTGATTGATCAGAATCTCGATCACCTGATACCAGACCGTCGTCACCGAGTCGGTCATGTCGACGGTCGCGTCGTTTACCGGGTTCAGCTTGCCGCGCAGTTCGGGGGAATCGATCGCCTGTCGGATTTCTTCGGGGATCGCCTGCCAGAACACCTCGGGGTGTCCGGCCAGCAATTCCGCGCGGCAGAAGTCGACCGTCTGTTGCAGCGTCGGGTTTTCGGGGAACGGTTTCGCCGGCGGCACCGGTGGCGGTGTGGGCGGCTCGAAATTGACCGGCTGTGTCGGGGTGGAAGCTTGCAATCCGGGTGCATCGGCGGCGGCTTGGCCAGGTTCCGACCGCGGCTTCTTCGTGTTCAAGCTCGCTTCGTAAAGTCGTTTCGCCAGCGCCCGGCTCTCGGGGCTGAGCTTGTCGATCGGGACGCTGATGATCGCGCCGCCGGCTTTGCGGAGCCGGATGCTGCGACCCTCGACACCGATGAACTCAGCCTCGATTTGAAATTGGCCCGAAGCGTCGCTCCAAGTTTCAGCATTCGCCGTGCCGATCGTAAGGGCGACGACCAGCCAACTACAGCCGAGGCACAGAAGTGAGTTTCTCATCGTTGTATGACCAGATCGTGTGGGGGGGGACAAGAGATTTCGGAGTATATCGTGGACGAAGGGACGATTCCACATTCTTCGGGCCAGCGGATCGATGCCACGGCGATCGCAGGGAGACGCGATCGTGAGCGGGCGGGGATGCTATCCTAGGTCGCTGGTTTGGCAGTGATCGCAGGGTACGGATCGCACGGTGCCTGACACTTTTTTCCCGCTCATGGTTAAAGGGACGATAACGGTGATGAGATTCAGGGTGCCGCGGTGGGGCGTCGCATTGGCTTTGGTGGGACTCGGCATGACCGCGGCGGTGGCTGCGGAGCGGCAGGCGACACCGCCGAGTTCGATTCGGGCGACCGACGGGTTTCGGGTGCAGCGATTGCGGTCGGCCCAAGCCGATGAAGGGTCGTGGATCAGCATGACGTTTGATCCAGATGGCCGGATCATCGTCGGGCTGGATGACCGCGGTTTGGCGCGATTGACGATCGATGAAGAGCGGACGTCAGCCGACTTTGAACCGCTTTCAGGCACCGAATCTTTCCGCCACGTTCGCGGCGTGTTGTTCGCCCACGATTCGCTGTACGTCGCGGCGACCAACAGCGAAGCGGTCTACCGGCTCCGTGACCTCAACGGCGACGGTCAGTTCGAATCGCAGACGCTGCTGAGGGAATTGCCGTACCAGAGTCGCTATGGCCACGGTACCAACCAGATCGTGCTCGGCCCCGATTCGATGCTGTATGTGATCTGCGGAAATGACGTCGTCTTTCCCGACCCGATGGCCACCGATTCGCCGTACCAAAATCCCCAGAACGATTGGCTGTTGCCCAGCCCCCACGATGCCGACCAAGACAATCGCGTCGGTTATGTCGCTCGATTCGACCCCGAGGGCGACCATTGGACGGTTTTGGCCGGCGGGTTCCGCAACCCGTTCGATTTGGCCTTCAACCGCGACGGTGAACTGTTTACTTGGGACGCCGACATGGAATGGGACGTCGGCTTGCCGTGGTACCGCCCGACGCGGCTGAATCATGTGATCGCCGGCGGCGAATACGGTTGGCGATGGGGCACGGGGAAATGGCCCGATTGGTACCCTGACAGCCTGCCGACAACGCTCGACACCGGTTTGTCGTCGCCGACGGGAATGCTGTTCGGCCACGGCAGTGATTGGCCCCAGCGGTATCGCGACGCCTTGTTCATGGCCGATTGGCAATTCGGTCGAATCCTGTTGGTCGATTTGCAGCCTCAGGGGGCGACTTATCAGGCGACCGCCGAAGTGTTCTTGGAAGGCGGTCCGTTGAACGTTTGCGACATGCAGTTCGGTCCCGACGGCGCGTTGTACTTCATCACCGGCGGTCGCGGCTCTCAATCGGGGCTGTATCGCGTCTCCTGGACCGGTGATGTCGAACCGCCGCCAGTGATCGCTGTACCGGAATCGGCAGCGACCGACGGCCGGCGATCGCGGGAGATCCGCCAACGGTTGGAGACGTATCAGCGACGGGTCGACCCCGAGGCGGTCGATTTCGTTTGGCCGTATCTCGGTGACGACGACCGTTGGCTCCGTTTCTCAGCCCGCGTGGCGTTAGAGAACCAGCCGTTATCCGCCTGGCGTGATCGGTTGACGTCGGCCGCCGCGTCCACTCCGGCAACTTCCCCGGCAGCCGAGCGTACGGCGCTGCTCGCCCTGGCGCGGATCGGTACCGCCGCCGATCAACGGCTGATCCTCGATCGTTTGGACGCTGCCGATTGGTCGACGACCGCAACCGATTCGCTGTTGGACCGTTTGCGGACGTTGCAGTTGACGATCATCCGTCAGGGCGAACCGTCCGCCGAGGACCGCCAGCGGATGCTCCGCCACGTCGATCCGTTGTTCCCCCACGATAGCTTTGCCATCAATTGGTTGAGTCAGGAATTGTTGGTCGCTTTGGGGGCGGACGATGTAATCCAGCGGTCACTCGACCAGATCGAAACCGCCGCGACGCAGGAAGAACAATTCCAGTACGCCAAGACCTTGATGCGGGTCGCGGACGATTGGGATCGGCCTGCCGCCGCTCGGATGCTCGCTTGGCTCGACCGGTCCCGCGATTTTCACGGCGGTAAGTTGGTCGAGACGACCTGGCAAATCATGCGAGCCGACTTTGAAAAGCGGGTCCCCGAAGCGATCCGGACGGAACTCGCCGACGAATGGGCCCGACTCGATGAACCGCGCGGCGAAGCCGATGACGTTGTGGTCGGCAATCGGCCGTTGGTCCGCCAATGGACGATCGACGACGTGATCGACGATGTGGCGAGTCTGCAACCGCAGGATCGGTCGGTCGAGAACGGTCGCCGGGTACTGGCCGAGGCGGCTTGTCTGCGGTGCCACCGTTTCGGCGATCGGGGTGGCCAGACCGGTCCCGACCTGACCGACGTCGGCAAGCGGTTTGATGGCCGGGCGTTGTTGGAGTCGATCTTGGAGCCATCGCGACAGGTCGACCCGAAGTACTTGCCGGCGGCCTACCTGATGAGCGACGGTCGGGTCGTCGTCGGGCGGACGGTGGGGGTCGGCAAAAGTCAGTTGACGATCGAGGTCGATCCGTTGACCGGGCGGACTGTCGCGATCGACCGCGATCAGATCGAAGAATCGCTGACGTCGCCGCAATCGCCGATGCCGGCCGGCTTGCTCGACACATTCACCCGCGATGAATTGCTCGATTTGGTTGCACTGTTGAAGACGTTTTAGTTGAGCTCGCTTAATGGCAGGCGGTGTTGCAGGACGACGTCTCCGGCGGCGTCTCGGACCTGCATGCGTACGATCGGTGATGGTTGGTCCCAGTCGACCAGGATCATCCCGAAGTTGGTTTCGAAATAGGTCAGACCGACGCGGTAGCGGTTGATCTCGTTGGCGAAGCGTGTCCCGGCCTTGGTCAGATTGCCGCTCGGCTGATTGAGGCTGCTGCTGGTGATATCGAACAGCGGATAGCCGATGCCATCGTCGTCGGTTGCTGGCAAGCGGGCGATTTCGGCCAGGTGGCGGTCGCCGCTGAGCAGTACGACTCCGCCGGCGCCGCTGTCACGGATGGTTTGCAGCAACCGCTGACGCTCGAGCGGGAAATTGCCCCAAGTTTCCGAGCCGTGTTCGTCGGCCAGGACCTGGACCCCGGAGCCGATCAGCCGCAGTTCGGCGGGTTGTCGCAGTTGTTCGCCGAGCCATTGCCATTGGGCTTCACCCAGCATCGTCGCATCGGGGTCGGTATTGGGCCGATAGCGGCCCCGGTAGCCCTCATTCCGCTCGCTCGGCTCGTAACCGGTTCGTAGCGGTGAGCGGTGGTAGCGGGCGTCGAGCAGGATGACTTGCACCCGGCGGCCCGGGGGACCGAAGATTTGGGCATGGTAGACGCCGGCTTGCTCCCGCCGTGGTGAATCGGCGGGGACGCCGAAGAAATCGAGGAAGACTTGCTGCGATTCGGCCCGCATCGGATAGTCGGCCCCGGCATCGTTGGCGCCATAATCATGATCGTCCCAGGTTGCCAACAGCGGACAGGTGGCTCGCAGTTGTTGGAAGCCGGGATTGTCGGCCAGCTGTTGGTATTTGGCTCGGAGTACGTCCATGTCCTCGGTATCGCCGTAGATGTTGTCTCCCAGGAATACGAACAATTCAGGTGATTCGGCGACGATGCTATCCCAGATCGGTTGGGGGCGGTCTTGGCGGACGCAGGAGCCGAAGGCGATCCGCGAGATCGTCGGCTGCTCCGCGGTCGCCCGCGGAATCGCTAGTGGCAGCGTGAAAATGACGAGCAGGGCGGCGATCAGCGGGCGGTGAATCATCATCGGAGGGCGAAGGGGTTGTCGAGGAACGTGGGGAGATCGGACCGGTGGGTCGCTGGCAAGCAGCCGTGGTTTGAGTACCCCTATGGTAGTTCTTCCGCGTCTAGCGCGTCGGCGAGAAATAAGGGGACGGAGGTTGATTCTGGTGCCACTGATCGATCCATTTCGTTCTGCGCGTTCCGGCCGGGACTCCTGGTTTCGAAAGCCGCAAAGCCGGCGACAGGCAGTAGCCCCGGGTGGAGCGCTGACGAGCTCCGCGAGTCGAGCGGAACCCGGGGGTTGCGGGTACAACAGCGCAGGCGACGAGCTATTGATTCACAAACCCAATCAATCCGCCGAGTCGCAATCCAACGTATGGGGGCCGCCAGTTGTCGGTCGCGCTAGCTGCGTCGTCGGTTTTGCCGGTTGCGACTCGGTTGAATCGAGCGAAGTGGTGAATCGCTTGCTCGTCGCCGATTCTCGTGGTTCTTTCACCCCGGGTTACGCTTGGCTCGCAAGACGAGCCTGCGCTTACCCGGGGCTACTTCCTGTCGCCAGCTTCGCGGCTCTGAGAGACGAGAAGACGGAGTCGGTTTTGGTCGGCGCGGGGGTTCTGCCCCACGGCATTCGATTTTGGTGCCACGCGTCGATCGTTTCCGTTATCAGCGTCGAGGTCAAGATATTTGTTTCCAAATGCC
>SKZY01000395.1 GCA_007127095.1 Planctomycetaceae bacterium
TGCAGGCGGTCACGCCCGGCAGGAACGGGGGTTGTGAAGATGGGTATGTCAGCAAAAAAGCCGACCCGTTTCCGGGTCGGCTCGGCGAGTTCGGCTGTGGGGCGGCTGATCCTGCCCGACAAAATCCTAGTACATATCGTAATCGCCGCCGGTGCCGGCTTTGGCACCCTTATCGCCCTTGGGGCGATCGGCGATCAAGGCGTCGCTGGTCAACAGCATCACCGACACGCTGGCGGCGTTGGCCAATGCTGTCCGGGTCACCTTGGTCGGGTCGATGACGCCCGACTTGACGAGGTCTTCGTAGGTGTCGGTGAGGGCGTTGTAGCCCATGTTGCCCTTCAGGCCGAGGACTTTTTCGCAGACGATCCCGCCGTCCTGGCCCGCGTTTTCGCTGATCATTGTCAGCGGGGCGCGGCAGGCGCGGGTCACGATCGCGTAACCGATTTTTTCATCGGCGGTAAAATCGTCCGATGGCTTGACCGCGGCGCTGGCCCGCAGCAGGGCGACGCCACCACCGGGCAGGATCCCCTCTTCGACGGCGGCACGGGTAGCGTGCAAGGCGTCTTCGACGCGGGCCTTCTTTTCTTTCATTTCGCTTTCGGTCGCGGCACCGACATTCACCTTGGCGACACCGCCGGCGAGTTTGGCCAACCGCTCTTCGAGCTTTTCGCGATCATAGTCGCTGGTCGTGTTCTCGATTTCGCGACGGATCTGGTCGATCCGGGCCTTGATGTCGGTGCTCTTGCCGGCGCCTTCGATAATCGTCGTGTTGTCTTTGTCGACGATCACCTTCTTGGCGCGGCCGAGATAGCTCAGGTCGACGCTGTCGAGTTTGATCCCGAGCGCTTCGAAGATCGCGGTGCCACCGGTCAGGATCGCGATGTCTTCCATCATCGCCTTCCGCCGATCGCCGTAGCCGGGCGCCTTGACGGCGCAGCAGGTGAAGGTGCCGCGGAGTCGGTTGATGACCAAGGTCGCCAAGGCCTCGCCGTCGACGTCTTCGGCGATGATCAACAGCGGTTTGCCCTGTTGGACGACCTTTTCCAGCAACGGGACCATGTCCTTGATGTTGCTGATCTTCTTCTCGAAGACCAGGACGTAGGCGTCTTCGAGGACGGCCTCCATGCTGGCCGAGTCGGTCACGAAGTAGGGGGACAGGTAGCCGCGATCGAACTGCATCCCCTCGACCCATTCCTGTTCGGTCTGCAGGCTCTTGCCTTCGTCGACGGTGATTACACCGTCTTTACCGACTTTGTCCATCGCGTCGGCGAGGAGTTGGCCGATTTCGTTGTCGTTGTTGGCCGCGATCGAAGCGACGTGGGCCATCGACTCTTTGTCTTTCACCTTGACGGCCATGCCGTGCAACTTTTCGGTGATATCCGAGACCGCCTTTTCGATCCCCAACTTCATCTGAATCGGGTTGACCCCGGCGACGACGGCCTTGAGGCCTTCGTTGAAAATCGCTTCGGCCATCACGGTTGCGGTCGTGGTCCCGTCACCGGCGACATCGCTCGTCTTGCTGGCGACTTCGCGGACCATCCGGGCGCCCATGTTCTCGAAGACATCCTCGAGGTCGATTTCCTTGGCGACGGTCACGCCGTCCTTGGTAACGGTGGGGCTACCGAAGCTCTTCTGCAGGATCACGTTGCGGCCACGGGGCCCGAGGGTCACCTTGACGGTACGGGCGAGCTTCGTGACGCCCCGACGAATCGCTTCGCGGGCTTCTTGATCGAAAGCAATGATTTTAGACATAAGGGTGGGTTCCGCTCTTTATCGGATATGAAAATGGGTTAATCGGATCGCTGGAAACGTCTCGAACGACGGGTCACTCGACCACGGCGAGGATGTCGTCTTCACGCATCAGCAGGTATTCGACGTCGTCGATTTCGACGTTTTCGCCGGCATAACTGGTGAACAGGACGCGGTCGCCGGCCTTCAGTTGAGACTGCGAACGGCTGCCATCGTCGAGCAACTTGCCGGTACCGACCGAAACCACGGTACCCCGGGCTGGCTTTTCCTGTGCCGAATCGGGCAGCAAAATCCCGCCCGCGGTCTTCTCTTCGCTCTCTTCCCGCTGGATGACCAAACGCTCGCCCAACGGCTGCAAACGGATCGGCTTCTTGGTTTTGGTGGCAGTCGCCATGGCGTCTCATTCCCTTTTGGATCGAGTGGTTCAAATTGGATACTGACAGGGTCCGGCCAAAACGGCAGCCCTGCCTTCGTCGTCCGCACTGCGGAGCAATTGGCGTGCCGTTAAGCCGTTTTTTTGACGAGTGGCTATTTGCTGCGACCTGGGAGCGTGGCGATCGAGGTGCCGGGTGGGGCGGCGGGTGAGCGTCGGTCGGATCGTAGCCGGGGGAATCCGCGACTTTATTGAACCGGCGTGGTCGGCGGCGTCGCAGCGGTTAAACTGGGCCGGAGCGGTCGCGACTTCGCCCAGTTTCTCGTTTGTCTTGCGGTCTCGTCATGTCCATCCGACTTCAGTGTTCCTGCGGCAAGGCCCTCAGCGTCCGTGACGACTTGGCCGGAAAGGCGGTCAAATGCCCCGGCTGCCAGAAAGTGTTGCGTGTCGCTGCGGCGGGCGCGGGTGGGGCCGCCACGTCGCGTCCTGCCGCAACCAAGCCGGTCGCTAAACCGGTCGCTAAGTCAGGGTCGGCCAAGCCGGTTGCCAAGTCCCGATCAGCCGCTCGGCCCGCCGCGGCTGGCAGGCCTGCGGGGGGCGGTAAGTCGGCCGCTGGCGGCGAGGTTTTGGCAGGTGAACTCGACGATCTGTTCAGCGAGGCGGGGTTTGAGGTCAAGCAGGGCAAGACATGTCCGCAGTGCTTCGCGTCGTTGGCGCCCGACGCGGTGCTCTGCACGCAGTGTGGGTTTCACCTCGAGTCGGGAGGAAAGCTGCAGGCTCACGTCAGCGAACTGGAGGAGGAGCTCGGTGGTGCCGCGGCGTTGAAGAAAGCGGCTCGAGACATTGAGGTGGCCCAGCGGATGCAGGAAAAGATGGAGCGTGGTGCGGGGCTGCCATGGTGGCTGTTGGGCGTGATCCTGTTCATGTTGATCTCGCTCACGGGGGTCGGCGTGATTTCGGTCAACTTGGCCCGTCGGGAGGATGAGACGGTGACCTTCAATGCCGTGGCGACGCTGTTGGCGCTCGGCGGCAGTGCGATGAGTGTGGTCGGGTTCGGCGCTCAATTGCTGGTCATCTACCGGGCGTTTTGCGAGGACATCAAGCAGGGGTTGCTGGTCTTTTTTGTCCCGCTCTACGTGCTGTATTACGCCGTGACCCGCTTTGACCGGGTCGGCAAACCACTGATTTTGTCGATCGTGGCGACATCGATCGCCATCGGGTTATTCATCGCCTCGGCTGCGAGTAACCAATAGGGCTGGTCGTCGTGGGCGGTTGCGAACCGCTGCCGGGTTGGCGTTCGCGCGGCGAAATGCCATACTTTCGCGGCCTTTTGACGTCCTTTTACCTTCCCTTCTTTCCTGTTGACGAATCACCGATGCAACGTTCGCTTGTGCTGCTTAAACCCGACGCGGTTGAACGAAAATTGATGGGCCAGATCATCGCCCGTTTCGAGGCCAAGGGGTTGCGGATCGTCGCGATGAAGATGCTCCGGGTAACGCCCGAATTAGCGAAGCAGCACTACGCCGAGCATGTCGAGAAGCCGTTCTACCCTGGTCTCGAGGCGTTTATCATTTCGGCGCCGATCGTCGCGATGGCGGTCGAGGGGCTCGAGGCGATCACCGTGATCCGCAATCTGCTCGGGGCCACCAGCGGGCTGAAGGCGGCCCCGGGGACGATCCGCGGCGATTTTAGCTGTAGCCGTCAGATGAACCTGGTCCACGCTTCGGACAGCGAGGAGTCGGCAGCTCGGGAGTTGGATTTGTACTTTGAGGCGAGCGATTTCTGTGATTACACGCCTCGGCTGACACCGGTGATTCAGGCCGACGACGAATAGTCGGCGTCGATTCAGCAGCGGTCAGCCTTGATCGATTATGCTCAACGATACTTAGCCTGGTCCCAACGGTACTACTCTGAAAAGGCGGTATGCGGATGGTTGCGAATCGATTGCTGCGGTGGCCCGTGGCTGTGTGTCTGAGCGTCGGATTGTTGTGGGCCATTTCGGCAGCTGGGGTGGCGGCAGAGCCGGTCGCTCAGCCGAATGTCATTTTCATTTTGGTCGACGACCTCGGTTATGGCGATGTCGGTGTGTTTTTCCAGAATGCCCGCGCCGCGCGTGGTGACCGATCGCAGCCCTGGCATCGGACACCCGGATTGGATCAGCTGGCCGCCGAGGGAATGCGATTACCGCACCACTACTGCCCCGCTCCGGTCTGTGCCCCGTCGCGGGCCTCGTTGTTGCTAGGAGTTCACCAAGGGCACGCCAACGTCCGGGACAATCAGTTTGACAAGGCGTTGGAAGACAATCACACGATCGCGTCGGTGCTTAAGGCGGCCGGTTATCGGACCGCGGCGATCGGCAAGTATGGGTTGCAAGGTGGTCAAGAGCGCGAGGAGATCGAGCCTCCGCATTGGCCGGCGCATCCCAATCGCCGAGGCTTCGATGAGTTCTACGGATACATTCGGCATCGCGACGGGCACGAGCATTACCCGAAGGAAGGAATTCATCGCGGCGCCAAGGAGGTGTGGGAAAACCAGACCGAGGTTTCCGAGGGCCTCGACCGCTGCTACACCACCGACCTGTTCACGGCGCGCGCCAAACACTTCATTTCCGAGCAGGTCGCCAACGATTCCGACCAGCCGTTCTTTCTTTATCTCGCCTATGACACGCCACACGCGGTGCTGTCGATCCCGACACAAGCTTATCCCGACGGTGGCGGACAGGCCGGAGGGTTGCAGTGGATCGGTGAGCCCGGACGGATGATCAACACCGCCGGCGGAGAGCCTGATTCTTACTATCACCCCGACTACGCCGAGGCGACTTGGGATCACGACCGCGATCCGGCGACCCCGGAGGTCGCTTGGCCCGATGTACAGAAACGTTACGCCACGGTTGTCAGGCGGATCGATGACGGGATCGCGGACCTGTTGATGCTGCTGCGAGATTTATCGATCGATGAGAATACGCTGATCGTATTCACCAACGACAACGGACCGAGCATCGAATCCTATCTGTCGGAATCGTTCGAGCCGACTTTTTTTCAGGGGTACGGGCCGTACGACGGAATCAAAAGAGACCTTTGGGAAGCCGGTGTGCATGTCGGGGCGATCGCCCGCTGGCCTGCTCAGATCGCGGCTGGTAGCAGCAGTGGCAATCACGCGACGACGTTTTGGGATTGGTTGCCGACCTTTGCCGAAGCCGCTGGGGTTGCGGTGCCGGCCCGATCCGATGGCGTTTCGCTGCTGCCACTGTTGTGCGGTGAGGCCTCGCGGCAACCTCCCTCGAACGTCTATATCGAGTATTTCCAAAACGGGAGGACACCACGGTTCGACGATTTTGACCCGGCCCACCGTGGGCGTCGGCGAAACCAGATGCAGATGATTCGGGAGGACCAGTGGGTCGGGGTCCGCTACGACATCGAATCGCACGACGACGATTTCGAGATCTATCACATCGTCGACGATCCGAGACAGTCCGACGACTTGGCCACGAAGATGCCCGAGTTGCAGCGCCACATGAAGGATCGGGTGCTGCGACTGCGCCGACCCAACGAATCCGCTCCGCGGCCCTATGACGATGAGGCGGTTCCGGCGGTCCCAGCCGGGCCGACCGAACCGGGCGTTCGCTGGGCTGCGGTCGATGGACAGTTCGCTTGGGTGCCCCGTATCGGTTCGGATCAGTCGACTCGTGACGGGGTGGTCGGCCATCCGGCTAACGCCATCGCTGTCGCCAATCGCGAGTCGCCGACCGCAGGCCCAGGCCCAGGCACGGGCACGACCACGGGCACGACCACGGGTACGACCACGGGCACGTCGGCCGATCCGGTGGCGGCGACAGCGGTCTCGGTCAGCGGGTTGATCGAGGTGCCGGAGACGGGTGACTACACGTTTTCACTGACCACCGACGGGCGGGCGTTGATGCGGATTCACGAGGCGACAGTGATCGATGCCGATGCCGGATACCGAGCGGGCGAGACGGTCCGGGCGACGGTCAGGCTGGTCGCTGGCAAGCACCCGCTGCGTCTCGATTACTGCAGCCACGTGGCCGTCGACAAGCGGTCTGTCGAAGATGAGGTTGAGGTCGCCGCCGACTCACCGCTGGTGCTCGGCTGGGCTGGCCCCGGCGTGACCACGGGTCCGGTTCCCGAAGCCGCCTTTTCTCGCTCGGTGATCGCCACCCAGTGAGTCGATCGCCA
>SKZY01000313.1 GCA_007127095.1 Planctomycetaceae bacterium
CGGGCAGTAACAGTACTGCCGAGGCGCTGCGATTGACCCGCCGCGCCGAGCGCGAAGGGGCCGACGCCACCCTCCAGGTCGCGCCGTACTACAACAAGCCGACCCAGGCCGGGATGTACCAACACTTCAAGGCGGTCGCCGAGGCGGTCAATATCCCCGTCTGTATCTACAACATCCCCGGTCGCTCGGCCAAGAACATCGAGGTCGATACGATCGTTCGACTCGCCGATGTCCCCGGAATCACGATGGTCAAGGAAGCGACCGGCTTGCTCGACCCCTGCAGCAGTATCCTCGCCGCGACCGACCTGACCGTCCTCTCCGGTGACGACTCGTTGACCCTGCCGATGATGTCGGTCGGTGCCGAAGGTGTCATCTCGGTTGTCGGCAACGTCGTCCCCGAGGATGTCGTGGCGATGGTTCAGGCCGCCGCCGCCGAGGATTACGCCACCGCGCGGGTCCTGCACCACAAACTGTATCGACTCTGCCGCGACATGCTCTCGCTGGCCACCAATCCGATCCCGATCAAGGCGGTGATGCGGATGCTCGGCCGCGATACCGGCGATTTGCGACTGCCGCTGACACCGCTGGAAGCCGACCAAGAAGCCTGCCTCAAGCAAACGCTCGCCGCTTACGGGCTGACCGAAACCGCTTCCGCCTGAGCTCTGTCCGAAAACCATTAGCCGAACGGCATTAGCCGCGGTTGCTGCCTTTGAAGGGTTTTCTCGGACATAGCCTGAGCGTCTGATCCGCGGCGAGAAAAAAAATCGGCCAGCAGCCCAAAACGCGTTGACTCGATCGTCCGTCGGGTGGTAATAGCCTCTTGACCACAGGGTGTCGGCCTCCCCGCCGACGCCCCACCGAACACCAAGAAGGTGCCGCCGTGAACGGATTGGTTGCGGGAATCAACCGTCAAACTCCTCACGGTGTAGGGTGATCAAGTTGTCGAGACGGTTTCTGGGTCAATCGTCTCGATAACCACCTCACGGCGAATCCTTCGCTCGGCGCCGGGGCGTTCTCGCAACGCCCCGGCGTCCTGATACACAGACTCACTCGGGAAAAAAGGGTCAGGTACCTTTTCTGCAAAGCACCCGCAGGGCGAGTTCCTCGCAAAAGGTACCTGACCCTTTTTTCTGCTCCGGTTCACTCGATCCGGTAGCGCTTCATCCGCTCCCGCAGCGTCGCCCGGTGGATACCGAGCAACTCCGCCGCCGCCGATCGACTGCCGCCGACCGATTCGAGGACCGCGCGGAACAAAGCCGGCTCGGTCGCCCGCAAAAATCGCTCGTACAACGGCACCGGCGCCTCGTCGGCCCCACCCGTCTCGCCCGGCACCGCTTCGCCACGACCATCCCCACTGCCACCGTCAACGTGGCCGCTAGCGAAAACACTCGCTGAGCCGTCCGCGTCCTGGCCCCGTTCCGCCCGTGCGTCGTCGGCCGCCAATTGCCGCCGCGCCCAAGCTTCGATCAAGTCACCCGGTGACGGTTCGCCCTCGCTCGACTCGCCGGTTGCCAACCCGCCGCTGCCCAGTTGCCCCGTTTCGGGAAAGTCGCTGATGTCCAACCGCCGACCGCGGGCGACCACCGCTGCCCGCTCGACCGCGTTCCGCAACTCGCGGATGTTGCCCGGCCAAGGCCGGCTTTCGAGCCGCTTCAACAATGCCGCATCGACCGCCGCGTCGGCCTCCGGATAGCCCAGCCGATTCAAGAAATAAGCCACCAGCGGCCCGATGTCCTCCGGCCGCTCCCGCAGCGGCGGTAATTCCAGCCTCACCCCGCTGATCCGATACAGCAGGTCTTCGCGAAACGTCCCCTCGCTGACTCCGCTTTTCAGGTCTCGGTGCGTCGCCGCCAAAATGCGGACGTCACACGGCCGGCTGGTCACTTCGCCAACCCGGGTATAACGCCGCTGCTCCAGCACCCGTAACAGCTTCACTTGCGATCCCAGCGGCAGGTCGCCGATCTCGTCCAACAGGATCGTCCCGCCGCTGGCCACTTCGAACAGCCCCTGACGGTCCTCGTTCGCACCGGTGAACGCCCCGCGGACATGCCCGAACAATTCGCTTTCCAGCAACGACGGGTTGAACGCTACCGGCGCCACCGCGACGTACGGCTTCGCTTGACGACGGCTGTGACGATGGATCGCCGCAGCAACCAACTCCTTGCCCGTCCCCGTCTCGCCGGTGATCAATACCGACAAGTCGCTGTCAGCGACCAACGCGATCTGGTGAAAAACCCGTTGCATCGCCAACGATCGACCGATCAACTGCGGCTCGGCAGCTTCCGCCGCCGAATCCCAGGCAGCTGACACCCCCGACGCCGAATCACCCCGCGGCGAATGTCTTGGTAAGGCATCTCCCGATTTCGTCGACGCGCCGTCGTCGCCGGCCCCGACCCGCCGCAACGCCCGCCGACAAACCTCGGCGGCGGCGTCCAACTTGAACGGCTTGGTCAGATAATCGGTCGCCCCCTGATGGACCGCGCTGACCGCGGTCTCCAGGTCGCCGAACGCCGTCATCACGACGATCGGGGCGCCACCGGTCACCTCGCGAAACCGTGGCAACGTTTCCAATCCACTTGCCCCCGGCAGCCGCACGTCCAACAGCACCAGCGAAATCTCATGCTTCGCGGCCAGTTCCAAACCGGCCTCCGCCGATCCGGCCGTCAAGACATCAAATCCCTCCGCCGCCAACAGCCGTTCGAATCCCCAACAGATCGACGGTTCGTCGTCGACGACCAACGCTGTGACCTTTGTGGATACCGTCATCAAACCACCGGAAATCGAATGCTGAACCGAGTCCGCCCACCCTCGCGACGCCATTCTACAGCACCCCCGAGTGTCTCCGCCGCCCGCCGAACGACCGCCAATCCCAATCCGATCCCCTCCGGCTTCGACGTGACGAAGGGATCAAACATCGTCTCGCCCAACTCCGGCGGCGGCCCCGGACCGTCATCCGACACCTCGATCCGACATTCCCCCGCCGCGCCGTGACCTTGGGCCCGCCAATCCGCTACGACCTCGATGTCGCGGCCAGCCTGCAGGGCGTTCCAGACCAGGTTCGATACCGCTGCGACCAACGTCGGCCCGTCGGCAACCTGCCGGGTCGCCAAACCGTCTTCGATCGTCCAGGCCAACCTGACACCCTGGTGCGCGGCGGTGCTGTCCAGCCCCGCCCGCAGGCCGGCCAAACATTCGGCGATGCCGAGCGGCCGGTTCGCCTGCGACTTGCCCCGCGAAACCATCAACAACCGCTCCACATAATCCTCGGCTTGGTCGAGTTGGCCCAGCGCCACCTGCAACCCCTGATCCCGCGACGATCCCGCCGGTTCCCGTTCCGCCAATTCGATCGCCATCCGTGCACCGGTCAACGTATTCCTCAGGTTGTGCGCCAAACCGCCCGCGATCTGGTGCAACAAGCGTTGCCCATGACGCTCGCTCAACGCCTTCCACATCTGACCCAATTGGTCCGCCAACGAGCGGACGGCCATCGCCAATTGCCCCAACTCGTCACGCGGCCCGACCAACAACGAACCCGCGAAATGTCCCTCCGCGATCGTCTCCACCTCCCGCTGCAACCGCGTGATCCGGGTCACCAACCGCCCGGTCAACCAGAGGGTGATGGAGGTCAATAAGACGATCGTCGACAGACCGGTCAACAGCGGTGCCGCCGCGGCGCGGTAGCGGATCGAACGCCACTGCGAGTCGTCAAACAGGATCACCACGTCGCCCGCCGGGGCATCGACGCCGCGTCGAACGCCGCGGTTGACCCGGTATCGCATCGCCCGATAGACGACGTCGCCATCCCACATCGTTGCCGGTTCGGCCTCGCCGCGGGTGGTCACCGAGAGCCGCGAAAAATGCGATTCCCAAACGTCGCGATCACCGCGCCGATCGAGGTCCAGCGAACTCTCCAAGACCTCGCCGTCGGGGCCGAGCGTAAACCAATCGGCCGACGTCAAATCGCCCAACAACGTCAACACGTTCCGCGACAACGGAAAATTACTCCGCCGCAACGACCCTTCGATCGCCGCGAACCGCTGGGCCGACTGCGCCGCGCTCGCCCGTTCGGCCTGCCAGTAGGAAACCGTCGCGACCAGCCCAGTCGCTAACCCCGCCGCCAACATCAATGGCAGGATCAATCGCGTCCGCAGCGAATGGAATCCGGCCTCCTGGCCGCGGGGGTTGCCTCGGTTTTGCATGAATCTCAATCGCAACCCCCACTCTCGATTGGTTGGAAAAAAGGGTCAGGTACCTTTTGTGCAAAGCACCCGCAGGGCGAGTTCCTCGCAAAAGGTACCTGACCCTTTTTCCCCCGGAACCTTTTTCCCCTCCTACCCGACACGGCCGCTTCCCGCCACCGGCGTCGTGCGATTGTCCGCCCACTGGCGACTCGTTGTCCAGGCTCAGCGATGATGTGGCTGAATCGTGATGCACAATTCGGACGTAGGGTTTCGGTCAGCCGACTCGGCAGCAGGTCGCTCGCCCCGGCGATTCGCAGCGTCATCCCTGCCACCACGCTCCTCGATTCCTTACCCACCGTCGGTGACCGAACGCCGATTTTGTTTCAACGCCAAAAAATACGTCCGGTTTGGAACGCCGAATGCTCTGTGTGATCTCCACGGTCTGAACATCACCGCTTTGCGGTTTCAATAGGAGTCCCCCGCTTTGCTCAATCACCCACCGACCTGTGGATCGTCAACCGCCGCCGAAGCACCCGCGGTCGATTCGTCCCGCAATTCGCCCCGCGGATTCACCTTGATCGAACTACTGGTCGTGATCGCGATCATCGGCGTGATGGTCGCGCTGCTGCTGCCCGCCGTACAAGCGGCCCGCGAAGCCGCCCGCCGGATGCAGTGCAAAAACCACCTCAAACAGATCGGCCTGGCGGTACACAACTACGAATCGTCGCTCCGCCAATTTCCGCCCTCGGCTTCGATCGCTAGCTCCGCGGCGATCAACACCAACTCGTCCTGGTCGGTCCATGGACGCATTCTGCCGTATCTCGAACAAGGGGCGCTCTACGATCGCGTCGACCTCGACGTCGGTTGGGACAATCAGGCCGTGATCAGTGGCCTCAAGATCCCCGTCTACAGCTGCCCCAGCGACCCGAACTCCGATACGCCTCGCGACGTCAGCCCCAAACTCGCCAGCCCGTTGTTCCCCACCACCTATGGCTTCAACTTCGGTACCTGGCTGGTCTATGACCCCGTCACCCGCCAGATCGGCGACGGCGCCTTCGGCCCCAATTCACGAATCGGCTTCCGCGATTTCACCGACGGTACCAGCAACACAATGATGGCCGCCGAAGTCAAAGCGCGGCAATTCTATGGTCGCAATGAACCGCCCGTCGGCGGCACCGCCACGCCGCCGCCCAACCTACCAGCCGTGATCGGTCGGATCCCCTCCGGATTCGCCTGGTGCCGACCCAACGGTCATACCGAATGGCCTGACGGACGCGTCCACCACCAAGGCTTCACGACCACCGCCGGCCCCAACCACCACGTCGCACTCGCCTCCGCATCGAACCAATGTCCTGCCGGCGCCGATATCGACTACACGTCGCAGCAGGAAGCGACCAGCGGCACTGCTGCGACGTTTGCCGTGATCACCTCGCGGAGCTATCACAGCGGCCTCGTCCAAGTCGTGATGATCGACGGCTCGGTCCGCACCGTCTCCGACAGCATCGCGCTAGAAGTCTGGCGCGCACTCGGCACCCGCGCTGGTGGAGAACTAATCCCCCAAGACTAACCCAATCCAAACCCGTAGCGGAAGTCGCAGAGACTTTCGATCCTTGCCCCGTAGCGGAAGTCGCAGAGACTTTCGATCCTTACTGGAAGGTGCCAGCTTCCTAACTGGGAGGTACACGCTCTTTACTGGCAGGCACGCCCTGAACCACGGGTGGCACGCCCTGAGGAACGAAGGGCGTGACCATCACCGCGACTGCCAGCCCCCTCGCCCACACTCGAAAACACCATCCGCCCCACAGCGGCGCCGATCACAGCGCCGTCCCTCACGCCCATCGCCTCCGGCTCTGAGCGTGCCACCCCGATAGCAACCCCCGTAGCGGAAGTCGCAGAGACTTTCGATCCTTACTGGAAGGTGCAAGCTTCCTTACTGTGAGGTACACGCTCTTTACTGGCAGGCACGCCCCGAACCACGGGTGGCACGCCCTGAACCACGGGTGGCACGCCCTGAGGAACGAAGGGCGTGACCATCACCGCGACTGCCAGCCCCCTCGCCCGCACTCGAAAACACCATTCGCCCCACAGCGGCGCCAATCACAGC
>SKZY01000079.1 GCA_007127095.1 Planctomycetaceae bacterium
GAGCTGCTGGTAAACCCATCGCCATCATCTCCCCGAAAAAGGGCTTTTAGCACCCTGACCACGTATCGCTAATCGAGTGACTTCTTGAGCAGTTTCATTCCCGACGCTAGGTCATTTAAACAGCCCATGATGCCGGACTGCTCGGCTGTCATGCTCTGCTCATACTTGGCCGGCGCGGCCGTTTTTAACTTCGGGTCCGCCGGCCTGATCCGCTTGTACTTCCTAGGGTAATCGTCGGCGAATCGGTTGAACAGTTGAGCCGTTTTTTCGAGCGACGGCTCGGCAGCGATCAGCAGGCTGATCCGTTTGCAGATCGCCTCCACACTTTTGTCTCCGATCGGCTTGACGTCGATGCGTGGGTCTTTGCCGATGATCCAAAACGGAACCGTGGGCGTTGTCTTGGTCGCCGCGGCCGCTTGGGTCAACAGGCCCAGTTGCCGCTGAACATCCTTTTTCAGAGCCGACCTAGCGGCGTCCAACTTGACCTTTAATTTCGCGAACGACTCGCGGCCATTGAGTGAGGGGGTTTCCCAATGGTTCTGCTGGCACTCACATAAGCGGGCGATGGCGGTGACCAAATTGATATCGGATTTCGGAACCGTCTTGGCACGGACCAAGCGTTCGGCGGTTTTCTTCGCCACTCCGGCCGTTTTGTCGAGCGATTTTCGGTGTGGGACGACTGTCCGGGAATACAAATCGGTGGCTTTGGAAAGGGCCTCTGTAAACGCGGAAATATTCTTTAGGTCTCGGTATCCGGAAGTACTCAGCTTGGCCTGGTCGATACCCTTGTGTTGACGTTCCAAGGTGGTCAACAATCGCTCGAGTTCCTCCGCCGCGACCAAACGAGAACGTTTGGTCTTCCAGTGGGCCAGGGTAAGCTCTTTAGGGTAAGGGATAGTCATCCACGGGGACCGTGTTACGCTCTTTAGCAATATGCGGGGTAAAAGTGTCAGGCACCTTTTGCAAGGAACGCGCCCTTCGAGTGCTTCGCACAAAAAGTGCCAGACACTTATTTTCCGCTCGATCCTTACCTACGAAAAGTCGTAGGCAAACTCTTCGTCAGAAACTCGGATATGAACGTCGGTGATCGATTGACCATCGATCATCCGCTTGAGGAACTCTTGGCTGATGGCGGGCAGCAGCGTGTTACTTAAGATCGAGT
The DNA here is from genome assembly GCA_007127095.1 of Planctomycetaceae bacterium. Classification (GTDB taxonomy): domain Bacteria; phylum Planctomycetota; class Planctomycetia; order Pirellulales; family Pirellulaceae; genus UBA6163. Next base: position 1,163 of record SKZY01000079.1, read on the forward strand.
CGATCATTCGCCCGCCGCTTTCGAGTTCGGTACAACGGCTGGCGATCAACCGGATGACATCCTCGTCATAGGTCAACGGCACCCGGTGGTTTTCACGGACGCGTTTTTGAATCCGTCCGAGTTGCAACCGGGCGATCGCGCCGATCATCTCGTCGCTGAGCGGGTAGTAGGGGATCACAACCAACCGCCCCAACAAGGCCGGGGGAAAGATTTTTAATAACGGTTCTCGCAACGCGGCGGTGATCCCGTCGGGGGATGGCATCAATTCGGGGTCCGAGCAGAGGTTGGAGATCAACTCGGTACCGGCGTTGGTGGTCAGCAGAATCAATGTATTTTTGAAATCGATCTGTCTCCCCTCGCCATCTTCCATCCATCCTTTATCAAAGACTTGAAAGAAGATCTCGTGAACGTCGGGGTGTGCCTTTTCGACTTCGTCCAGCAGCACGACGCTGTACGGCCTTCGCCGGACGGCTTCGGTCAAGATGCCCCCTTCGCCATATCCGACATATCCTGGAGGCGCCCCCTTGAGCGTGCTGACCGTATGAGCCTCCTGAAATTCGCTCATATTGATCGTGATCACGTTCTGTTCGCCGCCGTAGAGGCATTCGGCCAAAGCCAGCGCCGTCTCGGTCTTCCCAACCCCAGAAGTCCCGGCCAGCATGAAGACGCCGATCGGTTTTTGTGGGTTATCCATCCCGGCCCGCGAGGTTTGAATCCGCCGGGCGATTGTGTCCAAGGCATGACGTTGGCCGATGATCCGTTTTTCTAGGTTGTCGGCAAGTTTCAATACCGTTTCGAGTTCGTTCTTTACCATCCGGCCGACGGGGATCCCGGTCCAATCTTGGACCACGCTGCCGACCGCTTGTTGGTCGACGGTGGGCAGGATCAACGGCCGTTCGCCCTGTAGTTCGGACAATTGACGCTGCAGCTCTCGCAGCTGTGTCCGCAACGCTTCAGGATCGTGCTCGGCGTCAGTTGGCGTTTTCTCAACGTCAGAGATGTTAGCCCCGCCTGCGACGGCATTCGTCGCGGTAGCATCCGAGCCGTCAGCGTCATTCGCGGCATCGGTATCCGGTGGAACATCGACCACACCGGTCTCCTCACGCAGTTTGGCGCGCAGATCGAGGATCTGATCGACGAGCACTTTTTCGGCTTGCCACCGCTCTTCGAGTTTGCTCAGTCGTTCTCGTTCGGCGTCGAGCAGTGTTTTGTTGTTCGCTTCGCGTTCCGCCGTATCGAGACCGACGGTCCGTTCGCGGCAGATGATCTGTAGCTCGGTCTCGAGGCCCGCGATCCGTTTGCGAGAATCGTCGACTTCGGCTGGCACGGCGTGTTGACTGATCGCGACACGGGCGCAGGAGGTATCGAGTAGGCTGACCGCCTTGTCGGGTAACTGTCGCGCGGGGATGTAGCGGTGTGACAGTCGAACCGCCGCCTCGATCGCTTCGTCCAGCAGTTGAACGCGGTGGTGGGCCTCGAGGGTCGAGGCGAGTCCGCGCATCATCAAGATCGCTTTTTCCTCTGACGGCTCACCGACCTGTACCGTCTGGAACCGTCGGGTCAGCGCTGGGTCCTTTTCGATATGTTTCTTGTACTCGGCCCAGGTTGTTGCCGCGACGGTGCGGAGTTCTCCTCGGGCGAGTGCCGGTTTGAGCAGGTTGGCGGCATCACCCGTGCCGGCGGCGCCCCCGGCACCGACCAAGGTATGGGCCTCATCGATGAACAAGATGATCGGTTTTTCGGACGCTTGGACCTCTTCGATCACTTGGCGCAGGCGGTTCTCGAACTCGCCCTTCATGCTCGCCCCGGCCTGCAGCAATCCGACATCCAGCATCAGCAAGCGGACATCTTTCAGTTGCGGCGGCACATCACCGGCGGCGATCCGCAGTGCGAACCCTTCGACCACGGCGGTTTTTCCGACGCCCGCTTCACCGGTTAAGATCGGGTTGTTTTGGCGTCGCCGCATCAGGATATCGATCACCTGGCGGATTTCTTCGTCGCGGCCGACGATCGGATCGATCTTGCCCTTGGTGGCTTTTTCGGTCAGGTCGACGGTGAATTGGGCAAGAGCCTCTTGTTTGCCCATCTGGGCCGACGGCATCGCCCCGCTGGCCTCGCCGGGGTCCGCGCCGCCTCCGACCGATTGGCCGTCCTTGGACCGCAATTGTTCCTCGGGCGAACGTCCCACGATCTTGTCAAAATTATCGGTCAGTTCATCGGCTTTGATCCGCTTGAACTCGGCGGAGATTCCGTGCAATGCATTGGCGAGGTTTCGTGTCTTGAGCATTCCAATGACTAAGAAACCGGTACGGACTTGCGATTGGCCGAACATCAGTGTGCCGTAGACCCAACCCCGTTCGACGGCATCTTCGATGTGATCCGACAGATCGGAGATCGAACTGGCGCCTCGCGGGAGCTTATCGAGTGTCTCGACCAGGTCGCGTGCGATCTTGGCGGGATCGAGCTCGAAGTGCTTGATGATTTCGTGCAGGTCCGAGCTGGGATGTTGTAAGATCTGGTGGATCCAGTGAACCAGTTCAACATAGGGGTTGCCACGCAACTTGCAGAACGTGGTGGCACCTTCGATCGCTTTATAGGCCAACGGGTTGAGCTTACCGAAGAGGGCAGCTCGGCTGATTTCACTCATGATCTCGATGTCGCGTGGAGGGTAAGGATCAAGCGGAAAGTAAGTTTCAGGCATCTTTTGCGCGAAGCACCCGAAGGGCGAATACCTCGCAAAAGGAGTCTGACACTTTTTTCCCGCACACTGCTAAGGATCGGCTGGGAAATTGTGGGAATCAAAGCGATGGGGAAAACACCGCGGCGTCGGAATCCGAATCGGGCGTACGGCAGGTCAAAAACGAGGTCCAACCGAGTTGCCCTTGAACTCCCAACTGGGTTTGCGGGATGCATTCTCGTTTCAACTTTAGGCGGATGTCCCAGATCAATTCATCACCGAGGTAATTGCGGACTAGGGCGATCAGCCGTTTCAGACCAGACCGCCCCGGCAGCAAGCGATTGAACTCGGCGAAATCGATCGGGCCGAAGGTGAGCCGAAACTTCGATTGGGCATCCCAGACACGGCGTCCGCAGGTCGCTGATTCGCCCAAAGTCGCGGACGCGGGCGATTCACCCAAACGCGTGATGCAGTCATCGGGAAGTCGCATCCAATGGCCGACGAACTGTTCGACCTGACATGGCATCGCGAAAAAGTGGGCCACGATCGCTTCGAGTCCTTCGGCACTACGAGCTTGGCTGGCGAAGCGTCCGGCGAAGTACAGCTTGGCATGATCGGGCAGCGAATCACGTTGTCGAAACGAATCGGTCCCCATCCCGACCAGCGACCCGACGAAGGCTGAGAACCGATCGGTATCGACGCGGTCGAGCTGAACCGTAGGCGATCCGGACGCCCAGGCACGATAAAAGAGCGACAGCAGTCGGTGATGAAAAATATCGGTGAAGGCCGATAAGGTGTCATCGCGGTGGTGTCGGATTCGGTCGCGGGTGTACTCGGTAAGGTGCAACGGCAACGGTCCGTTGGCGCCAAAGAGTCCCAGGAAACGAGTGCGAATCACCCATCGCTGCTTGTCAGCGGTTGGCTCACAGGCCTTCAAGTTTGCCGCTGGAAAGTCCAATCCGGGGTATTGCCCCAGCCTCAGCGGCTCATCGCGGGCGCGGACCGCTAGCCCGGTCGGAGGGTGGTCACTGTGTAAGCAATCGAGTCGCCGTAAGGTGAGAAAAAATCCGAACCGATAGGGGCGTCGGCGGATCTCCTCATAGAGCCTCACATCAGCGACCGGCTGCCGATGATCGCTGGCCATCGCTTGATTTCTCCACGTGTGGTGCCCAGCAGGACGGTTTCGGTAAACGAGTTCATCGACACGTAGCGGGCAAAGAACTCCTTCAAGACGCTCGCCAAAAGAAAAGGCCCGCTGCCGTCAAAAGCTGACTCGTCCAACTCGATCGCCACTTCCAGCCCTCTGCCGAAGGTGATTGGGCCGTTGCCGGGAATTCGGCGGACGATCCGATCGGTACGGATCGAGCGGACGCCTTGAACCTGCCGCTGCATCACGGCGTCGTTGTCGTTGGTGAACAACTTCAACAGGTCGCGGATTGCCATCGCCCCTCGTCCGTCGGGCAGATCGGAAAGCGAGAGATAATTGAGCGTCAAGGTACCGACCAATTGCCACAGCAGGTTGCCAGGTCGGCAGGCCCGCGACGGCACAGGCTTGGTCGGTCCGGCGACGCAGCGAATGCTGATTACCGGAGCACTGACATTCAGGCTGAAGTCGGTCTCGCCCAACCCCAGCGGCATCTGCAGCGGCAGATCGCGATTGGTGCAGAGCGTCTCGACCCGCAATTGTCGTAAGTCGTGACGGTAGGGCGCTTGATAGGTATCGACCAGTGACAGAAAGACGTCATCGCCGAGGTAGCTGGACCGTGATCCGACCCGCTTTTCGCGGTCGGACAAGCGGCGAGGCTGACGGCTGGCCGTGAAATATGCCGCTGAGTGGCCGGTTTCCTCGGTGACATCAAACGAAGCATAGAACGGGAAAAACGGCTGTCCCTCGCGGTCCTCCGCCCCGTAGCCGGTGACCCGTTGGACCGAAAAAACCTCCATATCGAGTGGCCGCGTCCGATCGGGGACGACATGATGGTCGTGGTCTTCATCGTTGAGATGAATCCGGTCGGTGACCTTGGGGAACAGGTTGATCGCCGGCGTGCAATAGAGCGAAAAATTGGACTCGCCGACCCGACCGTCGAGCCCATCGGTTGCCTTGTCGAGCGCGAAGATGATCTCGATGCGGTCACCTTCCGCCTTGGCGAAGGCTTCTTGGAGCCCCTTCAGTCGGACGAACATGAACCGTTGGGGGAAGGCGAAGTATTCCTGCAGCAGCCGATATCCCTGGAATGAGCGTGAGACGACGGGCAACAGTGCCTCGTCGGGTGAGAACCCACAGACATCCACCTTGTCGGCACCGAGTACATGTTGCCAGTCCGGGTTCGCTTTGGCGGGACGGACGACGACGGCCCGGGTGTCGGCCAACAACTGTTCGTAGATCGTCATCGGCAACTGTTCACTGCCGGTGATCAAAATCGGCAACTCGTCGATCGCCAA
>SKZY01000103.1 GCA_007127095.1 Planctomycetaceae bacterium
CCACGACGTCTGAGTTGCGGATTTCTGGCGGATTGAAAGAAGCGGAAATCGATGAGATTGTCGAATTCGGGAACGTAGTCCAGTCTCCCCAGATCGCAGGGGAAAACGGTGCTGAAGTTGTCGTGCGCGTCGGCCGTGATGTGCAGTTTGTCTCAACGTACGAGCCTGTGATAGACGAGAACGGCAACGGGAGCGCAACCATGAAACCGGTGGTCGGAACGGTCCATGACGGTATCACGCTGGGCTTGACGGGTACCTTGGATGATGGGAAGGAAAACGTTCAATTGGGCCTCAACTTTACGGATACGAAACTGAACGGGATGGGTGACCCGTTCACCTTCGAAACCAATGATGGGCCGCTAACGGTACAGCAACCAGAAGTCGCATCTTCCGGAGTTCAGACACGTTGCAACGTTCCGGTCAACCAGACGATCGCCGTGTGCAGCGGACCGAGTATCCGAGAATCGGTCGTGGAGCGAGGCGTTCCACTGATCGGACGAGTTCCTTATCTGGGCAAGCTATTCAGGTATACCGCGAAAAGGAATGAGTCGATCACGACAATCATTCTCGTTCGATGGCAGGAACAGAGCGGCGACCGGTTACCGATTTAAAAAATCAACCGTGCGTTTCAGCAGAAGAATTGCTGGGGCAAATGCAGACCGCTTGACATGTCGAAAGATAGCGATATATTGGTAGTGGCTGCGTGACAGACGGCGTCGGTCGCGGAGCCCGTAAAATGACGGCGGAATCGATCCCGCCTCGTTTTTTACTACAAAATATCGGAATGTCCCGATGTGTCGAACTTTGTGGCCGGATGGGTTGCAGGGCAAGAGGTCGGCCTTCGGGCCGACCGGGGGCCGACCGGGAACCAGCATTCAATCGAGGAGGGGGCGGGCATGTTCGGACTAGCGATCCTGTTTGGCGGCATCGTCGGCCTGGCACTCGGATTGACCGGCGGGGGCGGCGGGATCTTCGCGTTGCCGTTGTTGGTCTACGCGTTGCACATCGCACCCCGCGAAGCGGTCGGGATCTCGCTGGCGGCGGTTGGCGGGACCGCCTTATTCGGTGCGGTGCCTCGAATGATTCACGGCGATGTCGAACTGCGGACGGGCCTGCTGTTCGCAGTGGCCGGGATGGTGGGCGCTCCGGTCGGCTCGTATTTATCGACATTGATCGCCGAAAGTGTCCTGTTGGTCCTATTCGCCGGACTGATGTTGGTCGTCGCTTGGAGGATGTGGGCGAAAACGCGTAACCCTGAAACACCGACTGGCGTTTGCAGTACCGAGACACAACCCGGACCTGACGGGAGCGCTTGCCAGCGCGATGGCGATGGGAAACTGCGTTTGACATCTCGTTGTGCGCGTTTGTTGGTCATCGTCGGCTTGATCACCGGCGTTTTAGCAGGGCTGTTCGGTGTCGGCGGAGGGTTTGTGATCGTCCCGGCGTTGGTACTGTTCAGTGGGATGGCGATCCATCGAGCGGTCGGGACGTCATTGTTTGTGATCGTTTTGGTCAGCATCAGCGGGGTGGCGTCTCACCTGATCGCCGGTAACACGCTATCGCTCGCGACGACGCTACCCTTCATGCTGGGCGGGATCGGTGGCATTTTTCTGGGCGGGATTGTGGCCAAGCGTTTAAAGGGACCCACGCTCCAAAAAATATTTTCGATCGCGATCGTAATGGTCGCCATCTTCATGATCGTTCAGGCAACGATCGTTTAGCAGTCTTGTGTATCGTCACTTCCATTTGCTGCCTTTCATTCCAAGAGGAAATCAGAATGTTACTCAAATACTTTTATGACCAAGAGCTCGCTCATGCTTCGTATTTTGTCGGTTGCCAGCGAACCAACGAAGCGGTGATCGTCGACCCGGGCCGCGATGTCGAGCAATACCTTCGAACGGCGGAGCGTGAGGGAATGACGGTCGTCGCGGTCGCCGAGACCCATATTCATGCCGACTACGTTTCCGGGGCTCGTGAATTGGCTGATCGGATCGGGGCGAAGCTGTTTGTCTCGGACGAGGGCCCGGACGAATGGAAGTATCTCTTCCTGGACGGCTACGCTAGTCAACTGCTGCACGATGGCGATCACTTCATGATCGGCAATATCCGCTTGGATGTCTTGCATACACCCGGTCATACGCCCGAGAGTCTCTCGTTTTTACTGACCGACCAAGGTGGGGGCGCGGATCAGCCGATGGGCATTTTTACGGGCGATTTCGTCTTTGTCGGCTCGATCGGTCGGCCTGACTTATTGGAGGAAGCGGCGGGGCTGAAGGGGACGGCGGAGTCGGGTGCCCGCGACCTATTCGGATCGGTCGAGCGTTTTAAGAAGCTGCCGGACTACCTGCAAATTTGGCCCGCTCACGGCGCGGGTAGCGCCTGTGGTAAAGGACTGGGTGCCGTACCGTCCTCCACGGTGGGCTATGAAAAACGGTTCAATCCCGCCCTACAATTCACCGAGGAGGAAGAGTTCGTTCGCTATATTTTGGCCGACCAACCCGAAGCCCCGAGTTACTTCGCGGTGATGAAGCGAGTCAACAAGGAAGGCCCTCGGGTTTTGGGCGCCGGGCATCATCATCCGATGTTGGACGTTTCCGGGCTCGCAGCAGCGGTGGGTGCCGGCAACGTGGTCGATCTGACTCCTGCATCCGAATACGCCCAAGGTCATGTGCCAGGTACGATCAATATCCCACTGGGGATGCTTGCGACTTGGGCCGGTTGGTTGGTCGATTACGACCGTCCGATGTACTTGATCTGCGAACCGGACCAGTTGGAGGAGGCGGCACGGATACTTCACAAAATCGGTGTCGAAGAGATCGTCGGTGCTTTCGATAAATCGGCGGTCCGGTCTTCTGGCAAGCTGACGCAATCCTACTCCGCGGGGAGTCCGACAGAATGGTCGCAAGCCGTCGCGGCGGGCAAGGCAAAACTGATCGATGTACGTTCTCAGGAGGAATGGAGCGAAGGCCATGTCGAGCGGGCGGAACATCATTTCTTGGGGCGATTGCCAAAGACGCTTGACCGGCTTTCACGTGATGAACGAGTGATCGTCCATTGTCGTAGCGGTGCCCGGTCGGCGATCGCGGCGAGCGTCTTGCAAGCGGCCGGCTTCCAGGATGTGGTCGATCTACGCGGCGGTTACACGGCCTGGAAACGCGACGGGTTGCCGACCGTTAAGTCGTAGCCGCCCGGTCTGGCAGTCGGGCTCGCAAAGTGTTCCGGCTCATGCCCAAGCGGCGGCTCGCCTGGACCTGATTCCCGCCGACGTGTCGTAACGTTTCCGTCACCGCAATCCGTTCCACCTCGCGGATCAGACCATGGAAAAAGTTCGAATCGCCGGCGGCCAAGCGGCGGCGAACGTGCTCTGCCACCGCGGCCAATTCACCCTCGGTCGGGCGGTGAGCCTGCTCATCGCCATTGCTACCCGGCGTCAGCGGGTCCGCGATCTCCGAGTCTCCGTTGCTGGAAATCGAATCACTCGGCGGTGTCCGTGAGCTCTGGACGCTGTCCTGTTCCCCGCTCGCAACTTGTTGCTTGCTCGTGCCGATGCGGCAGGTATCGGGTAAGCATTCGGGGGTAATGATCTCGGCGACCGCGTGAACCACGGCATAGGTGATCGCGCTTTGCAGCTCGCGGACATTTCCGGGCCACGGATAATCCTGTAGCAGTCGCATCGCCTGATCACTGACGGACAGCGCACGGTTGTTGACTCGGCGGTTGGCCAGGCGGAGGAAATGGTCGACCAAGCCGGGCAGGTCTTCTGGTCGTTCTCGCAGAGGCGGCAGCGGGACGGTGAAGCTGTTCAGCCGGTAGAAGAGGTCGCTGCGAAACTGACCTGCCTCGATCTTCGCCTGTAAATCTTGGTTGGTCGCCGCGATCACTCGAACATCGGCCCGTAGCGTTTCGTTTCCACCGACCCGCTCGAAGCAGCCGTCTTGCAATACCCGAAGAAATTTAGCTTGAATCAAGGGGCTCATATCGCCCAGCTCGTCTAACAACAAGGTCCCGCCATCGGCCTGTTGGAACTTACCGAGGCGAGCTCGATCCGCCCCCGTGAACGCACCTTGCTCGTGACCGAACAGTTCGCTTTCCAACAACGGTTCGGGCAATGCTGCGCAGTTGATTGCCAAGAACGGTTGGTCGGCGCGAGCGCTGTGCTGGTGGATCGAGCGGGCCACCAATTCCTTTCCGGTGCCGCTTTCGCCAACGATCAAGACCGTGACATTTTCCTGGGCGACCCGGCCGATCATCTTGTAGACCTGTTGCATCGATTCGCTGCGGCCGATGATCTGATCCAATTCGCCACCCACCGCCGCGAAGTCAGCGGCCGAATCGTTCAGCTCCGCGCCCAACTGCGACCGCGCGACCGCGGACTCGACGCGACGGCGGAGGGTTTCCGCATCGACCGGCCAGGCCAAGTAATCCATCGCTCCCCGCTTGATCGCTTCGATCGTCGCGTCGGTCCCGGAATCGGCTTCACCGACCAGAATCACAGGCAGCCCGGCGTCCCATCGCCGGAGGCGCGAAAAGGTATCGCCCTCGGGACCCGAGTCTCCACTGGCCATCACGACGGCGTCGGGCCGTTGCCGCTTGATTCGCTCCAGCGTATCGCGGTCGATCCGCATCGTGATGACTTGCAGCGAACCGTCGCCCGGTCCGTCGGCCAACTTCTCCGCCAGGCCCGCGACCCGTCCCTGTCCGTCATCGATCAGCATTACGCGGGGCATGCAGCCACTCCTCGGTTCGTCCGGCTTGAATCGTGAATCGTTCCGAGACACAGGAAAATCGACCTCGCCGCACGTTCGCCGCACGAGGCTGTTCGTCCATTGAACAGGATTGTTGAATCGATCAACACCCCGATTGCCAGGCCGTGATCAAGAAACGAACAGGAATCGGTTCGACCGGACTGCCGTCGAAAATCGGTCGGAAGCATCCCGTGGGCCGTCAGCAGACGTGTAAACGCCAGCTGAAAAGCGACTTGCGAATGGCATCGCGAGTGCGAAACCGGACCGGGCCGAGGCGTTTTGGCGCGAGGCTTGCAACACGTGAAAAGGTTCGCTCGGCGGATTGTTTTTGGATCACCTGTGGTCCAGATCGCTTGAGCGAAGTTCGTGTCGTGAGTAGACGAGAAACAGAGGAATCTATTGATGAAGTGGAATCGATATCTGGGACGGATCCTGGTTTTGCCGACGATTTGCCTCGCCAGCGCGGCTTCCGCCGTTGCCCAAGAGGCTCAACCGTTCGCTGCACCACAGCCGGCAGCCGAGGCCGATGCCCCGCCGGCCGACCAAGTCGTCGCGACCGTTGACGGTGAACCGATTACCAAGCAGGAGGTACGGACGACGCTGGAGCCGCAGCTGCAAGGTCAAGAAGTGCCTCCCCAGCAGGTCCAAGCCATGCAGCAGCAGGTGGTCAATTCACTGATCGAGAGCCGCTTGGTCGAGAAGTATCTCCGCGACAACGGACCGAAAGTCGAATCGCAGGAAGTTCAACAGACGATCGATCAGTTGGACGAGCAGCTCGAATCGCAGCAAGCCTCGATGAAAGACTTTTTGGCGTCACGCGGGTACACCGCTGACATGCTGAAAAAACGGATCGAAGGCTCGATCGCTTGGCAAAAGCTGCAGCAGCAGCAAGCGGGCGATGAGGCTCGATTGCAGCAGTACTTTGCCGCCAATCGGAACCAGTTTCAAACCGAGGATTTCGAAGCTGCCAAGCAGCAGGTACTGAATGCCTATCTCGGCGCGATGTATCAAGGGATCGTCCAGGAAACCAAGGATTCGGTTGAAGTCCGAATCCTCGATCCTTCGCTGGCGCCGGGCCGGCCAGCTCCCCAGCCAGGAGCACCCCAACCAGGAGCACCTCAGCAAGGCACTCCCGGTGGCGGAGCCCCTCGCTGATCGTTCGTCGCTACCGCGGATGACGTTGTCGGCGGTTTCGAATCGGTTCCGGTTAGCCGATCGACTGGAGCCCAAGCTCTCTCCTACGGTGATCCCACTTCGGCTCGCGTTTCGCGTGCGAAGGCCTGCCTGATCGCCGTTGCCTCAGCTTCCCAACGAGCAGCGAGTTGTTCGACTTTGTCCGGATGTTCGCCGGCCAAGTCGTGGGTCTCGCTGCGGTCACGCGAGAGGTCATAGAGTTCCCAGGGTTGATCTTTGGCGGCGACCAACTTCCAGTCGCCGACGCGGATCGCACGATTCCCCTCGTGCAGCCACCAGAGACTTTCCCGGTCGATCGCACCGGGAGTGGCGAACTCGGGAACGAGGCTGAC
>SKZY01000260.1 GCA_007127095.1 Planctomycetaceae bacterium
AGATCGCCGGAAACGCGGCTCGCCATCTCCGTTCGCCGTCGTCGGCGGCCAGGCAATCGAGCCGTTCCTCGTCACCGACGCGGTGCCACAGCAGCACGTTGCCGGCGGTCGTGGCGACCCCAGCGTATCCGGCACCACAATCGACCCGCCAGCGGACCTTGGGAGGTGTCGTCCAATCTGGCAGCGTTCCACCGACCGCCCGACCGTCACGGCCGGGTCCGAGGATTTGCGGCCAATCGCCGGCCGAAGCGATCCCTTCCGCACAGGCGAACAAAAGCGAAATTGAAAACAGCAGCAATGGCGACCGACGTCGCATGGGCGGGGCCTTTGGGGAGAGCAGAATTGTAGCGGGTGATCGAGCTAACGGGCGATGTCGAAAGCGAAGATCAGTTCCTGATCGCGTAGGTAGAGCGTTTGATCGGCGATTACCGGGTGAGCCCAAATCGCACCGCTGCCACGATCGGTAGAGGTCGTCGTGGGCAGCTTCAATTCGCCGACCGACTTGAACGCCTCGCGATTCGGGTCGACCAACAGCACTGTCGCGTCCTCGTCGTTGTAACAATAGAGCCGCCCGTCGGCATAGGCGATCGCGCCGCTGCGGTTGGGACGCATCCGTTCAACCCACAATGTTTCGCCGTCGGCAAAGTTTTGAGCCATCCAGACTCCGCCGCTGACTTTCGACGATCCGTAGATGGTGTCGTCAAGCAAGATCACGCCACCGTGGTGGTTTTGCATCGACTTGATGCTTTCGTGGTAGACCTGTTCCGCGTCGATCGTGCGATTCTCGCCCGCGGTCAGCTTCAGCAGGACGTTACCGGCGCCGTAATCGCTGGTGTGATAAAGGAGATTATCGACCGCGAGCGGCGTCGGGATGACCGCGACGTCGTTCCCCGTGGCACCGTTCTTGAACAGCAGTTTGCCCGACTCAGCATCGAACGCGACCAACCCCGATTTGCCGGCGGTGACATAAAACGAAACGTCATCCACGGTGTGGATGATCGGTGATACGTACTGGGCCGATTCCGAATGCTCTTGGCTAGCCCAAACCTGCTCACCCGTCCGCTTGTCGAGCCCGACCATGAAGACGTTTCCGCCGGGTGTGGCGATCACACGATCGCCGTCGATCAGAACCGATTCGCTGAATCCCCACTTCGGGATCATCGATTCGAATCGTTCGACGAAATCGACCGACCAGACGACCTCGCCCTGATCAGCGGTCAGGCAGGCGAGGACACCGACGTCGCTCAACACGTAGATGAACTCGCCATCGACCGTCGGTGTGCTCCGCGGGCCACCGCCCCAGCCGTGAGCATAATCTTCACCGGTCGACGCGCGGCTGATCCGCGACTGCCACAACAATTGGCCGTCGGTGGTGTCGATCGCCATCGTGTAGCAGCCGTCGTCACGGGTCCCCATCGTGAACATCACGCCATCGACGATCGCGAACGCCGAATAGCCGATGCCGGCATCCTTGAATTCCCATTTGATCGCCGGGCCGCCGGCCGGCCAACTCGATAACAAAGCTTGAGGGGCGGCGTGACCGTCGCGGTTCGGCCCCCGCCACTGCGGCCAATCGGCATCGCCGGCAACGACTGGACTGGCCAGCAATGAGAAGCTGACCGCTGTGAGGGCGGCGAACCGCAAACTGGAAGAGTAAATCATGGTGTCTAGCGGGGCGCGGTCGGAAATGGTTAAGCCGTATCTTGACTTCTATTTTATCCGATTCCCGGAGTGCATGTTTCGGAAAACCGACGACGCGGCGGCCGCCATCCACGTGGTCAGAAGCGGTGGGAAAAAAGGGGCAGGGGGAAAAATCAGACTTAGTCGGACGTCGTCAATTCGGGCATCGTCTGCAGCAGGATCATGTCGCGATAGCGGCCAGGTCGATCGAGCAGTTCCTCGTGGGTGCCGGCTTGAGCCACGCGGCCGTCGTCGATCACGACGATCTTGTCGGCTCCGCGAATCGTACTCAGCCGGTGGGCGATCACGAATGCGGTCCTGCCGCGGAGCAGATCGGCGAGACTGCGTTGGATCAGTCGTTCACTTTCGCTGTCGAGGTTGCTGGTCGCTTCGTCGAGGATCAGGATCTTGGGATCGGCGAGGATCGCCCGGGCGATCGCGATCCGCTGGCGCTGGCCGCCCGACAGTTTGAAGCCGCGTTCGCCGATCAGCGTATCGTATCCGTCTGGCATCGCCATGATGAAATCGTGTGCGGCGGCGGCCTTGGCGGCCGCGATCAATTCGTCCTCGCCGGCCCGCCGGCGGGCGTAGAGCACGTTTTCGCGGATCGTGCCGTCGAACAAAAAGACGTCTTGTTCGACGATCCCCAACAACCGACGGTAGCTCTGTGGGTCGATTTCTCGCAAATCGTGGCCGTCGACCAGGATCCGCCCCGCAGTCGGGTCATAGAAGCGGGCGATCAGGTTGGTCAGCGTCGTCTTGCCGGCACCGCTACGGCCGACCAAGGCGACGGTTTCGCCGGCCGCGACCTCCAGGTCGATCCCCCGCAAGACCTCGACGTCCGTCGCCGTCGATGCATGGGGATAGGCGAACCGCAGGTTCTCGATCGTGATCTGGCCGCTGGTCGCCTCCCGCGTCAAGCTGATCGCAGTCGGATTGGGCGGGAACTCGCCTTCTTGATCGAGCACATCGAGTACCCGATCGAGCGCCGCCAAGTTGGTCTGGAACGTGACGGCGCTGCCGGCGAGAGTCGCCAGCGGATCGAGCAACATCGTCAGGTAGACCAGAAACATCATCAGTTCGCCGAGCGTCAATTCGCCGTTGACGATCTGGTAGCCGCCGTAGAGCAACAAACCGGTCGAGGCGAGCGGGATCAACACTTCCCAGATCAGTTCGATGATCCGCGTCCACCACCAGGTGTAGAGCTGTTGGCGGACGAGGAAATCGCCCTCGCGGACGAACTTGGCCGATTCGCTCCGCCGCCTCGCGAAGGTCCGGACGACGCGGATCCCGCCAAAGGTTTCGGTAGCGGTGGCGTCGATCGATTGTCGTTGTTTGCGTATATCGCGGAACAGCGGCCGGATCCGGTTGATCCAGGTGCGGTGGGTGACCCAGACGATCGGCAACAGCAGCAATCCGCCGAGCATCAATTTCCAATCGACCCACATCAGGATCAGCAGGCTGCCGACAAACTGCACGATCGCCCGCCAGGGGTTGTAGAGCATGCTGAAAATCAGCTCAGCGACCCCGCCGGCATCTTCCCGGATCAAGCTCGACACGCCACCCGATTTCATCCCCTGGACCCGCTGCAACGGCAACTGGATCGCATGGTCGTAGACCCGGCGGCGGATCGTCACCTGGGCCCGGTTCGACGTGCGGGTCGCCGTCCAACGGGCGATCAACCCGATCGCGGTGGCGACCAGCGTGACCACGATCACCATGGCCGCGATTCCCAACAACATCGGCATCGGACCGGCATCGATCCAACCCGCTGGCAAGGCTTGCCGCAGCGGCGCCGGCAGCGGCCGAGGCGGCTGGGTCAACACCGAATCGATCGCCAATTTTGTCCCGTAAGGTGGCACTAATCGCAGCGCGATCGCGACGGTCAACCAGGTCAGCGCGCCGATGATGGCGAGTCGATGCCCGGTCAACAGCCGCCAAAAGGCGACAAACAGTTCCCAAAAACCGCGGTGTCGATCGCCGATTTTGCGTGCTTCGCCATCGCCGCTGGCCAGGCCGTGGTGACCGCCCGATGCCGTGGCGGAATCCTGGGATCGCTGGTTACGAAGTCGGACTTGATCACGATAGCGGCGGAATCGGAGGCGAGATGGGAGCGTGGGCATGAAGTATTGGTAGGCAACCCTCGGCGAATCGACAAGCCGCTAAGCAAGCTGCGGGAAAAAAGGGTCAGGGAAAAAAGGGTCAGCCCCCTTTTGTGCGCAGCACCCGAAGGGCGAGTTCCTCGCAAAAGGGGCCTGACCCTTTTTTCCCGCTCCCGCAAGGCGAGTTCCTCGTAAAAGGGGCCTGCCCCTTTATTTCCCGCCGAGACGCTCGGTCGTCACCTCGATCGCCCGCATCAAGGCGCGTGCCTTGTTGACGGTTTCGTCGTATTCGGCGTCGGGATCGCTGTCGGCGACGACACCACAACCGGCTTGTACGTGGACCGCCCCGTCCTTGATGACCATCGTCCGCAGGGCGATGCAGGTATCCATATTGCCGCGATAATCGAAATAGCCGACCGCCCCGCCGTAGGGGCCGCGGCGGTGCGGTTCCAGTTCGTCGATGATTTCCATGGCCCGTACCTTGGGCGCTCCCGAAACGGTGCCGGCGGGCAGACAGGCCTTGATCGCGTCGAAGGCATCGAGGCCGTCGCGGAGCACTCCTTGCACTTCGCTGCTGATGTGCATCACATGGCTATAGCGTTCGACCACCATCACCTCGGTCAGCGTTACCGTGCCGAACTTGGCAACCCTGCCGATGTCGTTGCGGCCGAGGTCGACCAGCATCACGTGCTCGGCCCGTTCCTTGGGATCGGCCAACAACTCCGCCTCGAGTTGTCGGTCTTCGGCTTCGTTTCGGCCCCGTCGTCGTGTCCCGGCCAACGGGCGGACGGTAACGACGCCGTCGGCGACTCGGCACATGATTTCGGGCGAACAGCCGACCAGCACAGCATCGCCGGTGCGGACAAAGAACATGAACGGGCTGGGGTTGATCACCCGCAAGCTGCGATAGATCTCCAACGGATCGACCGCGGTACGGACCGTAAACCGCTGGCTCGGTACGACCTGAAAGATGTCACCGGCGTGGATGTAACGAACGCAGGTTCGCACGGCATCGCAAAACGAATCGCGGGTGAAGTTACCGGTCACGCTCGGCTGTTCGGTCACCGCGGACGCGGCACCGCGTGTCTCGGGCAGTTCGGCCAGTCGGAATCGAGGTGGGGCCGACAACTTGGCGGTGATCGCGTCAAGTCTCGCCACCGCGGCGGCATAACTGGCCTCCGGGTCGGCCCCGATTCCGGCGGCCAACGTGACCAGCGTGATCGTCTTGTCGACATGATCGAAGATGCACATCGAATGAAAGAAAGAGAAGTCGAGATCCGGTAACCCGCGGTCGTCGTGGGGGGCATTGGGCAAGTGTTCGGTGTAACGGACGACGTCGTAGCCGGCGTAGCCGATCGCTCCGCCGACGAACGGCGGCAAGCCATCGATCGGAGCGACGCTGGCCCGCAAGTGCGTTCGCAGTGCCACCAACGGATCATCGACAGATTGTGTCTGCGGTGGCGAATCGCCGTCGAGCACGGTCAATTCGCGGCGGATCGCGAACACCCGTTTGATCGGATCGGCCGCTAGGAAACTGTACCGCCCGACCTTCTCACCGCCGATCACGCTTTCGAACAGGCACGCCGGTCCGCCACTGTCGAGAGCGGCGAAGGCCGTCACCGGTGTCAGCGAATCGCTCAACAGTCGCCGGTGGACCGGGACGAAGTCGTAGCGAGCGGCGAGCGATTGAAAATCAGGAAATTCGGGCTGGGACATGACGGCCGGCGGACGGGCGGAGGAAACGAGCGTACTCTGCTGAGTTCAGTGGCAACGACGCCTGGCGAAGCGCCTTAGTTCAGGCCGGATTCCCGTTTTCCTTGGCCACTGAGATGCTGCTGAAGATAACTCGCCCGCTCGATATTGCGATCGGAAGACCCCAGCAATTTGCCCCGCAACTTCTGCAGGTGTGCCGGTTGGGTGTGGATGAACAACTTGTTGATCACCTTCACCGCCACGTCATCGATCAATCCCAAGTTGACCCCCAAGCGAACCTTGGAGAGGTAATGCATCGTCTCCTCGCTGCTGATCTTCTTCGCCGTACAGAGGATTCCGAGCGCTCGGCTGACATCGTCGTGCAGGTCCTTTTCGCTCTGTTCGATCAAGAATTGCCTGGCCCGCCGCTCGTAATCGATCAACAGCGGAACGACTTCGGCCACCTGTTGCATCAGTTCGTTTTCGGTTTTGCCGAGCGTGATCTGGTTACTGACCTGGTAGAAGTCGCCGGTGTACTGAGAACCTTCGCCGTAGAGTCCTCGCACGGTGACACTGATCTTTTGCAAGCTGCGGAAGACCTTGTCAATTTGCCGCGTGATTACCAACGCCGGTAGATGCATCATCACGCTGACCCGCAACCCGGTCCCGACGTTGGTCGGGCAAGCGGTCAAATAGCCGTACTTGGGATGAAATGCGTAAGTGATCGTGCTTTCGAGCAGGTCGTCGAGACGGTTGATCTGATCCCAGGCCGTCTCGAGGCTGAGGCCGCTGTGCATCACCTGGATCCGCAGATGGTCCTCTTCGTTGACCATCACGCTGAACTGTTCGCCGGGATCGATCGCGACGCCGCGGGCACCGTCGTTATCGGCCAATTCACGGCTGATCAATTGGCGTTCGACGAAGAATTGCCGATCGACTTCGGACAATTCATCGACATCAAAATAGCGGACATCGGTCAGTTCGGTGATCTTATCCATCCGCGCCCGGACGGTCCGCTCGATGCTCAAACGGTCTTCGTCACCGCAGCGGCGGATGAAGGGAAAGTCGGCCAAATTGCGGGCCAAGCGGATTCGGCTGCTGATCACGATATCCGATTCGGGCCCGGTGCCGCGCAGCCATTCTCCGCACTTTCCGGCCAATTCGTCGAATGTCTGATCGCGCCGCACGTTACTTTTTCTCCGCCCCGATTGCGTTGGTCTCACCCCGTTCATTGTCGCGACCGATCCGGGGGTGGGAATGCCGGGTCAGAAAAATTAATCGTCAGAGCCGCGATTCCCCGACGCCTCGAGGTCGCGGATCCGGTCGCGAATCTCCGACGCCTGCTCGTAATCCTCTCGCTCGACCGCCTCTTCCATCTCCCGTCGCAACTGGATCAAGGTTGCCTGTGAGTCGGCGGAGACAGGGGCCCGTTGGGGACGCTTGCCGGTGTGCCGCGGCGCGTCATGGATGTTGACCAGCAGCGGTTCGAGTTCCGATTCGAAATGCGTGTAATCATAGGGACAGCCGAGGCGACCCGTATTGCGGAACTCGAAAAAACTGATCCCACAGACCGGACATTCCTTTTGCTCGGTTTCCGCGGACGGCTTACCACCCAGCTTCAATTGTTTGGCTAACGCCCCGGCGATCGTCGCCGCAGGGGTCGGCGATTCCTTCGACAAAAACGTCCTGGCGTGCTCTTCGCACAAGTGCATGACCTGCGGACCATCAGCACCGAGCACCTCGGTGATGTGAAAGGTCGCTGGTTTTTCACAATATTGGCACTTCATGATCCCTAGGGCCTCCGTTTGAACCGTCGATCGCATTGGACCATGATGGCCGATGCTGGCCCGGCCGGCGACCCGTGTGGCCCCGAGTGGCCCGGACGGCGACCCGCTTGTCGGCCGCCGGTCCGCTCAGCAGCCATCCGGCTCCTGCCCGCGATTCTAGCGGGACCACCTGAGCTGTCAACGAACGCGGCGAGCTGTCGCGGAGCCGTTGCCGCGAGTCGTCACGCGGTCGTCCACGAGCGACACCGGCTGGTCGAACCGGGCACCATCTGGTCGAACCGGTTGGCGGCGCGGTAGCTTTTGTCGCGGCCAGACCGCCCGATATTTTCCGAGTGGTCAGAGAACGAATGAACCTGGCTCGTCAGACGAAATCAGAACTTAAAAACGGATCGATGCGAAAAACCAAACTGGCGATTGTCGGCCTCGGCACCGTCGGCAGCGGCGTGGCAAAACTGTTGCTCGATCACGGCGACCGCACGGCCCGGCACGCCGGACGGACGTTGTGGCTCGAAAAAGCGGTCGTCCGCGACCTGGAAAAACCACGTGATGTCGAACTGCCGACAGGGTTGCTGACCGCTGACGTCAACGATGTCTACGACGATCCCGAGATCGAAGTCGTCGCCCACCTCGTCGGCGGCCTCGAACCGGCCCGTACGATCATGTTGCGACTGCTCGAATCGGGCAAAGATGTCGTGACCGCCAACAAGGCGTTGTTGGCTGAGCATGGTCCCGAACTGTTCACCCTGGCGCGGCGACTCGGCCGGACGATCGCCTTCGAAGCATCGGTCGCCGGCGGCATCCCGATCATCACCAATATCTCACAGTGCCTTTCGGCCAACGCGATCGAATCGCTCGAAGGGATCCTGAACGGGACCAGCAATTTCATCCTGACGCAGATGGATCGCCTCGGAACCCCATACCAGGCAGCGGTCGCCGAGGCCCAACGGCTCGGCTATGCCGAAGCGGACCCGGCGATGGATGTCGACGGAACCGATGCGGCGCAGAAACTGGCGATCCTGGCGCACCTGGCGTTCGGTGCCCAGGTCGCCTGGCAAGACATCCCGCGGGTCGGCATCGAACAGCTCGAACCGGATGACCTGCGGTACGCCTCACAACTCGGTTACGCCATCAAATTGCTCGCCGAAGCCAAACTCGTCGACGGCAAACTCGATCTTCATGTCTCACCGACACTGATCCAACGCCGGACGCCGTTGGCCGAAGTGCAGGACGCGTTCAATGCCGTCCGGGTCGTCGGTGACGCCGTCGGGCCGGTCTTCTATCATGGTCAGGGGGCGGGCCAGATGCCGACCGCATCGGCCGTAGTCGCCGACCTGATCGATACCGCGGTCGGCCGTACCCGGCTGACGTTCGAAACGTTGGAACCGTTTTCGACGACGTCTCCGCCTCGGGTCAGTTTGCGGAACAGCGACGAACTTCCGGGCCGTTATTACTTCCGGTTGCGCGTCAAAGATCATCCGGGGACGCTGTCGGCGATCACCGGTGTATTCGGGAAACACCAACTGTCGATCGCTTCGGTAATCCAGCACGAACGGAACGAAGCGACCTCGCCAGGCGGGGAAACGGATATCGTGCCGTTGGTGATCATGAGTCACGAAGGAGCCGAAGGTGCCGCGCGGGCGGTTGCCGAAGGGATCGAGGCATTGGGTGTCGTCCGCGATTCGGTAACCCGATTGAGGGTCAAAACGCCGTGAAACCGTTTCGCTGTCGCTGTGGAAACCTGCTGTTTTTCAACAGCACGCGGTGTGTCCGCTGTGGCAACGAGGTGGGGATGTGTCCCGGTTGCTGGTCGATCGTCGCGCCGCTGACCGATCCCGATGGGACGCTCCGCTGCCCGACGCCCGAGTGCGCGACCGCGGTCGTCCCTTGTCAGAATTATGTAGTCGAAGCGGTCTGCAACCAATACGTCGCGGCCGACGCAGCACCGCCTCAAAAACTCTGTCAATTCTGTTCGCTGACCGCCGTGATCCCCGATCTCAGCGTGAACCAGAACCGTCAACGTTGGCGAGACCTCGAAGCCGCCAAACGGCGAGTCCTCTATACGCTGGTCAAGATCGGCTATCCGATCACGCCCGGCGACTCCGGCGTCGTGCTCTCCTTCGCCTTCAAGGCCGACGGCCCCGAAAAGGTTCACACCGGTCACGCCAACGGTCGGATCACGATCAATCTCCGCGAAGCCGATGCGGTGGAACGTGAAAAAGCTCGGGTCCACTTCGGCGAACCGCAGCGGACACTCGTCGGCCACTTCCGCCATGAATTGGGGCACTACATTTGGGACCGGCTCGTCGCCGGACGCGACATCGCACAGTTCCGCGAACGGTTCGGCGATGAACGCTCACCGAGCTACGCCGATGCGCTCGCCAGACACCACCGCCAGGGGCCTCCGGCCAATTGGGCCAGCGGCTACGTTTCGGCTTACGCCACGATGCATCCCTGGGAAGATTTTGCCGAAACCTTCGGCGCTTATCTGGATATGGTTTCGGTGCTCCATACCGCCCAGCGGTTCGAACTGGTCAGTCGCGACGAGCGGTCGTTCGACCAGTGGCTCCGCGAATATCAGCGGATCGGGTTGATCGCGAACGAATGGAATCGTGACATGGGCTTGCTCGACCTCGTCCCGGAAGTCTTCACGTCCGTGGTGTCCGAAAAAATTCGCTACGTCGATTCGCTTCGCGGTGACGAGCCACTTGGGGCCTGATTTCGATCATACTGGTGGTCCCCACGACGCTCACCGTTTCTGGAGCCCTGATCATGCACACGTCGTTTACTCCCACCTGTTCGTACAACAGAATCGCCGCTGCCCGAACCGTCTGGCCCGTTCTGGCCTTTTTGCTCGGGTCGCTGTGCGGTCCTTCAGCGACCGTTTGCCGCGGCCAGGACGAGAACGCGACGCGGCCCAACGTCCTGTTCATTCTGACCGATGACCAACGTTACGACGCGCTGTCGATCGCGGGGCATCCGCACCTCAAGACACCGCACACCGACCGTTTGGCAAAAGAAGGCGTCTATTTCAAGAACGCGTTCTGTACCACGTCGATCTGTTCACCCAGCCGGGCATCGATCCTGTCGGGACTTTACGCCCACAGCCATGGCGTGACGAACAATTTCACCGAGTACCCCGATGAGATGCCGACTTGGCCCAAGGCGTTGCAACAGGCCGGTTATCAGACCGCCTACATCGGTAAGTACCACATGGGTGAAGACAACGACGACGTCCGTGGTGGCTTCGATTGGTTCGTGACTCACAAGGGCCAAGGAAAATACTTCGATACCGAGTTCCGCTTTCATGGCGGAGAGCGGAAGGTGGTCGAAGGCTATTACACGACCGTGGTCACCGATATGGCGCTCGATTGGCTCGATTCGGCCGGTGATGACCAGCCCTGGGCGATGGTGCTGGGCCATAAGGCTCCGCACAGTTTCTATTACCCCGAACCGAAATACGAATCGGTGTTCGATGATGTTTCGATCGAATACCCCCGCACCGCATTCATGCTGGACGACAAACCGGACTGGTTTCAGTTGCGACTCGACACCTGGCACGGGATCTATGGGCCGTTGTTCGATTACCGCAAGGATTGGCCCGACCGCTCGCCCGAGGGTGTCGCCGCCTTCGCCGATATGGAACGCGCCTACTGGGGTACGATCCTGTCGGTCGACGACTCGGTCGGCCGGATCTATGAGTTTCTCAAACAGTCGGGCCAACTCGATAATACGCTGATCATCTACACCACCGACAACGGGATCCTGTCCGGCGAGCACGGCATGATCGACAAACGGACGATGCATGAACCGTCGATCCGCTTGCCGCTGGTTGTCCGCTATCCCGGGTTGACCGCTCCTGATCAACCGCGGGTCGTCGAACAGCAGGTGCTGACGACCGACTTCGCCCCGTCGATCATCGACATCTGCGGCGCCGAACACTTGCCGAAGTATCACGGTGAAAGCTGGCGGGCGCTCGCCCAGGGTGAAGCGGTCCCCTGGCGCGAAGCTTGGTATTACGAATACAACTACGAAAAGCAGTTTCCCTACACGCCCAACGTCCGTGGGGTTCGCACCGACCGCTACAAGTTGATTCGTTATCCGCATGGCGACGGCAAACCCGATCGCCACCTCGGCGAGTTGTATGACATCCAACAGGATCCCGACGAAACGACCAACCTGATCCGCGACCCGCGGTACGGACCGCTGGTCCGCAGGCTCGGCCAGCAATTGCACGAATTGATGGCCGCCACTGATGGCATCCCCGATACGATGCCGCTGGACGAAGGGATCGGCAGCGAACTGCCCGACGCAGCAATCCGTTGAGTGCAAGAAAAAAAACTTTTCGGTCCCCCGTTTTTGGAGTTCCCCAGTCGTGAAAGCCGCATTCATTCGCCAGACCGGTTCGCCCGACGTCATCGAGTTTGGCGACCTGCCGACCCCCGAACCCGGTCCGGGGCAGGTGTTGGTGCGGGTCGCGGCGGTGGCGGTCAATCCGATCGATACCTACGTCCGCAGTGGGGCCGTCGCGATGGATTTGCCCGATCCCTTCGTGATCGGCTCCGACCTGGCCGGTACCGTCGAGCGGGTCGGGGCGGGGGTGACCGACTTCAAGCCCGGGATGCGGGTCTGGGGATCGAACCAAGGGTTACTCGGTCGGCAGGGGACGTTTGCCGAATACGCCGCCGTCGACGCTTGCTGGTTGCACGCCCTGCCCGACGCGGTGGCGGCTGAGGATGCCGCGGCGGTGGCTTTGGTCGCGATCACGGCGCACCTCGGACTGTTTCGAGACGCCAAGTTGAACGAAGGCGAAACGATCGTCGTGATCGGTGGGACCGGCGGCGTCGGGTCGATGGTTGTCCAAATGGCCAAACTGGCCGGGGCGAAAGTGATCACGACAGCCGGCTCCGACGCCAAGGTCGAAATCGCCAAGCGGTTGGGGGCCGACGAGGTGATCGGCTACCACCGTCAACCGATCGGTGAGGCACTCGCCGATTTATTACCAGAGGGCGCCAATGTCTTTTGGGAAACCCGTCGGGAACCCGACTTTGATCTCGCCGTCGGCGCTTTGGCTGAACGCGGCCGGATGGTATTGATGGCAGGTCGCGATGCCCGGCCGCCGTTTCCCGTCGGGCCGTTCTACGTCAAGGAGTGTTCCTTGCACGGCATGGTGATGTTCAAGGCCTCGCCGGCCGAAGTCGCCGCGGCAGCCGCCGACACCAATCGTTGGCTCGAAGCCGGTCGATTGCAGGCGAATGTCTCGCAACGATTGTCACTTGAACAAGCGGCCGAAGCTCACCGAATGCAGGAAGCCGCCACATTGCATGGCAACGGTGATCTGGCCGGAAAAATCGTCCTCTCGGTCTGACGCTCAGCCGGCCAGCCGTGAGATCCGGTTCGTCGGATCGGCCAACTCTTCGGCCGACGCCCGATAACGGAACTGCATCAGATAGGCATCTTCGACCGAATCGTCGTAGTAGTCTCGCAGTACCGAGACGGCGCGGAAGCCGAGTTGCTTGAAGAACAACTGGGCTTCGAGGTTCGTCTCGCGAACTTCCAACATCACCCGGTTGCGACGTTCGTGCGTCAACTTGCCGAGCAATTTACCGACCATCACCCGACCGACACCCTGCCGACGCGACTCGGCGGCGACGGCGAAGTTCAAAATGTGTAAGCGGTTTTTGTGCAGCTCATAAATCATGAATCCGACCACACGACCGTCCTGCTCGGCCACCATGCCGATGCAATTCCGCTGACGCAAACAACGAATGAAATCGTCCTCGGTCCACGAAAACTCGAAACTCTCGCTTTCGATCGCCAATACCGCCGGCATGTCGCGGCGAATCATCCAGCGGATATGAACACAAGCCGTTGCTTGAGAGATCTGGGGCACGTCGGAACTCCTTTTCCACCGTGGACGCTGATGAACGATGAAGGACGACATGACCATGATCGGGGCGACCCGATCTGGCACTGACGGCTGCCTGCCGTCGCTGTCATCCACTGGACGAGACTCTAGCAATCAAGCCCGATGGGGCCAATACAAATTAGAAAAAGTTTCGTCCGCAATCCGACAGCCTCTCGGACTCGATTCGACAAGCCGATTTTTGAGCGTTTTCGTTCGGGATCGAGCGAAAAAGTAAGTGCCTGACACTTTGTCCCGCACGTTGCTCAGCGGTGGTAACCCGACGGCGGCGTCAGTGCCGTGTGGACCGGACGTTCGATCCGAGTCCTCGAGCGAACTTCACCCGACGTACCGGGAACGGTGCGCGGCGACGGGTAAGCCTGCGAATCGTCCCGGAACGGATCGGCCGTCGGCGATGTCGGATCGAGCCTTCGTGGGTAGCCCCGCTCGCTCCGTTCGTTCTCGGAGGGTGAGAAGCTGTCGAACCAGTCCTCTTCCGTCGACAAACCCGGGGCGCCCGACCGCGGTTCGTCACTCGAGGGCGAATCGCCATCGGCCGCTCGGCTGGGAGTACGTTGAGATCGAGCCGCAGGGGCCGATTGTCGTTGTGGTACCGGGACCATCCGCGACATGTCGTCCAGCGGATATTGCATCATCCGGTCACAGCCGGGGGCCTGGCAACCTCGCGAATCGCAACCGATCGTGTCACAGCCGTGACGCGGTCGGCCGGCCAAGACCGTCCTTTCCAAGACGATTTCGATTCCCCCAGCCACGGCGTCGAGCGTCTTATAGACCGGACCCGGCGGGTGCCCAGGAAAGAATCCGCTGCCGCCAGCGGCCCATGTCGACGGGGTATTCGCTAAACCGGTGGACACCGCGATCAGCACGGCGATTCCCACACGGGCGGTTCGAGAAGCGAGGGAGTGAAGGGACATCGCAATCTATCCTGCTAGAGCGTCGTGACCGCCAGGTTTTCTGATCCGGGCCGCTGTTTCGGAACAATCGCTACAACCGGCCACCCGTTTGATCGGTCGGTTACGAGCGGCAGGACCAGACGAATCGATAACCCCGTCAGACTTTCCCTAGATTGCCGCCGCGGGCCGGCCTCGCGACCCTGGCCGAGATTTCCGGTCGGTTGCAACTCGGCTCCAACCCGACGAGGCGTCCGGTGCCGGTTTCAGCGGCGCCGCAGGACGTAAACGACGTCTTCGGTCCCGGCATCGACCTCGATCGGCGCTGCGATGCGGTAGGCGAAGTCGAACGTTTCGACGCATTCCCAAACTTCGCTATCGCGAATCAACCGCCACATCTGTGCCGCGGTATAGCTTCGCAGCACCAACACGTCCTCGATCTGCCAAGACCGCGTCGGGGTGTGGATGTCGAACCGAATCCCGAACCGTTCGACCCGTTTGCGGCGATCTCGTTCGATCGTCCACATGTGCGTGTTGACGGCTAGGTTGCCGCGCCGTGCCGCCCACGATTCGGTCTCGCTCGGCGCAGCCTCGGTCGGTGTCAGATGGATCCCCAGCAGGTACAGGCCGCCGCTGCGGATGCAATCGCCCATCGCCCGCAAGTGCCCCACAGCCTGTCTCTGGCTCGACAGATGCCGAAAACTGTTGATCGTGTTGAACGCCAGGTCGTATCGCTGCGGTGTGGCGAAGTCCGACATGTCGGCAACCCAAGTGGTCTCGGGAAAACCACGTTTCCGCAGCCTTTGGTTACAGAACTCGATCGCATGGGGATTCAAATCGATTCCCGCGACTTCGAACCCGTGTTTGGCCAGGTGTACCAACAACCGCCCCGTACCACAGGCCGGTTCGAATAACCGCTCGATTTCGCCAGTGGCGAATCGTTCGCCGCAGCCGCGGATGAACCGCAATTCGGCGGCGCAATCGGCACCGAACACCAAGTCGTAATACTTCGGGTGGTCGTAGATCGATTCGGTGATCGTGTCGCTTGCCGGCTTGGTCATGCAGGTTTCCGGAGAATCGGCCCTTCGTAAGCATTGGGTCTGCTCGGTCACCACCGGGCTAGCGGACCGGAGACATCCCGAGGCCGCGTCGGATCAGACCGATTTGGCCCGAGTGAATCTGTTCGTGCAGCGGGCAGAACAGGATCGCTCCGAGTTTAATCGGATAGACGGCGTAGGGCATGTCGACCGGTTCAAGCAGCACGCCGGAGTCGAAACCTTGGGTCAAGCCGGCGATGGCGGCCTGGTGTACACGCTCGAGTCGGTCGGCCAGTTCGTCCGCCGACCAATCGGCCACGGACTTGGCCGCCGGGTCCGAGCCGCGAGCGAAGGTTTTTCGAAACTTTCCCGGAATCAAACTCAGGTCGTCGGCTTGTCGACCGAAAATCCGAAACATCAACAACCCGTATTGGCTGACCGCCAAATGCCCGACTTGCCAAGCGACACTGGTCGGCAGCCCGACTGCGTCATCGCCCGCTGACGTTCCCGACGACAACGCCGAGGACATCATCGGCCGTTCGAACCACAGTTCCCGAGGTGTCGCCGCTAGCAGTTCGAGGGTGTATTGCCGGGCCCAAACGATCTGGCCCAGCGCGGCTGCCAGCATCGTTTCGGCGGCAGCCAGGTCGGGGATCGGCGGCGTCGGGTCGGAGCGGACTGGTTCGTTCATAACAAACGGCTGGGCGTAGGCGATCGATCGAGGCCACGTGGTGGCGGAGAAAAAGGAACGCGATTCTAGATCGTTTTCCGATCGAACGGGACGAGTGTCCGGCAGGAAACGCAGCGATCGCTTTTCAGCCGTCGACGCTCGGGCGAGCTCAGCAACCATCTCAAGACGATGGCTCTGCGAGATCAGCCACTACTTCAACCGCGGCGATCGGTCCTTGTACACCGAATCGATTTTGCGTCCGTAGTCGCAGCGTGTTGACGCCGTGTACCAGCGGCCAATCGATCGATTCGCCCGCCTCGAGCGGTTGCCACGGCGCATCGTCGATTTGATAGCGGTACAGCTCGAGGTTCGGCGTCGAGCTGCGTGGTTCCACACGCAGACGCCCCGGCTCAACTTGGATCGTACGGCCGAGCGAAACGACGCCGGGAGTCCACTCGATCCGTTGACGCTGTGCGATCGGGATGAAAGCACCGGCGGCGTAGGCCCAGTGCTTGGCTAGCGAGTCACCTCCGCCACGGTACCAGGTGTCGTTGCGAAACGCCTCGTTGTCCCAGATCACCATCGAGCTCACGCCGCTGAAGTGTGGTTGGGTGAACGAGTCGGAACGGACGTGCCAAGCCACCCACCAATAACTGTCGATTCGCCCGCCGTACTCGTGCGGATCGGGGCGTGGGACCGGACGACGTTCGACACCTTTGACCATCTGCACGTCTTGGCCATCATCGTTTCGGAGCGATTCATGCAGTTCCAACGCCGAAAGCGGCACGCCGTGTCGCTCAAAGTGGATGTCATACTTGGCATCCAAAGCGACCCATTTCGCATGATCGTTTGACCAAACCTCATTGATCCCATGATGGAAACTGCGGCCGAACTTGGCGTGGCTGCGATCGATGCCCAGGTTGCGGGCAACGTAACCGCTTGCCGTCAACACCGCGTACTGGACGGTCATCGCATGGGCGCAGTGAAAACCCTCGCCGGTATCGTGGGCGTGCTGGAGAATCGCAAAGGCGTCGCCGCTGAAACTCTGCTCATCATCGATCGGCCACTGGCGATGCACCCAATGCCGCAGCTTAAGGATTTTGCTGAAGTCATTCGGCTCATCCTGGATCACCTTCAGAAAGTCGTACTGCTGGCGGAGTCGCTCGATCCGCGGGTTATGAAAATCCTCGCCGCCGCGAAATACCTCGGGCGCTGAATACCTCGGCCCGGTGACATGAGCCTCTCGAATGCTGGCGTCGGCTCCGGCAATCTCCAGTGGACGGCGCTGGTCTGGCTGTTTCGCAATCCCCGGCAGCCAAGCGGAAACCAGCAGGGCGAGGGGCGTGATCAGTCGAATTTTCATGGTTCCACTCGGCATCGAATCGCTGATCGGCCCAGAAAACGGCTGAGCCGATGTCGCGCTTTTGAACCGCAACATCTCCCGAATATACGGTTTTTCGGCAGTGTTAGCTCAGCTCGTCTTGATCCCGCTGACCAGTACAACGAAAGAAGATGCGCGGCACCGATCGAACCGCACCGATCGAACCGTGGTATCGATCGAACGGGACAAGTGTCGGGCGGAAAAAGCACCGATCGTCCGTTTCCAGAGCGCCGACTGCGGCTCAAGGTATCAATACGGTGGCGCCAAGCGGCGAAAGCCGTGAAACAGAACGACGGCCAGGAACAACAGGTTACGGGGAATGACGGCCAGCGGGTTGATCACGGGAGCCTTCGTGGGAGCGTTTCCGGCGAGGCTGTCGGCCAGAGCATCTCCGAGGTTCTGCATCCAGAGCCGGCTCCGCGGCCAGTCCCAAATGCCGGAGAGCCACTCCTTCGGAATGCCCTCTGCCCCGACGGCGGCACCGACGATCCCACCGACGATCGCCGCGGTTGTATCCGCGTCTCCACCGCACTCAATGATGGCTGACACGGCGCGTCGATAATCAGCAGGGTGGGACAGCCATGCGTGAATGGCAACCGGAACCGTGTGGTAAGTGTAGCCTGATACGCCACGATCGAGCCCAAGTCGCTGGGCAAACGCCTTTGTCGACTCTTTGGTCGTCACGCTATCGATCGCCTGCCGCAGCCATTCAACAAGTTCCGCAGCGGCTTCGCCTGCGGTATCGACCACTTGGCCGAGCCATACGTTGGCATCGACGGATTGGTGATCGCGAGAATGCTTGGCGGCGAGGGCAATCGCGATCGCCCCAAATTCCGCTTTCGGATCGCTATGGGTGAGTTTTGAAGATGCCCGCACCAAGTCGAGCATCAGCGTGAGATCATCGATCGCCGCGCCGAAAATTGCCGCCCGCATCGCTGGGCCATTGCCGGCCGAAAACACGCCAGCGTTTTCTGGCTTCGCTCCCAACCACAGCTTGAAGCCCGCCCGAGCAGTCGCTTTTCCAACACCGGCCGGCAGCGCCAAGATCCACCAACGAAGATGCGCCGCCAGGCGTCGTGAAAAGAGGCGGGCATCACCACCGGCTTCGATCAACGATTGAGCGACCATGCAGGTGTGCTCGGTGTCGTCCGAGATCATGCCACGACGAAAAAAGAATCGGTGACGGTCCGCAGGCCCCAGCAACCGCATCGCCCGCTGCGGCGAAACGCCTTCGTATGGCAATCCCAGCGAGTCCCCAACGGCCGTGCCCAGGATGCATCCCACGATCGCGTTGCGGTTCATTCGCTTACTTCTTAGTTGGCTCGTTGAAGTGGGCCGTCCGCATTTTTTGGCGAACGCAGCTACACTTGCCTGACGGCGGATCGCTCATTGCTTACCGATGTCGATCACGCCGTCCCAGTTCGCGGGTGGGACTCGGCCGTGACGGAGGATCGTCGCGGTCAAAAAATCCTTGGCGCGATCGGTCGCCGAAACACGGTGCAAACACTCCATCGCTTCTTCCCACTCGCCGGCGACCATCGCGTCGAGCGCCGCTTCATAAGCGATCAGGTCGTCGGGCGTCGGGGCATCGACCGTCCCGGCGGGACGGAGCAATTGATAGACGTCGATCGCCGCACTGAAGCCTGCCGGACGGACGCGGGCCAGACGACGGACCCGTGCGCGATCGGGCGAAACGTGATCGCGAACCCACAGGGCTGTCCTTTCATCCAGCAGGACATCGCCACCGAGTACTTTCGTCATCCCTTCGAGCCGGCTGGCCAAGTTGACGACCGGCCCGAACGCCGTCACTTTGACCTGATCGATCGTTCCGATCCGACCGGCGACCGCGCGTCCGGTCGCGATCCCGATGCCGCAGCGAAAGCCGAATCGCCCGCCGGGCCGTTTTCCTTGACGGGCCGCCGCCGGCACCGGTGGCTCGAGTTGAGCCAGGATCCCACGGCCGTAAAACGCGTCGCGGATCACCAGTGCCGCCTCCGCCGCCCGCCCCGGGGCGTCGTCTTGATCCAACGGCCAACCCCAAAATCCCATCGCCGCGTCACCGTGGAAATCTCCGACCACGCCGCCGTGCCGCAGGATCTCGCCCGTCATCACCCCCAACGCTTCGCTGACGCGTTGCAGCAATTCGAGCAATTGGTCACGGCACTCCTCGCTCTGACTCGAAAACCCTCGCAGATCGCAGAAAATCACCGACACATCGGTTTCACGCGGTCGCAGCACTTCTTCGGGATCGCGGCCGGCCAACGCTTCCATCACCACGGGTGCGAAAAAACGTTGCATGCTGAGCTGTTGTTGCTGCAGCAACCGCGATTGACGCAAATTCCCCAACGTCGTGCCGACCAACTCGGTGAACTTGACATCGTCTTGCAAATCGTCGGAGGCCGCTTGCGGCGAATGATCGTGTCCTCGGTCGAGCTTCGCCAGCCACTGCCCGGTCACGTAAATCACCCACCCGGCACATGATTCGGTCGGCAGCGGGACACAAAACGCCCAGTCGACCCCTTCACTCGCGGTGAACTCACCTCCGCCACGCCGCGCCGCCCGAGCATTGCCGCCATCGCTCGTATCACCCTGGCTGACACGCTGTGTGCTATCGTCGGTCAAGTCTGAAATGACGCGATCGGCGGCGGCATCCGAGCCGTCGGAACCCCACAAATGCAGCACACTCTGGCGGGTTGCGACCGCCTGGCGGGCGAGCTGCGAACTCGGTTGAGGCCCCTGTGAGTCGG
>SKZY01000421.1 GCA_007127095.1 Planctomycetaceae bacterium
CGGGCACGGTCCGATACCAAATCGGCCAAAGTCTGTGCGGTAAACCCGTCCAGCGGCGGCCGCAGCTTCTGTTCTTGCAGCGTCAGGTCGTACTCGAGGCGATCGGGCGACTGCTCCGCATCACCGAGGATGAAGTCGTATTCACCACCCTCGGGACCGGTGCCCCGCATCTCAAACAACGTTCGATAGACGAGTCGGCCAGCCCGCCGGGCCGCCCAATTGTCGATCAGTGTCGGGTCGAGTGAGGTCGCTGCCTGCAGCACGCCAACGCGAACCAACGGGTATTGACGAGCGATCTCCTGGATCAATTCGCGGCCGCCGGAGATCGACGGATAGAGATAAAGGCTGTCCATCGCGGCTTGGCGAGCGGTCCGCCAATCTTCAGCATCACGGGCCTCGATCGCCACCTGCCGCCGTTCCTCTGCCATGTTCAGGAAGTTGTTGTCCCACTTCGCGATCGATGCCACGTTGTCGCCGGGGTAATCCTGCTTCAGTCGTGCCAGCAGCTGCTGCGCCTGATCGAACTGCTGAGACTCGACCATCCGCTGCATCAGGCTGTCGGTGACCGTGCTCAGAATCCGAAATACCTGCTCAGGTTGATAGCTGGGATCAAACCGGCGGAGTTCTTCCAGTGTGGCGAGTGTCGGTTCGAGCTCACCGGCCCGATAACGACGGGCCGCGTCCTTGATCAGGAATTCGTTTCTTAGCGACTTCAGTCCCGGGGTGTTGGGATAGTCGCGGAGCAAAATCGTCAAAAAAGGATAGGCACCGACGAAATCGCCGTCATTGATCCGGCTCCGAGCTTCACGCTCGATCCGCTGTTCCCAAAGGTCGACCCGCTCGATGTCGGACCATTTCGCGGCGAAACGCTTCCCCTCCAACCCGACCACGGAAAACGACAACGACCCGCTGGGACTACTCGGTACGCGGCGCCCCCGCAGGTCGAGCGGACGGACCTTGGCCCAACCGCCCCCCGACTCTTGAGTAAAGAACAGCAAGTCATAAGGGTCGACCTGCAACAGCAATAGCCCTTCTTCCTCAGGTTGCCCGGAGGTCGCATAGTTGGCAATTTGCGCCATCGCGAACTGACAGGGACCGATCAAACCCCATCCTGCGACTAAGGCGAGCGTCAGC
Source organism: Planctomycetaceae bacterium (assembly GCA_007127095.1). Classification (GTDB taxonomy): domain Bacteria; phylum Planctomycetota; class Planctomycetia; order Pirellulales; family Pirellulaceae; genus UBA6163. The sequence continues at coordinate 1,135 of SKZY01000421.1, forward strand.
GCAGTCAGGCATTTTCGAAATTCGTGATTCATGATCCTTCCACCGACGTGGGGACTTCGGTGATATAGATGACGCCTTCTCGACCCGGTACCAACAACAACCGCCCGCCGGTCGCCAGCGGTTGGGCGCTCAGTGGCTGACCGAGGTCGGCCAAGCCGATCAACTCGCCGGCTGCCGGATCGACCGTGGCCAGCCATCCCGAGCGACCGACGACGACCCAATTGTCACCCACGCTGGTCAAACCGTCGACCAACCGGCCTGCAGGCAGCGAAACCGCGAAAGCCGGTTCGCCCGCTTCGGTAAACGCCCGCAGTTGGCCGTCGTCGGTCTGTACGACCACCCACTCTCCAGCGGCGAAAGGCCCCCAAGTGACGCTGCCATCGAGTAACCGCTTGGACTGCGGTTCGAGTGAACCGACGTCGTGTGAAATCAAAAAATCGGCAGAGGGTCCCGACGTGGTGGCGAAATAAGCGTCGCCCAGCACGGCAGCCGGTCCGAGTAGCGGCGTTTCCAGTGTCGCTGACGCGAGTTCGCGGACCTGTTCCCCGACCCGCAATCGATAGATCTGCTTGCGGTCGTCAGCGATCACCACCTGATCGGGATCCGACGGCAGCGCCACAGGGGTCGACCAGCGGACCTGCTGATTCGGATCGCTGGGCGGCTGAAAGGGACTGCCCAACAGGCCACCGGTCTGATAGTTCGCCAGGATGATCCGGCCAGAATCCAACGGCAGCAACAGACCACCGCCGGCGATCAGTCCCGACCCGGTCGGCTTGCCAGCGGGCAGGGCCAACGTGATCAGTCGCAGTTTCTGGCGATCGCGGGTCGGGTCATAGACGCAGACTTGTCCGCCATTCGCCTGGTTCAACATCACCGCCCGGGCATCATCGATCCGGCTCGGGCTCTCGAACCGCATCGCCAAACCGCCTCCACCCGGATTTTCGATCGGGGCTGACGTGGCACCCTCGGCGAGCGCCGTCGCATCGAGTTCATAGAGCGCCGCTTGCGAGGTGACGACATGGTACGACTTACCACCTGGCGCCGGATGGATCATCGATACCGGAACGCCGATGTCAGTGCTCCAGATCGCTTTGCCCGTTTTGGGGTCAGCCGCGGTGACTCGGATCCCCGTCGTTCCACGTAACACACGGGCATGAAAAATCGCGTCTTCGCTCGCTTGCGGACGCCCGATGAAGGTATCGCCTTCGTTGATCACCCAATCGCGGGCGACACGTCCGGTACTGACCTGCAACTCGTAACGCCCGATCCGCCTGCCGGTAACCCACATCTGGTTCTTGCCGACCGCCATCTGGGCATTGGTCGGCGAATCGTAAGAGGCGACCTGCTTCGCTACCGAGCTGACTTGATCGGTCGTCGCAGCCGTCTGTTCGATATCGAACACCGCGATCTCGGCCCGATCGGTCAAGACGATCAGTCGACGGCCGAGCACGAGGATCGGATCGACCGTCACGTTACCCGCCAAACGTACCGCAGGTTGAGCGACCTTGATCGCGCCGCCGGCATCATCACACTTCAAAATGTGCATCAGTGAGTAATCGGCGCCGGCGTTCTCGAAGACGAAAACGTGCCCGCTATCACCCCCCTGCAGAGCCACCGGCGGCACCGCGATCGTCCCCGCGGAATGGCCCAGATAAAAGCTTTCCGAACACTTGCCATTCCGCTTGTCGAGCACGTAGAGGTTGCTGTGGTTGCCCGGCAAATAGAGCGTTCCGGTTCGGTCGTTGACCCCAGGGCTAACCTCGAGACGTTGGGGGATTTGCGTAGCCCAGCGAGATTCGCCCGAATCGGCATCCAGCGAGAGCAGTCGGCCCGACTCGGTCGACAAGTAAATCTCATTGCGGTGGCTGATCGGCTGGCTGAACGACTCATCGATCGCGGAACGCCACAACACCTCTCCCGACCCACTTTCGCTCCGCTGCACTTCCAAGGCGTCGGCGTCGCTCAGCAACACTCCGGCCAGTCCGGTCTCATCGATCGACACCGGGGCATGGTTCTGGCCGTAGCCGACGTAGCGTCGCCACATCAGTTTGCCATCGACGGCGGCGAAGGCGAGGATGGAACCGTGGGCCCGGATGTAGATCACGTTATCCGCTGCGCCCGGGACTCGGCCCCCGCTGCGGTTGGTCAGGACGACGTTCCGAACCGTGTCTGCGGCGAGCGGTGAATCGTCGACTTGAGGCAACTCGGTTGCCGGCTTCACCAAAGTCTGTTGGATCTCGCTGGCAGATCGAACCAGCTCGACGACCCGCGAATGATTTCGCAGTTCAGGGAACTCCCGCAACAGGTCGCTCCGGATGTCGTAGGCCTGCTTGGTTTGTTTTTCGGCCAACGCCTGCTCCATCGCGGCAACCGATTCGTCGAGTCTCAGATTGCGGTTGATATCTCGTTGGACCCGCGACCGCGATTCGCCGATCCCTAACAATTGGGCTGACAACGATTGGCGGGCCGACGAGGTGACATAGACCGGGTTTTCGGTGATTGCGATCTGGCGATCGAGTTCATCCAACAGCCGTTGCTTTTCCTCAGTCTCTTTGGCCTCGGCGGCGGCCCGGGCGATGTTATCGGCGACGTCGACCAACAACGCGGCCAGATTGTTCCGTTCCTCATCGAGTTTTTCCTCATCCTCGATCGTCGGCAGCAATCGCTCAGCCTCGTCAACGGCGCGAACCGGGTCGGTGTATTGTGAGAAGAGGTACAACTGCGACATCACCAGGCGGGTTCGTGCGATCGACGAATGGGCATGATTTTGCCCGAAGCTGTCGAGGAAAGCGGCAAACTCTTTCTCGGCGGCAGCGAACGCCTGTTGGTTGTAAGCCTGATTGGCCCGGCCGATGAACTCATCGGCACCCTCTTTACTGAGCACAAAGAAGAGCAGACCGGACAATAACGCCAGCAGGATCACGATCCCCGCGACGCCATAAATCTTGAATGAATCCCAGACGCTCTTCGATTCGTCCCGTTTCTTTTTCGTCTTGTTGACCTTGCGGGGGCGCGGTCCGCCAGCCGCATCGGTCGATTCCGTCAACTCGGCTGCCACCGGTTCGGCTTCGACGACTGGTTCGGCATCACCCACCGCCACCGGTTCGACCACTTCGACGACTGGTTCATCATCCGCCAATTCCGCGTCGACGATCTCTTCGTCGTCACCGAAACCGGCCGTCAGGTCGCCTTCTTCGTCTTCGTCGACTACCGCAACGACCGGTTCGTCGTCCTCGGGGTCTTCGTCGACCCGCAATTCGCCGATCATTTTGGTCGCTTGGTAACGAGTCAATTGACCGTTTTCGACAAGCAATTGGGCGATCTTTTCGGGCGTGACGCGGACACCGCTTTGCGACAGCTGTTCTCGCAGCGCTTCGATAATTTCCTGGTCGAGCAGGCCGAGTCGTTCGAGGCGGTCCAACAGGTCTTTGGCGAGCATATTGTGGCTGTAGCTAGATAATCGTTAGGTGGATGGGGACATTGCAGCGGTGGCTTTGAACTCGGCGGGTCGACCGCCGCGACGAGGCGGTGATTTTTTCCGCTCGAACCTAGTCGAATCCGTCGACCTGGGTGATTTGAGCTTCCGCGTAGCCGCAGATCGTCCCCGCGTCCATGCAGTCGACCAAGTACTTCAATTTGGCGTCTTCATGAACTTCGATGACCAGTCGAACCGCTCCACTGATCTCGCCGATCGCGTCGCGAAGGGCGCGGATCAGGTTCTGTTTGCCCGGCGTCTCCCGTTCCCAATCGATCGCCAACACCAGAAACGACCCATATTCGTCGATCTGGACGGTGACCATGTCGGTCTCCTCTTCGTCGTCCTCCTGAACATTCGTACTGGGCGCATCGCTCTGCTGCCGCGGCATTTCGATCGACTTTTGCAGGCTGAATGAGGCTGTCACCATAAAAAAGATCAACAACAAAAACGTGACGTCGACCATCGGCGTCATGTCGAGCTCATCTTCTTTACGTTTGTTCCGCGGCGGTGGATCGTCGTCGCCTTCCTCACCGAGCAGCGCCGGCGGCAACGATGGCAGGTCGGTTGCCGCGTGATGTCCGTGCGAATCGAAGATCGGGTCCGAACCGAACTCGATCCGCCGAGCCCCCGTTTCAGGCTCGATCGGGGTCTCCGCCCCCTCACCGTTTGTCGAATCGTTGCCGTTGACGATCGAACGGAGTGCCTCGGCCAACTTCGCGGCTTCGATCGGCGAACGGTCCTCCTCAGCGGTATAAAGCTGACCGCCCCCTTCTGCAGGCGGGTTCCCCGCACCGTTCGCTCGCGGTTCCGGTCCCGACTCGGGGTCGACGGTAGCCGCGGGGATCGTCACGGCGGCATCACAGCGTGAACAACGGACACGGCGACCGGCGAGTCGTGAATTGACCCGAAGTAGAGCACCGCACTCGCCGCAAGAAACTTCGATCGACATGGGCGGCCCTCGGCTATTCCTCTTTGACGGCGATGTAGGTGTTGTCCAGCGTTTCGAACGCGTCACCGATGATCTGCTGGACCCGGGTCACCTCGGAAACCTTGACGTCCTCGTCGCCCAAAATCATCACCTGGTTCTTGCCCTGGTCGAGTTGGTCGGTGATGTATTCGACGATTTCGCTGATCTGCAACTCTTCGTCGTCGCTGAACTCTTTCCCCTCGATATTGCTGACGATCGCGGAGTTACCGGAACCGGGGTTGATGAACAGCACGGCGGAATCCTTGGCCGAGACGCTGGTGCCGGCCTCGGCCTTGGGGATCCTGCCGGTTTGAGTCGGATCCATCTTCGAAGCGACGACAAAGAAGATCAGCAACAGAAAAGTGATGTCGATCATCGGTGTGATGTCGACCTCTTCGTCGTCTTTGCGACCGGGCGACATTCTGACCGGATCGTCGTCCTCGTCCTCGGGGTCGTGAATGGTGTGGCTCATCGAGTCGAAAACCTGTTAGCGGTCACGGTTGTCAAACGCTGGCGGGTTCGGCCTTCGACCCGCTCTGTCCACCGGTGGCACCGGCCTTGCCGCCGGCGGGACGCTTGGCCAAACCGAGCTTGAACGCTTCAAAGAATCGCGTCAGCCCCGATCCGATCAAGTCCTCCATCTTGCTGA
>SKZY01000151.1 GCA_007127095.1 Planctomycetaceae bacterium
TAAGTTCGATTTAACTATACGGCTGAGAAAAGCCCGGGCTTGGCCGGTGAGAATCGTTGCCAAGCGGAAGTCTCGTCTTGACCGACGTTTGCCGAGTAGGGCTGCGTCGATCTCGCCCGTTAATACGGCCACACTGTCGTTCGTCCCGCCCTCGAGCGGTGCAACCAGGGCAGCGTCCGGTTCGGCAAGGCATTTTGACGCACAGGAGGGAGGGGTTCTTGAAACATCCGGAATGGGGAGTGTAGGGGCGGTTGCAAGAAAGCGTGCGGTCGAGCAGAACACCAAAAGAGGGGGCGGCAATACTTCTGCGGACGGTGTGGTCGACTTCGGCTGTCCTGCGGCAACGGGTGGTGGCTTTGCCGAATGGTTGCATCCTTTGAGGTGATCCGACGCGCTGATACTCATGGCCGAGTGGATATCGGCAGTGGCGTTCGCGAACGCTGCTTGAGCGGACCTCAAAGTGACGTGATCTACTCTTGTTTTGCAGGAGTGCGCAATTTTTTGATAGTCGGGCGCGGCTTTCGGAAAGTCCGTGCTAGGGGCGCTTTTGGGTATTGACTTTCCGCGGACATCGGGCCAGGATTTCCGCGATGGCAGCGTAGGCCGACGAGGCTACTGGGGAGGAAGGTGAATGAACTGGATTTCGGTCCTGCGACGCACTTTGTTAAGGGTTTCCCGAAACGCTTAAAAGCTATTGAATTGTGTTCGATTGGAGCTCCCTGTAGCGATCTTGTTCGATGGCATTTTTGAAATGATTCAATCCTCTGAGTTGCCGACTGGGCCGGTTGATGGTCCTAGTATTTTCGTGATCGATGACGACGCCGGGGCACGCGATTCGGTCAAAGTATTGCTGGAGCCACTCGGTTATCCGGTTCTGTCATTCGAATCGGGCGAAGCTTTTCTTGAGTCGCTAAACGATATTGAGGTTGCTTTTGGCTGCGCTTTGATCGATCTGCGACTCAAAGGGATGAGCGGATTGTCGGTTTTAAGTGCCTTGGGTGAATCGCAGTCTTGCGTGGTTCCACTGCTGTTAACCGCATTCGCAGACGTCAAAGTTGTCGTCGATGCGCTCTCTTCCGGGGCTGCCACGGTGATCACGAAGCCGTATCGGGATCAAGATTTGTGGGATTCCGTGTCGAGCGGTTTGGTTCGCTCAGAGGAGCTTGTTGCCGAGCATCGGCGAAAGGAGACATTGAGAGCACAGTTTAATCGTTTAACCGGCAGTGAACTTCAGGTTCTCCGATGTCTGCTCTGCGGTGACTCCAATAAGCAGGTTGCCGCGGTCTGTGATATCAGCGTGAGAACGGTTGACATCCGACGAGCCGCAATTGTCAATAAAATGGAGGCCGCAAGCATTCTTGAATTAAGTTGGAGGATCGCGAACTCAGGCCTTAAATTCGGATTAAATTCCGAAGAGGGGGCCTTCTGAAGAGTGGGCCTTCTAATTAACCATTGCGCGTCGCCTCGTTTGATCGGTTCGAAGGCTGTTTCCGCGGGTCACGCACCCGCTTTCAACGACTGCGCAAGAACAAATGCGAGGCCGTGTCACTCCGGTTCCCGGCATCACGTATTGACGCGATTGCGGCCTCTCGGGAAGGCCTGGCATAGCGGGAAACGATGCCCTCCGCGCCGAGCGTCGTGGTAGCGATGCCGAGTGAGCCCGATCGAATCGCGGTCGGATAACGACTGCCTCGTTATATTGAAGTCGGGGCGTCATGAGGTCCTGCAGGTTAGCAGATGCCCGCCGTTCGGCTGGTCAGCCGGATGGAGATCGGGTGGGATCTCGAAGCGGATGCGACTGCCGCCGGATAGCTTGACAGGTTGCAGTTGTTTCAGTGCCTGCGCCATCTGTACAACTGTTACCGGCTATTCCGTTGATTTGCTCGCGAATGCGAAGGGTCAACGATACCCTGCTTTGTGGGGCCTCCTGAGAGCCTACGGCGTTGTGGAGCACCGAGGCGTAGAGGTGCAAGTCAAGGTCGCCGTCAAGGACGCGCCGGATCCGGAAGTCAGGCTTGTCGCCTGACGTATTCTGCCGCTGGTTATGCGCGACCGCGCAGCTAACTGCGGATGAAAGAATCTGTGTGTGAAAATAGCGCAGAAACACGCTTCCTTATGCGCTTTTATTGTTTCGCGAGGCCCTTCCTTTTTGGCCCCGTCACGGCATAGTATTCAAGGGTAAGAAAAACGTTCGCTCGACCGACTTATGTCGTTTGGCGATCCCGCTGTATTCTGAAACGTTTCTAACACTGCCCGACGTTGTATCGGTTGAGTTGAAGCGTGAGTCAAAGCGATCTCAAGCAAATTGTGATGTGAAATGCTCTGGTTTTGTTTCCCGGCGGTTGTTTGCCTGTGTTCTCAGTTAGTGTCCGTGGCGATGGTCTTTTGGATCGGTTTCGCGGGCGTCGTCACCGACGGTGGCAGCTTTTCGCGCTCGGCGTTTGTCGATTCAGTTTGGGGTTGTCGGGGCGAGATGTTTTGGTTCACGCGGTCCGGCATTCGATCACCATTTGAGAATTGGTCGGGTTCATCGAATCGGTCATCCGTCAACGATTCACTCGGACTGGGGGAAAGCAGTTCGCGGGAGGTTCAGAGTCACGCCGGTTTACATCGCTTGGTGCATTTGGCATCAGCCCCTGGCCAGATGCCAGATGATGCTGGTCGCAAGTGGGACTGGGCGTTTTACTCGCGTCTCTTGGTCGCCATTTTGGTGCCGCTGCTGGTGTCTGCAGGTGCCGTGTACTTGCTGGCAGTTCGAGCGACCCGCGTTCCCGAATGTTTTGACGGCGATGGTCGTCACTGCAGCGAGTGTCCGCTGGACTGTTTCGGGGAGCGAAAGCGCTACCACCGATTCGATCAGTCGCAGGCCGTACTTCCCACGGGCACGCGGCAAGCGAGCATCCGCTGAAAAGTTCTGATTGAGCCGCTCCGACCGACCGGTGCGAGTCGAGCCTTCGGGGGGCAATCCCGTCGGGGTGATATGGCTGGTGCTGAGGGCAACGAAGCGTCGGGAATCGCTTGACTTGTTGTATTATGACGGCTGGGGAGCGGTTCCACGGTAGACCAGCGCTAGACTCGCTTCATGCTCACCGCTTACCCGGTATGCGGTCGGGGCTGGCGTTTTGAACTCGGACGAGGGGCTGCCGAGTCCGCGACGGTGCCGAACGCCGCGAAATTTTGTCGCACCCAGACGGCGGGTCGGGGGGTGTCGTAAGGGCTTCGTGTCTTCCTTAGTTGGCTTTGCATTGGCAGCCTCAGCCGCCCTGGGCGTTTCGTAAGGAATGGACGGAGATTTCGTAAAATCTCGGCCATGCACCTCGTGCGAGGGGCGGTTCGATTGACAGCCAACGAGACAACGGGGAAGAGTTCAATGTCGAGATATTGAACATTAGTGTGAGTCGGTTGCCGGCCGATTCGCGATCGTTTTAATCCATTGAATGATGAAAGCCACAAAGATGATTCGACGTCGAGGGACGAGGTCAGGTTTTACCCTGGTGGAGCTGTTGGTGGTGATCGCCATCATCGGCGTGATGGTCGGTTTGCTGTTGCCGGCGGTCCAAGCCGCCCGCGAAGCCGCCCGCCGAATGAGTTGCTCCAATAACATGAAGCAGATCGGTTTGGGGATGCATAATTACCACGATTCGCTGCGGTCGTTCCCGCTGGGGTCGTACAACCTGCGAGAGACTTGGCCGGCCAGCGGTTCGAATTGGCGAGCCTTGTTGTTGCCGTACATCGAGCAGAGTCCGCTCTATGACCAGTTGCAGTTCACCGCGACGTCGTCGTTCATGGCCGGTGGGGCCGCGGGTGCCAATGCGCTGCTGGGCAATGAGGTGTTGCGGGAATTGTTGATCCCGACCTACCGCTGTCCTTCTTCGGCGATCCCGGAGTTCGAAGTCGCGCCGGGTTCGAACAATCAGGAGCGGACGCTGAATATCAGTTATGTCGGTATTCAGGGGGCTGCTCGGCCGCTTCCCGGCCCCGATCCGAATCGTGGAACCGCCGACCTCGGCCACGGTTGGTCGTGTGACAACGGGCTGTTGTTCCCCAACGAAGTCGCCCGGATGCGGGACGCGACCGATGGACTTTCCAACACCATCATTGTCGCCGACCAGTCAGGTTTGGTGGCCGGCCGCAACCGCACGTCGAATTACTACGGCGGTTGGATGGGGACCCGTCACCCGCGTCCGGTCAGTGCCGGCGGGGCGGCGCTCGACCTTTGGCAAACCGGCACCACCTGCGTTCGCTTCGCGCCCAACTCGCAGATCGTACAGACCGGGGCGACCGAGGCGATGTACCGCAACAACACGGTGATCAATTCGTTCCACCCCGGCGGGATCAACGTCGCCAACGCCGACGGCAGCGTCGAGTTCATCAGCAACTCGATCGACTTCCTCGTCTTGAAGATGATGTGTTGCAAGTACGACGGTCAGCCGTTCTCGCGCGAGTAAAAACTGGTCGCTGTCGGCTCCTTGGCCGATTCGCTGCGTGAGATTTCCGAGACACTCCTTCACTCGATTTTTGAAAGTATTCCGTTGATTCATCGTTCGCTTTGGTTGCCCATCTGGGGATTGTTGTTCGTCGCCGTCGGCTGCGATTCGGGTCCGCAAACGGGGACATTGACCGGCACCGTCACCTTCAACGGCCAGCCCTACGAGGATGCCGCGGTCATGTTCATCGACATGCAGTCGGGGCAGGCGGCGGGGACCGATATTCAGCCTGGTGGTCAATTCGCGATCACCGACCCGATGCCGCTGGGGACTTACAACGTCTATCTGGCGTCCAAGTCGGTGCCTGATGAGGTCGATCAGCCTCAAGCGGTGATGATGGACAAGACCGTTCCGCAAAAGTATTGGAACGAATCGACGACCGACATCACGGTGACGGTCGGCGAAGGCGAGAACACGGCCGCGATCGAGTTGGTCCAGTAGGTCGGGATCGCGACTCGGTCATTCACGAGTAAAACTCGGGTTGGCGGTCGGCGAAGCGGTCGATCACGTGGGCACCGGGAACCCGTTCGATCCGCTTGTTGCGGGCCTTGGCCAAATCGATTTCGGCGATCAGCAGAGTTTCCTCGTCACCCGCCGCGCGGGCGAGTTCGACACCGTCGGGACCACAAATGCTGCTGCGACCGCAGTAGCGAAAACCTGCTTCGTCGCCGACGCGGTTGGCGGCGGCGAAGTAGATGTGGTTTTCCATGCTGCGAGCCGGGGGGACGAGTTCGGCGGTCCGGGCGGCAGCGACCGGCCAGTTGGTCGGCAGTGCGATCAGATCGGCACCGGCGAGCGCCATCAGACGCGACGGTTCGGGAAACGAGCTGTCGTAACAGATCGCCAAGCCGACCCGAGCTTCGTCGACGGAGTGGATCGCGTAGCGGCGATCGCCACGGTCGACAAAGCGGTCGACGCCCAATCCTGGTAAGTGGATCTTTCGATACGACGCGACCACGCCGTCGGGTCCAACCACGGCCGAAGCGTTGTAGAGTTTTTGCACACCATCCTCGCCACACGCCGATTCCAGAAAGCCGATCACCAGATGCAGGTGCCGCTGACGACCGCAGGCAGCGGCCAACCGAGCGAAGATCGGGTCATCGATCGGCACCGCGTGGCTGATCGCTTCGTCCCGGCTTTCGAATCCGTAGCCGGTCAGCATGCACTCGGGGAACACGACCAGGTCGGCGTCGGCCGCGGCGGCGACTTCCAGCCAGTCGAACACCCGTTGCAGGTTGCCGGCCACGTCGGCCAGCGAGACATCGGTTTGAACGCAAGACAATCGCATCGTTTTTCCGTATCATTTGCGGCGAGGGAGCGTGTCGGAAACGATGGGACCCCTCGCCGACCGAGCGATCGTGACAACAATCCGTTCGCTTGACAATCACCGGACCGGGAATCAATCGGATGATCGAACCTAATTATGACTACGACCTATTCGTGATCGGCACCGGCCCTGGCGGAGAAGGGGCAGCGATGCAGGCCACCAAAGGCGGGTTGCGAGTCGCGGTCGCGGAATCGTATACGCAGATCGGCGGCAGTTGTACGCACCGCGGGACGATCCCCAGCAAAGCGTTGCGGTATGCGATCACCAGTACTGTCAAGGCGATGACCAATCCGACGATCCAGGCGATGGGCGTCCACCTGAGCCCTTCGATGGAACAACTCCGCAAGGGCAGCCAGACGATCATCAGTCGTCAGGTCAACATGCGGCAGTCGTTCTACGATCGCAA
>SKZY01000060.1 GCA_007127095.1 Planctomycetaceae bacterium
ATGGTTGAAGCTCAAAACCTCTCGACGTCGAGAGGTTTTGAGCTTCAACCATCACGTTGAAGTCTGGTCGCTACCGCCCGACCAACAGGACCAGCTACTTGATCGCGCGGAGGCGGAAGGGCTGTCGCCGATGCTCCGTGGCAAATACGACGCGACGTCGTTTTTCGGATCCTCGTCGGTGCCGACCTGGTGGCGCGGTTGCTCGCTGGTGTCTGCGGCCATCGCTCACCGGTTCGATACCGAGAAATACCGAACAACCTCTCGATACCGCGATTCTTTACCCTCGTTTGCACTCTATGCAACGGTTGCGGCATACTGTAAAACACGGCTAAACGGGGCTTTTCAGCATGAAAGGCCGTGACGGTAAGAGTGCACTCCGGAGCCGAAGGTTACAGGTTCGAATCCTGTCGGGCGTATTCACGTACGACGATCGGCACATTCGCTGGCGTGGAATGTCCCTTCTCCCTCCCCGTGGGGTGTCTTCATCTACTCAAGTCCTATCCGTTCAAGCAGCATTAACCCTACCCCCGCCTTAGGGGCGATCGGTTGGTAGCGAGATGAGGGGCCCAGCATTTCCTCAGAATCAGCCACCGCCCTGCGACTCTGCCCCCAAGCGATCGTATTGCCGGTGCGGATGAGCCACTAAGCCGCCATTCCACGTCAGATTCGCGACATCTTTCGCCGCTACACCCCGCTGGTCGAATCGCTCTTGCTGGACGAAGCTGCCGAGGTCGACGCGAGGACACATCGGCGGGATCGATGCCAGCAGCTCGGACAGTTAACCGTTCAGACGGTCCACCCGATTGATTCTTCGCCACTGTATTCGCCCGCTGCTGTTTCGGCTCGATCCGGAACTGGCCAATCCGATCGGGCTGGCGGCCGGTTGGGATAAGAGCGGCCGAGCGATCGTCGTCAACTACGGGCTGCCCAATGACGGAGCCGAAACGGTCGCCCGGCAATTAGCTGTCCGTCGGCGACGTATTCCGATCGCTTAGACCTCGTTTAGCGGTTCGACTGCGTCGCCGAAGGTGTCGGGATGGACGTCCATCTTGTCCATCATCGAGAGAAAGAGCCTGCAGAGTTGCCGGTCGGATTGTGCTCGATAATCGATCACGCGTCCGCCTTCGATACGTCCGCCGGCGCCGCCGAGAACAATCACTGGTAATTGGTCGTTGTCATGCTTGGCGCCTGCCATCATGCTGGAACAGTACATCAACATGGTATTGTCCAATAGCGATCGTTCGCCTTCACGGATCGAGTCGAGCCGATCGGCCAGGTAGGCGACCTGCTCGACAAAAAACTGATTGACCCGCAACCAATCTTCGCCGTCGCTGTGAGACAACAGGTGATGGATCATGTAATCGATCCCGTTGCCGGGTTGCTGTACCGACGGCAGATTGGGAAATCGCAACGCGCTGTGATCGTTATTCAGCTTCAACGTCGTCACGCGGGTCGTGTCGGTCTGGAAACCGAGCACCACGATGTCACACATCAACCGCATGTGCTCGGCGATATCTTGCGGGATGCCGTCGGCGGGGCGGGGGCGATCGGGCTGATCGATCGTCGGCCGCCAGCCTTGCAGTTCGCCACGAGTCCCCGCATTTTCGATCCGTGTTTCGACGTCCCGTACCGATTCCAGGTATTCATCCAGCTTCCGCCGATCGCTGATGCTGATCCGACGTCTCAAGTCACTAGCGTCTTCCCGCACAGCATCCAAAATACTCCGGTCGCCGGGCGTGACTTCGTCCTTAAACAGTCGATCAAAGGCGAGCGCCGGATAGAGTTCTAGCGGCGTCGGGGTCGTCGGCGAACTCCAGGAGATGTGAGAGCTGTAGAGCATCGAATAGTTCTTGTGCACCGAGGGATTCGATTGCTCGCACCCCAGGACCAAGCTGGGTACCTTCGTCGAACGCCCGTAGGTTTGGGCCATCAACTGATCAAAGCTGGTGCCCGAACGGATCGTACCACCCGCGGCGATCGGGGCACCTGAGAGCAGATTGCCGGTCTGCGAACTGTGGATGTTTCCTTTCCGGGCTTCCTCATGGTAGAGGCCACCGACGAACAGCATTTTTTCGCGATGCGGGTGTAGCGGCTGCAAGACTTGCCCCAACTCCATCGCCGAACCGGCTCCCTTGGCCCACCAATGCCGCGAATGAAAGCCGTTTCCCGAGAACAACACTCCCAGACGCACCGGCGGTTGAGCGTCGCCGCGACTACCGTCGACAGCATCGCCCCACACGGGTCGTGACTCCATCCAGGGCAAAGCCATCGACACGCCGACACCACACAGAAACGATCGCCGGGTCAGAAAATCACGCCGGGCTACCGACTTCTCCCGGGCTGTCGAATTGAATCGCGTGCTCATGTCAAAACCTTCGAAAGGCGAGTCGGGTGGCACTGAGAAGGGGGCGTTTGCGGGTCATGGCTTACTTGTCCTGACCGCGAGTCATCAAAAACTGAGGACTCAATACGATCCGATCGATCACGGTGCTTGTCCGATATCGGCTGGCGTGCAGCTCCGTCATCATCGCATCGATCAACGGTTTGTCGGACAATTGGACGGAGCGGCCGAGGGCGTAACCGAGCAGTTTACGGCAAAATTGTCGCAAGAAATCGTCACGCCGTGTTTCCATCAAGAAGGCCCGTAGCCCTTCCAATCCGCTCAATTCGGTACCGTCATCCATGCGGGTGAAGGTGTCAATCGTTTGCCCATGAATATCGACATCCCGCCGCCGTCCGATGGCATCAAACCCTTCCAACGCGAATCCCGGTGGATCGATTCGACGGTGACATTTCGCACACGCCGGATCGCTGCTGTGGCGTTCGATCAATTGGCGTTCGGTGAGTCCCGCGGGGGCGACGTCGGGCAACAGCGGCACGTCCTTGGGCGGCCTCGGCAGCCGCTCGCCCAAAACCACTTCGCTCAACCAATTGCCGCGGAGGATCGGACTGGTCCGCGATGCCCCGCTCTGACGGGCCAAGATGCCAGCGAATCCGAGGATGCCGCCGCGACCAATTGCTCGCATTTGATCGACCCGTTGCCAATCTTCGGTCGTGACCTCCAATCCGTAATGCCGTGCTAACGGACCGTTGACGAAAGTGTGATCTGCGTTCAGCAGAGTGAGGACCGAGCGGTCGGCTTGAAACAGATCGATGAAGAAGCAAACGATCTCTTCCTGCATGGCGTCACGCAAGTCGACAAAGGTCGGAAAATGCCGCTCGCTTTTTTCGTCCAGCCTTTCGAGATCGCGGACTTGCAACCACTGGCAGCCAAACTCGGTCGCCAGACGACGAATTTTCGGATCGGATGTCATCCGTCGGACCTGGCGGATCAACACGTCGGGATCGACGATCTGGCCTGAATCAGCCAATCCACGCAGCTCGAAATCAGGCGTCGATGACCACAGAAAATAGCTCAACCGGGTCGCCAATTCCCAGGGATCGACCGGACCGGGGTCGGGGCCTTCGACCATCTGTTCACCGCGATACAAAAATGCCGGGGCGATCAGGATGCGGGTGATCAAGGAGCGAATGGCCGCGTCGTGGTTCAGCTCCTGCGAGCGAAGCTGGTCGTACAATGCCGTCAAACCGCGGCGTTCATTGTCGCTCAGCGGTCGACGCCAAGCGTGTTCCGCGAGTTCGATCGCAGCCCGCAACTGAATCGGCTCAGTGGCGATCTGCCGCTGGCGGAAATCGGCTGCCGCTTGATGGATCGGTTCCCGCAGCGGTTCAAACGCGGACGGGTCGGCGTCCTGAGTCGCGTATTGGTAAAGCTGCTCGTACGCATCGACCAATTTCAGCGGCGCTCGGCTGACAAACAGTAGTTCATCCCATAACCGATCGAGCTCCGCCGCCTCGCGGTCGTCGAGCATCAGTCGTTGCAGGTGATCGTCCTCGCGGTAGTACAACCGCAGCGTCAC
Source organism: Planctomycetaceae bacterium (assembly GCA_007127095.1). GTDB lineage: Bacteria > Planctomycetota > Planctomycetia > Pirellulales > Pirellulaceae > UBA6163. The sequence continues at coordinate 3,921 of SKZY01000060.1, forward strand.
AACCTCGTCGACCGGGACGATCTCGCTATAGCAAAGTGCCGCAGGAAACCATCGACGAAAATCATCAAACGCCAACTCGAAGCGGCGACGCCCCTCGCTGGCGTCGTCGACGATCACCGGTACGTTAGGAACTGGACTCGTCAGCCGCTGGATGTCGACCAACGAAGCCTCACCGTTGGTTGCTGACTGGTTCGTGGGCGGCTCGGTCAAAAGCTGCATTTGCACGCTGCCCGAACCGTTGCCGCTAGGGTGCAGCGAACCGGTGACAACGAACTCCATCCCCGCTACCCATTCACCTGGCAAGCGGACTTCGATCACCGCGGGTGCTTGAACGCAGAGGCTATCATCAGCGACCGAACCGGCCACCGGGTGCTTACCGAACAAACCGGGATCGATGCCGTATCGCCAGCCGGCAGCCGTCGTGGAAACATCCCCCTGCGCGACTTCCGCCGTCGTCGTGGACTCGTCATTTTCTCCACTCGCTCCGTACAGCGACCACAGCGGACTCTGCCAATCGAGCAGCGAGCGACGGAGCATCGCGTCGGGCGAATCGGTGACCGAGTCATCCGAGTCGGCGGTCAACAACCGCTGCAATCGTTCCGCCAGCCTCGGTCGCTGTTCAGGGTCGGCGGACGACAACCAGTCGTGCAACAGCGAGCCTGACGGGATTGTAGGGGAATCAGCGACCTCGTTCGGTTCGCCACCGAGGTACCAAACCGCTTCGTTGCCATAACGGTCGGCCTTCGGGTTGGATCGCAGGATATCGGGGGCGACATCACTGTTTAAATCCCAGATTCGGTCTCCATCACGTTCGCCGATGCGCAACGCGACCGCGGTGGTGTCACAGAAATGGTTCCCGTCGCGTGGCCCGACGACCAAGGCGATCACGTCGCCGGCCGAGACGGCGAGTTCGCGGCTCGCTGCGAGGCTGACCGGCGTCGCACCGTTGCTCGTCCCACTGGCGAGACTGCTGCGTCGTCGGCCGCTACGGTGTTGCAGCGCCCAGCTGACTCCGTTGCCACAGTTGAGATGGGCATCAAACAGTTCACCATCGATCGCTACTCGGCCTGTCACCGGACTTCGCCAGGCGATCACGACTGAAACCGTTGGCGACGGATGGACGACTACACCGCCGGCCTTCAGCAGGCCCGGTGCACGCACATCGGCGTCGGACGCGTTGGACAACACGCTCAGTGCGTCAGCACCGACCCAACCTTTGATGAACTCGTAGTCGGAAGTGCCGTCGAGGGTTTGCGTCAAGCACGGCGGCAACGCTACCTCCGCATCGGCGCCGGCGTCGATTCCCAAGTAGCCGAGCCAGGCAACCAGTGCGGATCGATCGATTTGATGGCGCGTGACCATTCCGGCGAGGTCGATCGGGCCGGACGTCCGCTCCACTTCAGCGACAGCGGCGAGACAATCGGCGGTTTGGCTGAGCAGCTGTTGACGTCGCGACAACATCCGCTTCCAGGTCGAGTCGACGTCTCGCAGCGGCACGTCGGGTTGACCTGGAACGACCAGTCGAGGCTGTTCCCAAACCGCCAAATCGCCTTGGTCGCCATCACCAGCATCGCCGGTCGCGAGGTACAGGACCACATCAGTCTCGCCATCAGCCGGCTGAAGTTTGACTCGCAGCTCGCGCTGCGAAACCAAAGGCGACACGGGTTCCTGCCACCGACTCGGGCCATTGACTTTGCCGATGTGCCCGACGCTGGTCAACCGCCACAAAGCGTCTTGCCATTCGCGGATCTCAGCGGCAGTCAACTCGTCGGCGGACCACTTGCGTTGCAGTGATCGCAGCAGCAACGACGTTTGAGGCTGTGAGAAAATTTCCCACAGCGACGTCAAATACTTTTCGTTCAAGCCCGACTCGGCGGCGACCGCCGCAATCGACTGAGTCCCATCAGCCAGTCGTTGACGGTTCGTTTGCAGCGCCGCCAGATAGGCTGCGACGGGGAGACGCCCACCGGAGTTCGTCTCGAAGACGACACCCTGCAGGTTCACGGCGGTCGCCCCGTCGTCGCGAACGTAGCGAGAGTAAAACGCACGGATCGCGTCCAGCCGTTGGTTCGCCCAATCGCTGGCGCTGGTGCTGTCAGAAAAACCGATCGAATCGGGCAGTATAACGGCGTGCCGGGCAACGTCCTTGGCGGCATCGATGTACTTCGTTAATAACGCTGGCGACATCACCAACGCCGCACCGGCATTCGTGAACCCTTCACCGGCGGCACCATCGAGCGGAAATTCGGCTGCCGGGTCGAGTGAATCGATCCCGGTCAGATCACGGATCGTATAGGTGTACTCGACCTTCGACAGTCGCCGCAGCACGACCTCGCCGGGGTCACCGGCGTTGGCCAGCGCGATTTTGTCGAGCGTTCGGCGAACCCAGGTCAGCAACTGAGTCCGCTCCGCCGTCGACATCGGCGACTGTTCCTTGCCCGTCCCATCCTTGCTCGGTCCCCCGGAGGGCGGCATTTCGCCACTTTCGACCTGTTCGATCACCGACAACCAAACGTCGGGATTCTGATGCACTTCAGCAAGTGTCGCAAACCGCTGCAGATCCAGTTCGCCGGCTGGCGACTCAGTCGAGTGGCAGACGATGCAGTACTCGTCGAGCAGCGGGCGAATCTGGCGTTGAAAAACATCGTCAGCAAGTGTCGGGCAATCGTTACCAACGAACGCCATCAGCGAGAGCAAGAACCAGTATCTCGGGTTCAAGAAAAACCATCGCGTCATGACCGCTCCGCCTGAGAAAAGGCTGGAAACTGGGTCACCAGCCGAACAAGAATTCACCAACCGCCTATCCGCGGGTCATTTGTGGGACTCGTGACAGGCCTTGCAGTTGGTCGCGACCTTCAGCGTCTCGATGCCGTCGGGACGTCCGACGACCACTTTGGCGGCCGCCAAGGCCGAACCACCGGCCAGCTGCTGCCACGATTGGAGGTCGCCTTTTTCCGGCTTCGATTCAAACATGGTGATGTAGAGATCCAACAGTAACTGCTTTTCCTCCTGGGTCGCATCGCCATCGAGAATCTTCTTCAAGAGCCCATCCTTGTGCCCAACCTTCATGATCTCCTTGATCGACAACTTCGCCGTGTCGGCCTCTTTCGCCTCCGGCTGCTGAGCCACAGCCGCTTGGCCCAATCCCGAGAACGCACCGAACAACCAGCCACCAACCAGACAAATGCCAATCGAAGTACACATTTTGAACGACGCACGCATGAGCTAAGCACCTTGGTTAAGGAGAAAACGAAACCGTACCGGCCGAGAAAAAAAGGGTTACCGGCAACGGCACACCGAACGATCAAAACCGAACAGCAGTTTACCTGCCCCCCGTATCCGGATGGTCGATCGCATCGCCGATTTTTTCCGGCTGGCGGTCCGCAACGGAATTGCCCGTACCGCATTGCCGGTCGGGAAATCCCTGAGCCGTTTGGGAAATCGCCATCAAAAGCGTCCGCAAAACCAAGCTAGCCGCACAGCGTTAGCCGCGGTTTCTGTCGAGGCGGCAGTGGTGGCAGGGTCGTGAACAAGCTAGGGAGCCGGGGTCAACAATCGCAATGCGGCGGCTTGGGCTTGGCGGCTGTAATCGATCGATTCGGCGAGGATCCGAGCCGATTCTTGGCTGGCGTGAAAACCTTTCGAATTTTCGCTGCTGATGAAGTCGAGACGCCACATCGACTTGCGTTGCAGGCGGAAGATTTCCGCCAAGGCGTCATCGTCCGCGCCGGCGGCTTGTGCTTGCAGAATCGCGTCAAGCATGTCGGTCATCGCGGTGGCGGCGATTTCCATCAGGTCGACCGTCCGCTGCTGGATTCCTTCCACACGGGCCCGCAGGTCAGCTTCATCGACGTTGTGACACACCCGACAGGCGTGGCCGATGTTTTCCATCGGACTGCGGACGTTGTGGTTGCTCAGTTTCGTCGCCCCGACCCGTTCATACGGCATGTGGCAATCGGCACAACTGACCCCGGAGCGGGCGTGAATCCCCTGACTCCATAATTCGAACTCGGGGTGTTGGACCTTGAACAGCGGGGCGCCGGTTTCACCATGGTCGTAATCGCTGAACGGTTCACCGTCGGGGAACGTTTTTTCTTCCCAGTGACGCTCTTGGGCATCCATGGTCAGCCCGTGCCGCCAAGGAAATTCGAGTGTATCACGGTTGGCGCAGTAGTATTCGACGTGGCATTGGCCACAGGTAAAACTTCGCATTTCTTGGCGACTCGCCAATTGATTCGGATCGTAAGGGGCGGCCCGATCACCACGTCGCCACCGCTCGATGCTGGGAAACGGTGGTACCGGTTCGTCCGAAGCGGCCAAGGCGGCGATGCCGGTCATGAATCCGGGGCGAGTGATCCGCACCGCCATCGATTGCGGGTCGTGGCAATCGATACAGCTAACCGGATGGACGTTGTCCAACGCATCGGGATGCCGCAGCGGGTGATCGTCGGGAACCTGGTCGGTACCCGCGAAACCACCGACCGGGGGCGCCGGAAAAGCCGGCGCTGCCGAACCACTGCCGTCGGGGACTTGCGTCAGCATCGCGAGCACCTCGTGGTAAGGGCGAGTGCTTAGCAGTTCAAAACCCTTGATCACCGCCGGCATGTTGAAATCGTCAGCCAGGTCGGCTTCCTCATGCGGTAATCCCATCGCCTCCAACCCGACTTGGCGATAGAGCACGACCGGAGAAGCGTGACAATGCAGGCAGGCGCCCGATTGGCTGCGTTGGTTGACCCGTTCGGTGACGACCTGGTCGTACAGCATGTATGCATGCCCGCGGGCTTCGCGATAATCGAGGCTGAAAGCATAGCCGGCGTAGAGCCGTCGCAACCACGGGCTCTGGTCGAGTTTGCTTTCGGGCATCGCCGACGATCCGCCGTAGAATTCGTCTCCGGCCGTCATCAGGTATTGCTCATAGTGATGCGGCCAATTCTTACCCCACGGTTTCGGATCGGTGCTGACTTCGTTGACGTCGACGACCCGCACGTACCGCTGACGGGCGTCCTGTTTGTGGGTGAAGATCGTCGTCAACAAAAAGGCGATCCCGATCGTGGCGACCGCCGATACGATCAAGACCGTGAGCCAGACTTTGGGGGAAAGACCACGACTGCGGACCGGTGTGTCTTCGGGTGAGGTCATCGGATTTTCAAAGTCGGTGGTTGATTTGCGTTCAGCGGAGACCGTGGCCGGCGGAACGGTGGCAATGGATACAAAGGACGGACGTGTCTTGCTCGTCTGGATGCCAGGCGGAATGTACGAAATCCTGGTGACAGCTCATGCAGGCGGCCTGGGTGACGCGGCGATTGCGAGGCTTGATCCGGATCGGTTCGGGAAATACCCCGGTCGTGAAGGCGAGCGAATGGAGCAACCCGTTATCGGCCTTGGTCACCCACTTGCCAACCCGGTGGGGAGAGAGGTGGCAATCGTTACAGACGGCGACGTGTCGGTGACTGGAACCCTGCCAGGAGTCGAAATGGCCGTTCATCACGTGGCAGTTGATGCAAGCCGTCGGTGAGTTTGACAGATAGCTGGCGCCACCCCCGTAGCCAAATGTGAACAGGCCGAGTCCGATCGCGGAGCCGACCGCAGCGACGGCCAAAACCGGCAACCGATTCCGCCAGCGGCTCTGCCGGCTGGGGGAACATCGCGCGCGATCCGCTGCGTCGGCTACATCGGCTGGTTCATTCGTCGACATCGGAGGATTGTCCTAGCAACGGATCATCGGCAAAGCGAGACGAGCGCCCCTCGAACCTATCCGCTCGCGGTTGCGATTCGCTCAAAACCACCAGTAGAGCCGAATTGGTCGTCCTTGTCGCCATCGTCTGCTTGCCGCACGGCAGATGCCCATCAACGCAACATGCGAGTGTCATCGACACCGCAGACCCGTTTTACAATCGATTTTGAAAACAGCACCTCTCGCATCACAACTCCGACAATAGCACCCACAATGGCTAAGACGGTACCAGTAATCAGGCCGATTAGCCAAGACATCATCACACCCAGTATGATGCCGAAAATGGCTCCAGCAAGAAACCCGATTCCAGCGAGGAACGCTAGTCCACCATTTCCGCACCACCATAGGTCAAGAGCCGTAGCGTTTTTCCGATGTCGACCGTAGTAGTCGGAGATCCGCTCGTCGGTATCTGACCATGAAAACTCACTGACGGGGAATTGATCTTCGCATGATACACAATACGTAGTCCGCATCCCCGCCAGCGGATCCGACATGGCACGAAACTCCGGTCCATCGACCGTGGTCTCGGTGCGACATCGATGATGTAAATAGGTTCGAGAATCTTGCATGTGAACGGTTCCAACTGCATTTGTTGACCATGGCCGATACCGCCAACGTGCATCAACGCCCGAAGGTCATCGGCAAAAAACACCCAAGTAACGCGTCAGTGTAGCCGTTCACGCTGTGTCCCTGAGTGTCTCTTTCGGAAATGTGCGTTTAGCAACCAGCGTAGCCGCACCGCAGGAACGCGGGTTGCCCTGGCTGGGTGCCGATTTCTTTACCCACTCATCCGCAATCAAACTTGACAGCCACGCCCCTGTCGCCTACTGTACTACATCACACAGCACAGTGGTGGAGGGTGTTTGATGCTTCGTATCCAAATCACGACCGGCAGTTCGTTGCCGATCTATCGCCAGGTCGTCGACCAGGTCCGCTGCGCGGTCGCGACGGGCAAGCTGGCCGTCGGCGATCCGCTTCCCAGCGTGCGAGCGTTGGCGGGCGAACTGGTCATCAATCCCAACACGATCGCGAAAGCCTATTCGATGCTGGTCCGCGATGGCGTGCTGGAGAGCCACCAAGGGCGCGGCTACTTCGTCGCCAGACAGCGTGACATCTACACCCGCAAAGAACGGCTGCGTCGGCTGTCGGACATCATCGACCCGTTCTTGGCCGAAGCGGTGTCGCTGGGGTTCGACGAGTCCCAGATCGTGGACGAAATCCAAAAACGAATGCAGAAACTGAGCGTTGGCCGGACCGAATGAAACGAGTCCCGGCGGCCCCAAAAAAACGCGGTCCGGCAACAACCAGGTGAAACCCGATGATCGATCCCGTCATTCACACATCCCGGCTGACACGGTACTTCGGCAGTCGACCGGTCGTTCGCGATCTGGACATCGCCATTCCAGCGGGTCAAGTCACAGCACTCTTGGGGCTCAACGGAGCCGGCAAAACAACGACGATCCGCATCATCATGGGCTTGCTGCGCCCGACGCGTGGTTTCTCTGCCCACAGCAGAAGCAGCCCGATGGCTTGCCCGCCGAACCGAACAGCTAGGGCCAATCGATTTTCATGAACCGCACGCATACCGGGCTCGGCACCTGGATGCTCACGTCGGTCGGCGTCAGCTGGCCGCTTTGCGGATCGATCTCGAACACAATTACGTTGGAACCCGACTGGTTCGCGACCAACATGTATTTGCCGGTCGGGTCGATCGCGAAGTTTCGCGGTGTTTTGATTCCTTTGCCCTGGTGACCAACAGAGGCCAGTTCGCCCGACTGCGCGTCAATCGAAAAGATAGCGATCGAGTGGTAAGGGTCGCGGTTGGATACGTAGACGAACTTGCCCGACGGATGTACGGCGACCTCCGCGGTGCTGCCGCCGCGGCGGGTGACGTCAGCGGGCAGCGTTGACAAAACTTGCTTTTTCGTCAGTACGCCACTCTGAGCGTCATAGTCACAGGCGATGATCGTCAGATCGGTTTCACCGTTGATGTACGCTCGCTTACCATCGGGGTGCCAAGCAAAGTGCCGCGGCCCGGCACCTTCAGGGGTCTTCAGCTCGCCGTGCGGCGTTAGCGTACCTTTGTCAGGATCGAACGCATAGATGACGACTTTGTCCAAGCCGAGATCACAACAGAAGGCGAAGCGATTGGCCCGGTCAACATGGATCGCATGTCCATGTGTCCTAGGGCCAATGTGTTGCTGGAATGAGGACGCTTCCAATAGTCTGCCGTCGTCGGCAATCGGGATGCAGATGCAGCTGCCACCAGAATAGTTGGCGGCAAGAACGTTTTGGCCACTCGGGTCGACGATCAAGTGGCATGGAGCACCTCCGCGGGACGGCTCGGAATTGAGTAAGCTGAGCAAGCCGGTTTGCGGGTCAATCGCGAAGCCACTGACCGAAGCTCGATCTTCGTTGACGGCATACAGGAACTTGCGATTGGGGTGAATCGCGAGGAACGATGGGCTGCTCGTTTCGCCCGCGAGCACGGGCTGTGACAATGAACCGTCCTTGAGATCCAGTTCGCACTGGTAAATCCCCTTACTCTCACTGCTTCCGTCGGAGCGTCCTGTGTAGGTACCGAGATAAACGCGGTACTTTTCCTCGGCGCTAGCAGCCGAGCAGGCGACCAACAGCAAAGCAACGAGCGGTTGAAAATAGGTCATGGATGCGGAACCCGTGTGAGTTGGCAAGGGATCGTCGGAGTGTCGACAGGCTTGCAATTATTCATCAAAACGCCCGCAAAATCTATCCTGCTGATTCGCCTGCTCATCGATGGCGTGGTTTCTGGTGCAGCGACACACATCGGTTGGTGTGCGTCCCAGGTAATGCGATCAATGTTCACCCGCCGTGTTGTGAAATTGCGAGCATTGTAAAACCCAGGGTAACGAGTTCAGTACCGGCAAGCAAGCAAGCAGCACCACGAACGCGATCCGACTTGCATTCACGAAACCAGAATCCGGTTGCAACAAGCAACGTCATCGCCGCAAGGACTGCCTGTTCGACGTGAGTTAGCGTGATACAAGCTCTTTCGCCGCTTGGCGGAACTTCATCAGGCAGGGCCAATTGTCATTGATCCCGTAATACTGATAATGTCCGCACAGTTTCGTATTCAAACTCTTCCAAACTACGGGTAGCGGCTTTGTCAGTTGGCTGCGAAACCAGTCCTTCAGGTCGCGTACTTTGGCCCGGTATTTTTTCTTGGTTGTCTTCCTCTTCAGTTTTTCGAAAGACTTTCCGATTCATACGAACCGTTGGCGATGACGAATGTCAAATTTGATGCGTGATATTAAGAGTTCTTATCTGCTGTATGTCAAGGGTATGCTGATGCTCACGGTCGGCATACTTGCCTCGCTACTTTTGATCCTACATAATCCCGATCTGAAGTCAGCAGCTTTACTTGCGGCAGCCGTATGGGGGTTTTGCAGGGCCTACTATTTTGCATTCTATGTCATCGAGCACTACATCGACCCGGATTTCCGGTACGCGGGGCTTTGCTCGTTCTTCTGCCATGCGGCTCGAAACCGTTTTCGGAAATAGCGATAAGCTGATAAATGAGAATGAGGGGGGACGGGGACACTGCATCTTGGAGTGCCGGCCGCGAGGTAGCTGCTTGGCCTGGTTGGGGGTGGGCGGTTTTCCACGGCCTGGGCTGCGACCCCTGCGGGGTCGATCATTGTTTTGACCGCCTGCCCCCCGGGTGCGCTGCGCGACCCGGGGCTAATGACTGTCATGCCTTCGGCATATTGAACCGCAACATCCCGAAGTCCCCCGGGTTCGCTGCGCGACCCGGGGCTAACGGCTGTCATGCCTGCGGCATATTGAACCGCAATATCCCGAAGGGATATCAGCCATTAGCCGGCGGTCGAGCGGAGCGAACACCGCCGGATTTCCAACGACCACACGATTCGCTAGGCTTTCGGGCCATATCGGCCGCCGGAGAAGATCATCATGTGAAGCAGAGCGGGCAACACGGTAGTATGATGCGGTTTTACTCTTTTCGCGCCTCCTCAGCCGGTCCGAATTTCGATGGACGAATTTTCCAGCGGTAGTTCAAGTGGTCTGAGTCTAGCGCTGCGTCTGGGCAACGGATCGGCGGGAGCGTGGCGGGAGTTGCCGGGTCGGGGAGGGAGCACGGGGCAGCACTTTTTTGCGGAGCTCGCCGCGCCGTTGAGCGAGAGCGGTTCGGCCGAAGAGCCGCTGACGACGCCGGCCGAAACGACCGCGTTGCTGCAGCGAGCCTTACAGCAGATCCGTCCGACGGTAGAGGCGACGACCTGAACTGCGTTTTGGAATACGACGGTACTCGGCCAGAGCGCACCCGAAGTGGCCCAACAGTTGGGCCTCACCCCGGCAGCCGTCCGTAAGGCAAAGAGCCGCATGCTTCAGCGTCTCCGTAAACAGCTGGGAGACTGCCCATCAGCGTCGGCAGCTAACTCGGAGAGCTGATCGGATCTGAACTCGGCAGTCACTCATTTGAGAAATCGCAGAAGAATCAACCGCAAACGAATACGGCTTTTCGAATGGATGAAATTCGACCCGAGTATCTGGAGGCTGTTTCAGCCGCTCGTTGGAACGGATGGCTGGGTCCTCTGTTTGCCTCCGCGCCTACGATATTGGCCATTTGCATTATCAAGCGATGGCATTGTGCTTGGCTCGTGGCAGCGGTTCCGATTGCTATGTTCATTACTTGGGTTTCACTCATTCTTTATGCAGACCATATTTGGGAAGCGATGCGAGCCCATGCGGTTACCAAGGCAGAATGGCGCGAAGTCACATCGGATACCGGCCGCCTGTACGGCCCGATTCTCGTCGGCATACCGTTTGCTGTGCTCTATACGCTCGTCTGGCTTCCTGTTATCGCGATTGGAGTCGGGTGTCTTCGGGGAGTAGGCTCGCTATTTGGTGGAAAGCAGAGCGAAACCGACGAAATAAGCACGAGCTATGAATCTTACCGCAAGTCGTTCGATGCCGAACTCGCTCGGCAAAGCGGTAAGGAATCCTGAAGCCTAAACTAGGACTACAGTCGCCCCACGTGCTCGATGCATCATTGACGCACCGGCGACTAATTTCTCCCTTCTTCCCAAGTTGCACCTCTGCAGAGCCCGGGTCCGTTTCACCTAGCGGCTGTAGATTACCGCTGCGCGCAGCCGGAGCCAAACGGCCAATTGGTCATTGAACACCGGCGTCATGCCTGAAAAACCTCGGAGGCCAGGGGCCCACACAACCACCAGTGGGGGGGCGTGGAGCGACATCAAAAAATTCAAGATTTTTGATCGGCTTATTGATCTTACCTAAGACCGTCGCTCCCCTCGCTTTGCGATTGGTGATTAGGATGGGGGGCGATGATTTTGGACGTGTGACCGTTTCGATCGTGGGTGAGGCATCAAGATGAGTTGTGGACTGGGGAAGGTAGCGTTGCGGATCGGTTGCTGGTGCTGCCTGCTGCCGTTGGGGATGGCTGCCGTGGCGGCGGAAGGGTTGCCTTTTTCTTTGCCGGTGCCGTCAGCCGTGGTTGATGGGTACACCGCGACCGTGCCCCGTCCGGAGGCGGTGATCGGGCATCGGATCGGCGAATCGCATACGGAGCCGCACCAGTTGGTCGACTATTTTCGCGCGGTCGCCGCGGCTTCGGATCGGGTTGCGTTTCATGAGCATGGCCGCAGCTATGAACACCGTCCGTTGATCCATGCCGTGGTCAGTTCGCCGGCAAACCACCGGCGGCTCGACAAGATTTTGGCCGCGAATCGGCGGCTCAGCGACTCCGCCGAGGAGGTGACTGACGAACAACTCGCCGAGATGCCGCTGGTGGTTTACCAGGGTTACAACGTTCATGGTGACGAGGCGAGCGCATCGGAGGCAGCGGTGCTGCTGCTATATCACCTAGCCGCGGGACAAGGGGCAGAGGTGGAGAAGATGCTCGACCGGGTCGTGTTGTTGATCGATCCGGTACTGAATCCCGACGGACGTCATCGATTCACCACATGGGTGAATCAGAACCGCGGTGCGACGCCGGTATCCGACCCGGCCGACCGCGAGCATCGGCAGCCGTGGCCGGGAGGACGGACGAATCACTACTGGTTCGACCTCAATCGCGATTGGCTGCCGATGCGGCATCCCGAGTCGCAGTCGCGGATGGCGCTGTACCATCACTGGCGTCCGCAGGTCGTCACCGATTTTCACGAGATGGGTTCCGAGTCGCACTATTTCTTTCAGCCGGGGGTGCCCGAGCGGGTCAACCGAAATGCTCCGCCAGCCAATCAGGAGTTGACGGCGCGGATCGGCGACTTCCATGCCGAGGCGTTGGACGAGATCGGTTCTTTGTACTTCACCCGCGACGCATTCGACGACTTTTATCCGGGAAAAGGATCGACCTATCCAGACGTGACCGGGGCGATCGGAATCCTGTTCGAACAAGGCTCATCGCGGGCGTTGAAGCGTGATACCGAGCACGGTTTGCTGTCATTCGATTTCACGATCCGCAACCAGTTGACGACATCGATCTCGACGATGCGGGCGGTGGTCGATTTGCGTGAGCAACTGCTGCGATATCAGCGTGATTTTTTCCGTGACGCACCTGCGCTGGCACGAGAACGCAAATTAAAGGCCTATCTGATTTCGCTGCAGTCGGAGCGAACCGAAGCCCAGGAATTGATTCAGCTGCTACTCGATCATCGGATTCAGGTGCATGAGTTGATTGAGCCGGTGAAGGCCGGGGGAACGACGTTTCGCCCGGGGGCTGCCGTGGCGGTACCGGTCTCGCAACCGCAGATCCGACTGCTGACGGCGATGATGGAACGGCAGACCGAGTTCGACGACAACCAGTTCTATGACGTATCGACTTGGACGCTGCCGTATGCCTTCGGCGTGCGGTGGGCGGAAACCGAACAATCACTCGAGTTGGGTGAGCGACTGGAGCGGATCGATATCGACGGGGGTAGGTTGGTCGGCGGGGAAGCGAGTTATGCCTACCTGATGCCGTGGAATCGATACTTTGCCCCGCGAGCGCTTTACAAACTGCAGGCTGCCGGTATCCGCACGCGATTGATCACGCAGTCGTTTTCGACTGAGGTCGACGATAAAACCGAGACCTTTCCTCGCGGAACCGTCTTGGTCACGGTTCACCAGCGAGCGCCGGGAGGAGCGACAGAGGACGTCATTCATGAGACGGTTCGCAGGGTTGTCGAGGAGGACCACGTCGAGATTTTCGCGGTCGGGTCGGGGTTAATTCCGGGTGGCCCCGACTTGGGAAATCGGCGACAGATCCATGTTTTGAAAAAACCTGAAATCGCGTTGGTAACCGGCGATTCGGCCACGGCGGGGACAGCTGGCGAAACCTGGCACTTGTTGAGCGAGCGGTTCGGCATACCGGTTTCGCTGGTCGACGCCGGTACGGTCAGCGAATCGGTGCTCGATCGCTACAACACCTTGATCCTGGCGGGCGGGTCGTATGGGAAGCTTTCGAGCGATGTCGTGGGTAAATGGGTGCGCGCTGGCGGGCGATTGGTCGCGATGTCCAGCGGTGTCGACTGGGCGGTCAGGAACGGGTTGGTCAGTTTGGAATCGAAGCCGTTCGATCTGAATGCCGTGGTCGGGGACCGGCCGTTCGACGAATTAGCCGATGCTCGCGGGGCGCACGAAATCGGCGGAGCGATCTTTGAGGTGCGACTCGACAAAACGCATCCGCTGGCGTTCGGTTACGGCGACCGAGTAGCGGTGTTTCGCAACCGGACCAGCTTTTTCGAGCCTTCGCCGCGGGCAGGGATCACCGTCGGGACCTACACTCCGAAGCCGTTACTGAGTGGCTATATCTCCCAAGAACGACTCGACCAGGTTCCGGGCAGTTTTGCGATTGGCGGCTGGCGGTTGGGGAGTGGGCGGGCCGTGTTGATCCATGACAACCCGAACTTACGCGCGTTTTGGTATGGAACGAACCGGTTGTTTTTGAATGCGGTTTTCCTGAGTGACGCGTTCTGATAGCCAGCCGTTGTGACGGCCGATCGTTCGGATGCTAGGCATCTTGCGGCAAATAAGTGTCGCCTTTCGCTCCGCGAAAGTTGCTTTCTGGCGTTCTTTCGCGGAGCGAAAGGCGACTATAAAAATCCGCACAATGCTAGGGTGTTTTGACCGTAGGATCGATCGTGGTCGCGTGAAAATCAATCTCGCTCGGCTGCCTCGTCGATCTGTCGGATGACACGGCAGGGGTTTCCGACGGCCAAGACACCGGCGGGGACATCTCGCGTGACGACGCTGCCGGCACCGATGACTGTCTTGGAGCCGATCGTCACGCCGGGACAGATGATCGCGCCACCGCCGACCCAGACATCCGAACCGATCGAAATCGGCTTACCGAATTCTTCGTTCCTGCGGAGCTGGGCATCCAAGGGATGGGCGGCCGTATAGATTTGCACGGCGGGTCCGAAAAACGAAAAGTCGCCGATCTTCACTTCACAGACATCGAGCACGACGCAGTTGAAGTTGAAGTAGACCCGTTCACCGAGGTAGGTATTGCAGCCATAGTCGCAATAGAATGGTGGCTGCATCCAGACCGACTCGCCACCGCTGCCGAACAAGTCGTTCACGATGCGTCGTCGAACGTCTTGGTCGCTTTCGCGCGTGGCATTCAGGTCGAAGCAGAGGTCACGGGCACGTTGCCGCTGGCGAACCAATTCGGGATCGAGAGCGTTGTAAAGTTCGCCCGCCAGCATCTTTTCCTGCTCGGTCTGCATCGGGTCACGGTTGTTGGGGTTCATGGCTGCGCCGATAAGATTTTCAGCCCAGACTGCTCGTCGGGAACTGCCAGGCTGACGCTGCCGGTGCAGCCTTGATTAGGAGTGCAAGTGCCGGTCGCCGCCCACAAGCGGCCGTCGGGCAGGCCCTCGATCCCCAACGAGCAATCGAACTGATGGCGGCCCAGCAGCCGAAAGTCAGCATCGGTGACGAGCAGGATTTTGGGATTTCCGTAGCAGCCGAACCACCAGCGGTCGTGGGCAAACGTCGCCGTCTGGATTCCCAAACGCGTGTAACCGCTGCGGACGACGTGCTTTTTTAGGAAGGTGAACGAATCGTCGTATTCGTAGACGTAATTTTCTTCGACGCCTTCGGGCAATCCTCCGACGACGAAGAAGTGCCCGTCGCGAAAGCCGATCCCGCCGGCGCCGTGGAAGACCTGCTGGACCTCGTACTTGGCGATCGAATCGAGTGACTCGGCATCGTAGACGTAGACCCACGAATCGGCATTTCCCTGGGGGTCATTGAACTTGCCGAGATTCACAGCGACGTAGATTTTGCCGTCATGGTGGCAGAGATCGCCGTGGTGATTGGCGACGGCGACTTGGCTCAGCAATTTACCGCTGCGATCGGTTTTCACCAGAGTTGTTGTAAAACACCAATAGATCGCCTGATCGTCGACACAGACGCCCTGCAGGTGGTGCGGGTAGGTTCCCTCGCAGGTAACGTCTGCCGGCGAATCGGCCAGTACCGCAACCAGTGGGGCAAGCAGCAGAATCGTCAGTGTGGTGAGTAATCTCATGGCAGGTCGCGTTTGCGGACGTTGGAAGGGTGGAAGGCTACGAGGCTGGGCGGAGCGAGCTGATTCGCCGGTGCGACGGTCAATATCTCATCTTCGCGGAGCGGAATGCAACCGTGTCGGTCGGCGGAGCGGGTATCTCGATCGCTGTCGCGGTTATACTGTTGGCCCCCGATTCTGGTTTTGGTGCCCGGCGGATACGCAAGTCCATTTGGAGATCGCAACGATGACCGTTCATTTGTTCAAACGCCGAGAATTTATTCGCAGTGCGACGGTTGCTGCCGGATTGATCGCAGCACCGCGGATCGGCCGGGCCGCAGAGCCCTCGGCGACCGCCTTGAGTACTCGGGTGATCAGTCACCAGCTGGAATACTATTGTGGCTGGCCGACGCTGGCCCGTCAGGCGTCGGGCCGGTTATTGGCCGTCTGGTCGGGGCGTCGAGAGGAACATGTTTGTCCATTTGGTACGGTGCAGTGGATGACCTCGGATGACGACGGTCAGACGTGGACATGGCCGCGAACCTTGATCGACAGTGCGATCGACGACCGCGATGCGGGGGTGCTGGAGACGGCTGAGGGGACAATTTTGGTAACGACGTTTTCGTCGTTAGCCTATGAGAGCGGGTTGAGACGAGCGGAGGAATCGGGGGATTGGCCCGCGGAGCGGCTGAGCCGTTGGCGGGCTGCCGGTTACCGACTCGCTCCCGCCGAGCGTCAAGCCGAGCTCGGAACCTGGCTGATCCGATCGACCGACGGGGGCCTGAGTTGGTCGGCTCGGATCGATCCGTTGGTCAACAGTCCGCATGGGCCGACGCAGTTGAGCGATGGTCGCATCTTGTACGCGGGCAAACAGTTATGGCGAGACAACCCACGGATCGGTGTCTCGGTTTCGGACGACGACGGGGCAACTTGGCAGTGGCTTGCCGAAATCCCAGCCCGCGACGGTGACGACCCGAACGACTATCACGAGCTGTACGCGATCGAAGCGGCGGACGGTCGGATCATCGCCCAAATCCGCAACCACAACGCAGAGAATCGGGGCGAAACGTTGCAGGCGGAATCGACCGATGGCGGGCGGACTTGGAGTCGTCCGCGATCGATCGGCGTTTGGGGATTACCATCGCACCTGCTGCGATTGGCCGACGATCGACTACTGATGACTTACGGTCACCGTCGGGCGCCGATCGGCAATTTGGCGAGGATCAGCGACGATCATGGTCAGAGTTGGTCGGAGCCGCTGACGATCAGCGACGACGCGCCGGGCGGCGACATGGGTTATCCCAGCACGGTGCAGCTCGCGGACGGGACGCTGTTGACGTTGTGGTACGAAAAGATGGCTCAATACCCCAAGGCGGTCCTACGGCAAGCTCATTGGCGGCTCGATTGAGGCCGAATGAACCGCCACGGTCGCGAGTGTAGGGGCGGTTTGCGGCGCGTGGCCGGGAAGCGAGTGGCGAGCGGCGGTTCGAATTCCGATAATCGAGTGGAGCCTCGATCGCCGATCGGGTACGATTTGGGTAGCAGCGGAAACTGACCGTCAAGCTGCTGGCGATTTGTTCGTCCACCCACCGACCTTCGGTCACCCACCCACCGACCGCCGCTCGTCAGAGCGTTTCCCGCCACTGTTGATTACGGAGTCCTGCTATGCGTATTTCTCGAAATTGTGAAGGCGCCAGTCGTCGTGATTGTCTGCGTCTCGGATTGGGAGGCCTGTTTGGCGGCGGGCTGGTCAATGCTTTGCAGGCGCGAGATGTCTCGGCCGCTGTCGGTGGCGCTCGCAGCGCCGCCAAGGCGAAGGCCTGCATTTTGATTTGGATGGACGGTGGTCCGACCCATTTCGAGACCTTTGACCCGAAACCGGATGCACCAGCGGAGATTCGCGGCGAGTTCGAGCCGATCGCGACGAAGGTGCCTGGTGTCTTTTATTCGCAGCACATGAAGCGGTTGGCGGCATCGCTCGACAAGTACGCGATGATCCGTTCGATCCGTCACGACCAGGGCAACCACGGGGCCGGCAACCACTACATGATGACCGGAGCACCGACGCGCATCCCGGTCGGCTGCGGTGCTTTCGTCAGTTTTCACCCGAGCATGGGATCGGTGGTGTCTCGCGAGCGAGGATCGGATTCGGCGCTGCCCGGTTATTTTTCGATGCCGTCGATGGCGCGTAGCGGTGGCCCGAACTTTTTGGGCGCGAAGTACGCCCCGTTCGTCGTCGGTGACGACCCCAACCGCAAGAACTTCCGCGTCCGCGACGTCGCGGTACCGCTCGATCTGCTCGGCGACCGATTCCAGCGTCGTAACGATTTGCGTCAGGCGATCGACCACATGCAGCGTCTGAACGATGAAGCGGCCGGCGATCCGGTTTTGGCGGCGGACGAATATTATCGCCAAGGTCTCGATTTGGTGACGTCACCCGACGCACAAGCAGCATTCGACATCAGTCTGGAAAAGGACGAGGTACGTGACGCGTACGGTCGCAACGCCTTTGGCCAACGGGCCTTGTTGGCTCGGCGGTTGGTCGAGGCCGGCGTGCCGTTCATTACGGTTTATGACGGTGGTTGGGATCATCACGCCAACCTATTTGATGCGCTCGACAAGCGATTGCCGAGTTGGGACCAGACGGTCGCGGCCTTGATCGAAGATCTCGATCAGCGAGGGATGCTCGAATCAACGTTGGTGGTGGCGTTGGGTGAGTTCGGCAGAACCCCCAAGATCTCGACTTTGTCGGGACAGACGAAGGCGGGACGCGACCACTGGGCAAACGCGATGAGTGTGCTGATGGCCGGTGGCGGAACGCCTGGTGGGACGGTGGTCGGGGCCACCGACCGCAACGGGTACTCGGCGGTAGAACGCGTTTTGTCGCCGGAAAACTTCGTTTCGACGATTTACACGAAGCTGGGGATCGACCCCAACAAGATTCTCTACACCCCGCAGGGTCGGCCGACACACTTGGTCAGCGATCCGACGCCGATCTCCGAACTGATCTGATTCGGGCGGTGGTGATTACACCGCCGCGGAGACCGTGGCGGTCAACTGTTTCGTTCTGCTTTCACCGTTTCGCCGATCTTTCAAATATCTCGCCATGATCGCGTCCGTCGGGGACGCCGGACGTGAAGTCGGCGGGAAACACCGCTGATTTAAACGTTTGCCTGTCATGCTGTCGAATCGATTTGTACTATGTCGCCACTCGCGTCGCCGTGTTGTTCGGCGACTCGAAGAGGTGATTCTCTGGTCGGCGTTGATTTTGCTCTGCTGGCTTTGGCCCGGTATCTGTACTGCGGAGACTCCCGCTGCAGAGCCAACCGCGGCAGAGGCCGAGGTCTTTTTCGAGACGCACGTTCGACCGTTGTTGGTCGAGCACTGCATCGAGTGTCACGGACCTGATGAGCAGGCTGGCGAGTTGCGGCTCGATCGTGGCGCGGCGGTCCGCCGTGGCGGCGGTTCGGGACCGGCGGTCGTCGCCGGAAAGCCGGCCGAGAGCGTCTTGATTCGGGCTGTCGGCTATCACGATTCGTCGTTGCAGATGCCGCCCGAGGGCAAATTGCCGGCAGAGGCGATCGAAATCCTAACCGCGTGGGTTCGCAGCGGCGGTTATTGGCCTGAGGAGTCGGAGCATCCCGATTCGGCTTCGGAGCTACCGCCGGCGGAGCGATTGGAGGAAATCCGTCAGTCTCATTGGGCGTTTCGACCGGTGAATGCTGTCACTCCGCCGGAAGTGAACGACGTCGATTGGCCGCTTCAACCGCTCGATCATTTCGTATTGGCGGAGTTAGAGAAAGCCGGTTTGGAGCCGAGCGAGCCAGCGGACCGACGGACCTTGATCAAGCGGGCCTATTTCAGGTTGATCGGGTTGCCGCCAACGTACGAAGAAGTCGAGACGTTCGCGGCCGACACGTCGCCGGATGCCTTTGAGCGGTTGGTCGATCGATTGTTGGAAAACCGCCACTATGGCGAGCGGTGGGCGCGACACTGGTTGGACATCGCCCGATATGCCGACACGACGGGTTATCTCGGGGCGAGTCGTGAAACGCGATATCCGTATGCCTACACGTACCGCGATTACGTGATCGACGCGTTCAATGACGACAAGCCGTTCGACCGGTTCATTGTGGAACAGCTCGCGGCCGACCAACTCGATTTGCCGCCGGATCATCGCGATGCCTTAGCCGCGATGGGATTTCTGACGGTAGGTCGCCGCTTCATGAACCGTCAACACGACATCATCGACGACCGGATCGACGTTTTGACACGTGGCTTTTTGGGCGTCAGCGTCGCTTGTGCCCGCTGTCATGATCACAAGTTCGATCCGATCCCGACCGCCGACTACTACTCGCTCTATGGGGTGTTTGCCAGTTCGCTGGAACCGGACGAATTGCCGTTGTTGGGTGAACCGGAGCCGTCGGCCGAGTACGACGCGTTCTTGGCCGAGCAGGCGAAGCAGCAGCAAGAGGTCGATCAGTGGCTGGAAACGCGTCGGGTCGAGACTGAGGACGAACTGCGGTCGCGAGTGGGCGATTACCTGGTTCATTTGGCTCGCACGCTGCCGCAATATGAAGGTGACGGGGTCAAGCAGCAGGGGGAACGTGGCCCGTTGCGGCGGCAAGCCGTACGTCGATGGCAGAGTTATGTCGCGTCGCAGGCGAACCGTTCGCATCCGATCTGGACGTTGTGGCATCGGCTCGCCAGGTTGCCGGTGGACGAGTTCTCTTCGGCGGCGACCGAGTCGTTGTCTGAAACAGACGTTGCCCAATCGCCGATATCGCCAAGGCTGTTGGACGTTTTGCGGGAATCACCGCCGGGCTCGATGATCGAGGTAGCCGAACGTTTGGGGGCTGAGTTGGAGTCGGTTTACGCCGATTGGAAGCAAGCCCGGGAAGCGGATCCCGAGGTGGAACGCTTGGATGACGACCTGGCAGAGACGCTGCGGGAGGTGCTGTTTGCGGATGATTCGCCGACGACGTTGACGACTGCAGAAATGGTATCGCACCTCGACCAGGGTGAGCGGAACCAGCACAACAATTTGATCCGCAAGGTCAAGGAAGTGGAAGTATCGCATCCAGGTGCCCCGGCGCGGGGGATGGTGATGGTCGATAAGGCGAAGCCACAGGAACCGGTGATTTTTCGTCGCGGTCAACCTGGCAATCGCGGCGATCGAGTCCCACGACGGTTTTTACAAGTCCTGGCGCATGTCGATGGCGGTCAGCCATTCAGCCAGGGCAGCGGCCGTTTGGAGCTGGCCGAAGCGATCGCCAATCCGAACAACCCGCTGACCGCTCGCGTGATCGTCAACCGCATCTGGCAGCACCAGTTCGGGGCCGGTTTGGTACGGACGGCGAGTGATTTTGGGACTCGCGGCGAGCCACCGACTCACCCCGAATTACTCGATCATCTGGCGGCCGAGTTCATCGCCGACGGATGGTCGATCAAGCGGTTACAGCGGCGGATCATGTTGTCGGCGACCTGGCAGCAAGCGAGTCAATTTCGTGAGCAGGCTCATCGTGAAGACCCGGAAAATCGGCTGCTCTGGCAGCAGTCGCGGCGCCGACTGGAGTTTGAACCGTTGCGGGATCGGTTGCTGGTCGCCGCCGGGCAGCTTGACGATCGGATCGGTGGCCGTTCGGTGATGATTCACAAAGACGCCGCGAGACGCGGATTGTATGCCTACGTCGATCGCGAAGATGTACCGGGGTTGTTAGCCAGTTTCGACCTGCCGAGTCCTGATGCGAGCCAATCGATCCGCGCCCAGACGACCGTGCCGCAACAGGCATTGTATTTCATGAATGCCGATTTCGTAATTCGCCAAGCGCGCGGATTAGCCGATCGGACGGCGGGCGAACCGGATGCGGTGGACCGTGTTCGGTTGCTTTATCGATTAACACTCGCCCGCGAGCCCGATGATCGGGAGCTAGCGGTCGCGGTCGAATTCGTCGACTCTTCGGTGGCTGTGGTAGCCGAGGCGATCGATGTGGAATCGGAGGCTGCCGACCCGAGCGGCGAATCGGCGGAGGGATCGGCGGGTACCGGCAGCGAAGCCGAGGGGGTCGAAGTCGACGCAAAGAGCAATGAGAACGCCGAAGTCGACGGACCGCAGGTGGACCGGTGGGTCCAATTGGCTCAGGTGTTGTTGAGTAGTAACGAGTTCGCGTTCGTCGATTGAGAGCGGAGTAACGCCACGGCGGCGAATCGATCCGCGGGTACACCGTGTTCGATCGACAAGCCGCGCTGCCGTTGGTCAAAATTGGGATCGAAAGAGTGGAGTATTGAGGATCATGCAAGGCGATCATACGGTGCAGGGTGTTGAGGCAGCGGTCCGTGCCTGGGAGCGGTTACCGGCGACTCGGCGAGAGTTTTTGCGTCGCAGTGGGACCGGCTTGGGGGCGCTCGGCCTGGCCGGTCTGCTTGCCGACGAGAACCCTCGCGCGCTTGCCGCGGCGCATCCCAATCCGATGCATCCCAAGGAGCCGCATTTCGCCCCGCGGGCTAAGGCGGTGATCCACCTGTTCATGAATGGGGGACCGTCGCAGGTCGACACCTTCGACCCGAAGCCGGCGCTCGACAAGTACCACGGCAAGCCGCTGCCGATGAATCTGCGGACCGAGCGTGAGACGGGTGCGGCCTATCGATCGCCGTTCAAGTTCCAGCGTTATGGCGAGAGCGGGATCGAGGTCAGTGAATTGTTTTCGCACGTCGGCGAGATGATCGACGACGTTTGCGTGATCCGTTCGATGCACGCCAACGTGCCGAACCACGAACCGTCGTTGATGCTGATGAATTGCGGCGATTCACAGTTTGTCCGGCCGGCGGTCGGTTCCTGGGTTACCTATGGGCTGGGCAGTGAGAACCAGAACCTGCCTGGGTTCATCGCGATGTGTCCTGGCGGCTACCCGATCAAGGGCGCGGAGAATTGGCAATCGGCATTCTTACCAGGGGCGTATCAGGGAACGTACATCGACACCAAACACCAGGAGATCGAGCGGTTGATTGCCAACATCCGCAACGCTGCCGGCCTCGGACGAGGCGAACAACGCCGTCAACTCGACCTGTTGCAGGAGATCAACCGGCGGCACCAGGAGGCTCGTCAGGGCGATGCCGAACTCGAGGCCCGGGTGCAGAGTTTCGAACTCGCCTATCGGATGCAGATGGAGGCGAGCGACGCGTTTGACATCAGCACCGAGCCGGAGTCGGTTCGCGAGCAGTATGGCGATTCAGTGCAGGCTCGGCAGATTCTGATCGCTCGGCGGTTGGTCGAACGCGGAGTCCGTTATGTGCAGTTGTGGCACGGCAGCGGCCAACCGTGGGACAGTCACGATCGGATCGAAGACAACCATCGGCGGTTGGCGGGTGAATGCTCGCAAGCGATTGGCGCGTTACTCCGCGATCTGAAGCAACGTGGCCTACTGGACGACACACTGGTCATCTGGGGTGGCGAGTTCGGCCGCACGCCGACGGTGGAACTGCCGAAACCGGGAGCCAACGCAGGTACGACCAGCGGCCGCGATCACAACCATTATGGGTTCACGACCTGGCTAGCGGGTGGTGGTGTGAAGGGCGGCTACGTTCATGGCGCGACCGACGAGTTCGGTTTTCAGGCGGTCGAGGACCGGGTCCACGTCCACGACCTGCATGCGACCGTCTTACAACTGCTCGGCTTTGACCATACGCGACTGACGTATCGGTATGCCGGTCGTGATTTTCGGCTGACCGATGTCCATGGCCGCGTCGTCGATGAGATCATCGCGTGATTTCAGATTCGCCTTGCAACGCGATCGTGTCGGACCCTACAAGACCGATAAACGTCTCCCCTTGGCCGGGATGATCGCGTCACGATCGGACTCGGTCTCGGCCCCGTTTTGACTCCGAGAATTGGAACCGACCAAGACCGATGACAGCATCGAGCCAACCCTTCGCCGAGGCTACGTGTGCTCGGGGCGGAACATTCGGTCGCTTCTTGCCATCGCCGGTTGGCGGTTGGCGGCCGAGCTTGAGTCGGATGCGGGCAGCGGCCTGTCGGATCGTCTTTTGCGTCACGATCACGGCTGTATTGTCGGTGACCCCGTTGGTGGAGGCCCAGCAACCGCCAGGTCGGCCTGGTGGTAACCCTCAGGGGCCCTCACAGGAAGCGATTCGCAAGGCATTGGAGACCGAATTGCCGAGTGATCCGGCGGCGATCATCGCCGTTGTCGGACGCACCGTGATTCTGGCTGGCGACTTGATGCCGCGGGTCGAAGCGAGGGTTGCGGAAATCATCGCGCGTTCACCCAACGAGCCGAGCGAAGTCGAGCAGCGTTATATCCGCGCGGTGATCTTTCGATCGTTGCTGAATCAATCGATCCAGTTGAAGATCCTACGCGAGTCGTTCTTGCTTTCTCAGGTCGCCACGCAGGCGGCAGACAAACGCTACGAAGCGGAAAAGAAGCTGCAAGCCCGTGCCCGACAGATGTTTCAAGAGCAGGAGGTGCCGCGGTTGTACAAGAAGTTTGGTGTGAACACGGTTTCAGAGATCGACCAAAAGCTTCGCGAGCAGGGCGGATCGTTCGAGTCATCACGGCTCGACTTTACCGATCAGATGTTGGCGCACCTTTACCGCAGCGACGCGATCCCTCGTGACCCGCCGATCGCCTTGATCGAAATTCGCAACTACTACGAAGACCACATCGATTCCTACCGGGTCAAGGCCCGAGCACGGTGGGAGCAATTGACGGCGACCTTTGAGCGTTGTGGCAGCCGTGAGGCGGCGATCGCATTAATCAATGAGATGGGTCGGGAAGCTTACTTCGGTGGGAGCATGCAAGCCGTCGCGCGAGCGAAGTCGCAGGAGCCGTTTGCGGCTCGTGGCGGGGTGCATGATTGGGCGTCGAAGGGTTCGTTGGCCTCTACGGTGCTGGAGGATCAGATTTTCTCGTTGCCCATCGGGGTCATGAGCGAGGTGATTGAGGACGACGACGGTGTACACATCGTCCGCGTACTCGAGCGGCGGGAAGCGGGCACGAAATCGATCAGCGACCTACAGGACGAGATCCGCGAACGGATCAAGGAGCAGAAGATCGAAGAGGCGATCAAGAAAACGACGTCGGAGATGACTCGGCGGGTCGCGGTCTGGTCGATTTTCCCGGAAGACATCGACGGCGCCTTGAAACTCGATTCGCCTCAAATCGCTCGCAGTCGTCCGGCTGACTCGAGATAGCGGATGATCGCGGCAGCCGAGGCGTCGACGGACGATTCGTCGCCACCGTCGAGCCGGACTTCGGGATCGGTCGGCGGTTCGTAGGGGTCGCTGATCCCGGTGAAGTTGGGGATCTCACCGGCGCGAGCTTTTTTGTAGAGTCCTTTGGGGTCTCTGCTTTCACAGATTTCCAGCGGAGTATCGACGAAGACTTCGACGAAATCGCCGGGACCGCCGGCCGATTCGATTTGACGGCGGGCGCGGAGCCGGTCTTCGCGGTAGGGGCTGACGAAGGCGGTGATCGCGATCAGGCCTGCCGAGACGAACAGTTCGCCAACGGCTGCGATCCGGCGGATGTTTTCTTCGCGATCCTGTTGGCCGAAACCGAGTCCGAACCGATTTGCGAAGGCGTCGCCGTGAAGTTCCGCCAGCCGATTCGGCGGTGCGCACAAACCGTGGCGGACGTTATCACCATCGAGCAGGATGGTCGCCTGGCCACGGCGAAAGAGTTGCTGATCGAGTTCGTTAGCGATCGTGCTCTTGCCGCAACCGCTCAGGCCGGTCAACCAGACGACGGTCCCCTGTTGGCCGAGTCGCTCTTGGCGGTCTTGGCGAGAGACTGTCGTGGGGTGCCAAACGATTTGGTCGCGAGAAGTCATGTCGGGATCGCCGGGGGGGATGCATCGGAGGCGTCCGGGTCGGTGACCGACGGACGTTCGGTTCGCTATCATATGCGGCAGCGGGCGGACAGGTTAGCTGGCGCCGGTCGAGCTTTCATCCCCCGTATTCAGTTTCCGCCCTTTTTCCGCCGTCCGGACTCGATTTCGCCGGGCATCGATCTTTGTTCAAGGTTCGCTAGTGGCTTATCTTTTGGTCCGTTCGGGGCCCGAATTAGGAAGGCAATTTCCGCTCGATCCGAGCCGCCCGATGCACATCGGCCGTGGCGACAGTTGTGAAGTGAAGCTGACTGATCCGATCAGCAGCCGGTTCCACGCGGTCATCTATTTCGAGGAGGGGAACTGGCAACTACGCGATACCGGCAGCCGCAACGGGACGCTCGTCAACGGCCAGAAAACGGATCACGCGATGTTGGTCGACAAGACCTTGGTTGCCGTCGGCGAGACCGAGATCGAGTTGGTGGAACCGGCTGAAGATGAAGTCGGAGACGCCAACCAGCAGACGATCATCCTCGATCGGCCGATCGATTCGCCGCTCGGGATCAGCGGCAAGTTTGAGTCGCTGGAGGCGCTGCGAAACAACCCCTTCGTCGGTCGATTGTTGGACTTGTACCAACTGAGTTTAAATCTGTTGCGGAGCGAACGTGTCGAGGACGTTTGCCAATTGGCGATCGAGTTGTTGCAGACGCGGACCGTCGCGACGGTCGTCGGGTTTTCGGTAGACGGTGGCGACGGACGGTTGACGCCGCAGCGATTCGTGCCGGCCGACGCCGGCAACGTGATGAAGGTTGGCCAACGATTGGCCCGGCGGGTACTCCGCGACGGTGAGGCGATTTGGTTCAGCGTGTCTGACAACGCCGACGAGTTGACTCCGGATTGGTCCGATGCGATCTGGGTACCGCTAGCCAGCGGCGAGCACGTGGTCGGCGTGTTGCACCTTTATCATCGGAACGGCAGTTTCAAGTCGGACGACTTC
Organism: Planctomycetaceae bacterium; assembly: GCA_007127095.1. GTDB lineage: Bacteria > Planctomycetota > Planctomycetia > Pirellulales > Pirellulaceae > UBA6163. Next base: position 30,003 of record SKZY01000060.1, read on the forward strand.
GAACTCGCAGCGGCAGCCGCGCGACTGCTGGGGGCCGCACTTCATCGCGTCCAGCAAAGCGGCAGCTTGAAGGAAGCCAATCGGCGGAATGCCGACCGGCACGCCGACAGCGGCGAGATCATCGGTGAGAGCCGACCGGTCAGCCGATTGAAAGAAAAGATCGTTCGCATCGGACGGGCCAACGGTTCGGTGTTGATCCGGGGCGAAAGCGGCGTCGGGAAGGAATTGGTGGCACAGGGGATTCATCAGGCCAGCCCGCGACGTGATCGCCCGATGCTGGCGGTCAATTGTGCAGCGATTTCACGCGATCTGGTCGAAAGCCAACTGTTCGGCCACAAAAAGGGATCGTTCACCGGTGCTGACACCGACCACACCGGATGGTTTCAGCAGGCTCATACCGGAACGCTATTTCTCGATGAAGTCGGCGAATTGACTTTGGAGGCCCAGGCCAAACTGTTGCGGATTCTAGAGGGACATCCGTTTTTGCCGGTCGGCGGCACCCAGCAGATCTTGGTCGATGTCCGTGTGATCGCGGCGACCAACCGCGACTTGGCAGAGTTTGTCCGGGAGCGACGATTTCGTGAAGACCTGTTCTATCGGCTCAGCGTGTTCGAATTAGTGGTACCGCCGCTGCGGGAACGCGAAGACGATATCGACCGTTTGATCGATTATTTCTTTGAGCACTTTCGGTTGGAACATCACCGCCCCGGATTGATGATTTCCGCCGCGGCGCGGCAGCGGATGCGGGGCTATCCGTGGCCAGGTAATGTTCGGCAACTGCGTAATGTGATCGATAGCGCTGTCGTGATGGCCGACGACCCAGAGATTCTGCCGTCTGACCTCGGGCTTCATGATGCCGGGTTGGCGGAGGTCGATACGCTGAGGATCGATGATTGGGAACGCCGGTTGATCAAATTAGCACTTGACCGTTCCTGTGGCAGCGTGCCGGACGCGGCTGAGTTGTTGGGCGTCAGTCGGGCAACCGCCTACCGTAAGATCACGGAATATGGCATCGAGCGTTGAGCGGAGCCCGCTGGCGATTTTGTCGGCTCCCGGCAGTCGTGGAGACGTCAATCCGATGATCGCGATCGGTGCTCGGCTTCGCAGCCGAGGCTTCGACGTCGCGGTTTCGCTGGCCGAACCCTATGCCGAGCTGGCTGCCGCAGCGGGTTTGGAGCCGTTTCCGCTGATCAATCGTCAACGGTTCGACGAATTGCTCGGGACCGCCGAAGTTTGGCAGCCGTTGTCGGGCCTGCGGACGGTACTGAGTGGGGCGGCCAGCGAATTTCTGCGACCTCATTTTGACTTGATTCGACGGCTACGGCGGCCGGGGCGAACCGTCTTGGTTTCGCACCCACTCGATTTTGCTTCGCGGATTCACCGGGACCTCGCCCCCGAAACGCCGCTGGTCGACGTGCTGTTGTCGCCGGCGATGGTGCGGAGTTTACGATCGCCGCCGCGGATTACACCGTGGTGGTTCGAACCACGTTATCCACCTTGGTTGATGGCGATCAGCTACCGGATCGGCGATTATGCTCTGCTGGACCGATACCTTTCGCCATGCGTCAATCGACTGCGTCGGGAACTCGGATTGCCGCCGGTGCGGAGGATCATGGATCGCTGGTGGCTGTCGCCCGACCGAGTGCTGTCGCTGTATCCGGAGTGGTTTGGTCCGACGCCGCCGTCGGACGACGGCCGTTGGCAGGCGTGTGGTTTTCCCTTGCGGGTCAACCGCGACCGACCGATCGGTGCCGCTGAGTCGATCGTTAACGATCGCAGGGATCCGGAAACCGGCGGTCCCGCCCCGACCGTCGCAGGTGGGAGACGTCCGATATTTTTCACTCCGGGGACAGCCCATCGTCATGCCCGAGCATTTTTTCGGGAGTCGATCGAAGCTTGTCAGACACTCGGCATGCCGGGCGTCTTAGCAACGACGCATCGTGCAAACCTACCGAACGACTTACCGCCTGGAATTCGCGGGGTCGGGTATGTCGACTTGGCGACCACGTTGCCAGGTTGTGCCGCGATCGTTCATCACGGCGGGATCGGCACGACGGCCCAAGCGATAGCGGCGGGGTGTCCTCAAGTGATCATGCCGATGGCGTTTGACCAATTCCACAACGCCGAGCGGGTGGTGCAGCTCGGTTTGGGGCAAGCCGTGCTGGGCCGGTCGCTTTTAAATCGCTCTTCGCCCGGGTTGATAGCCGCGTTGGCGAGTGTGACGACCGATGCGACGATCAACGAAGCCTGCCGAGGGGCGGCAGACCGTTTAACCGGCCGCGACGGAGCGGACGTCGCGGCTGAGCAGATCAGCGAGTTGGGGAGGTAAACTCAGTTTCGAGGAGGACGTCCGCCGCCGCCACGACGACCGCCGAAATCGCCCCCGGGGCCGCGGCGTTGAGGACCACCGGCGCCGAAACCTCCACGACCTCCGGGGCCACCACGGCCGAACATGCCGCCGACAAGTTCGAACGGTTTGCCCTTGAGCTGCTCGTATTCGGCCATCTGTTCAGGTGACAGTTGAGCGAGCAGTTTTTCGTTTAACTCGGTCGTCATCTCCGCCATCTTTTCGCGGATCCCCTCGAAGTTTCGATCTCGCATCGCGGCATTCGCCATTTCTCGGGCAGCTTCGGCACTCGATTCCATCATTTCGGTCATCTTGGCCACGACGTCGTCACTGAGACCAATTTTCTTGGACACCTCCGGGGTTACCAATGCCGCCGGTCCGGCGACTTGCATGGCGATTTGCTCCAGTCGGGTCAACTGTTCGGGGAGCAGCAATTCCTCCAGATTGTCTTTCATTTCGGCCGCCCGTTCGGCCTGCTCGGCCTGCATTTTGGTAGTGAACGCTTGACGCTCTTCCTGGCTGGCGTTTTGGAAATCAAAGTTTGGCCGTTCGGGACGGAGTCGCTCGTTGAGTTTTTGCAGACCCTCGACTTGATCGGGAAGCAATTGCAGTTCGTCTCGAACATCTTCGCGGGCGAGCAGACCGACCATCATCATGTCACCGACGGCTTGGCCCCGCCCCCGCAAGCCGACACCACCGAATCCGCCACCGAATCCGCCACCACCGAAGCCACCCTGTCGACCGCCGGGTGGGCCACCACGGTCTCGACCGCCACGCTCACCGCGTTGGCGGTCGTCCTGAGCCGAGACAAACTGAACAGAGGCCGTGGTCACGACGATCGCGGCCAACGACGCGGCAAGGAAGGTTTTCAATTTCATTTCGGTGCTCGACTTTTAAGCCAGTGAATAGATGGTTCGCAGAGGGACGCACGCGATCGTCCCGACAGTCTGATTAATAACCACGAACGTGGTGATAAGTTTCGCGGTACCGGGGACATCGGGTTGCCAGCAAGCGAACGACTTACCGGTACCTGACGGCGAGTTTCGTCGCCACAGCCCTTTAGTGTAACCGAGTTCGCGGACCGTCGCGGGTCGCGTTCGTGTGTGCTCAAGGGTGGCGAAGCGTTTCGTCCCAGTCTGGTTTTGGGGTAGAATAGGGTCCTTCGGCGTCGAGCCGAGTTTCCCGCCAAGTCATCCCGCCCGCGTTTAGCGTTAAGTTTCGAATATGAATCGCCCCCACCGGTCCCGCTTCGGTGTGACGCCGATGCTTGCTCCCTTACCCGTCATCGTCCGGTTGATCATCGTCTCGTTGATCGGAGTCGGTACCGTTGCGGCGGACGAGTCGTCACGGCCGATCGACTTCAATCGTGACATTCGTCCGATCTTGTCGGACCACTGCTTTGCCTGCCATGGCCCCGACGAAAACTCGCTGCAAGCGGGCCTGCGATTGGACATCGCTGAGTCGGTATTCGCACCCGCGGATTCGGGAGAGCGGCCGGTCGTTGCGGGTGATCCGCAGGCGAGTGAGTTGCTGCGGCGGGTGTTGTCCGAAGATGCTGGCGAACAGATGCCACCGCCTGACGACGGCAAACCGTTGACGCCGGAACAGATGGAATCTTTGGTAAGGTGGGTGGAGCAAGGGGCAGAGTGGTCGCAACATTGGGCATTTGAACCGATCCGCAGTCCCGCACCGCCACGAGAGGAGTTAGCCGCCGGCAGCGTCAACAACCCGATCGATGCGTTCGTCTTGGCGAAGCTGAAGACATTGCAGTTGTCGCAAGCGCCTCGCGAGACGCGGGAACGGCTGATCCGCCGTGTGTCGCTTGACCTAACCGGTTTGCCGCCGACGATCGCGGAGGTCGATGATTTTCTAAACGACGATTCGGCTGACGCCTTCGAGCGAGTCGTCGATCGCCTGCTCGGAAGTGTCCACTTCGGTGAACGGTTGGCGATTCCCTGGCTCGACCTTGCCCGCTATGGCGACACCAGCGGCTATCACAACGATTCGCTCCGTGACATGTGGTTGTGGCGTCAATGGGTGATCGAAGCATTCAACGCCAATTTGCCGTTCGACCAGTTTACGATCGAACAGCTCGCCGGCGACCTGATTCCCGATGCTTCGATCCGTCAACAGATCGCCAGCGGTTTTCATCGCAACGTGATGACCAGCGATGAAGGCGGCTTGATCGATGCCGAGTATCGGAATCTGTATGTCGTCGATCGGGTCGCTACCACGGGCGTCACCTGGCTGGGGATGACAATTGCTTGTGCCCAATGCCATGACCACAAGTACGATCCGGTCTCGCAAGCCGACTACTATCGACTCTACGCGTTCTTCAACAACGTTCCGGAAAGTGGCAAGGATGGGGTTCGCGACCGCAATCCGGTTCCGTTCCTCCGCGTGCCATCAGCGGAACAGGAGTCGCGATTGGAGTTGTTGGAGCGGGACTTGCAGACGTCGGAAGCCGCGTTAGCTGCCTTCGAAGAATCGCTCCCAGCCCGTCAGACTGCTTGGGAGCAAGCGTTGTTGGCAGCCGACGAGTTACCGAAACCGCCGATCGCAGCCGCTCATTTTCCGCTCGACAGCGACGGTGACGCGAAGCTTGAAGCGGGTGAATCGTTAAGCGCCACGGCGCATGGAGAGGCTCGCTTTGCTGACGGGGTCGTCGGGGCCAGTTTTGATGCCGACCAAGAAAATTGGTTCGAATATCGCGATCGGTTCGGGTTCGAGAAGGACCAGCCGTTTTCGGTCGCCAGCTTTTTGTACGTCACGGCTGAGGGCGGCGCCCCGCTGGGAAAGATGGATGATGCCAACGGTGCCCGTGGCTGGGATATCGAGTTTCATGGGTTGCGGCCGAGTGTCCACCTGATCCACCGCTGGCCCGACGACGCGATCCATATCCAAGCCGACCAGGACTTGCCGGCCGATACGTTTTCGCACGTGGCATTCACGTATGACGGTTCGGGCAAAGCCGAAGGTTTGAAGTTGTACGTCAATGGAATGCTCGCCCAAACGTCGGTCAAACGAGATGGATTGCAAGGTTCGATCCGCAACGAAGTGCCGTTTGCGATCGGTCGCCGTGGCGCCGCCAGTACCCGCTTCACCGGTCGCATCGATGACGTGCGGATCTATCAGCGGGAGCTGTCGACGACGGAGGTAGCGACGATCGGTGCTGGTGAGCGATATGAATTGGTCGCGATCGCGCCGGCTGACCGCAGCGACGAGCAGCGAGATCGCTTGGCCGAATTTTTTCGGCAGACGCAGTCGAGCGAATTGGCTCAACTGCAGAGTGACGTGAAGTCGGTGCGCCAGGCGAAGGACGAATTGATCGCTCAGATCCCGAACACCATGGTGATGGCCGAACGGGATGAACCTCGAGAAACGTTCATCAAGGTTCGTGGCGAATATGACCTCGACGGCGACCGCGTCGAGGCCGGCGTTCCCGGATTCCTGCCTCCGATCGAGGCGGACGCCGAGCCGTCGGCTCTCAATCGGCTCGACTTGGCCAAGTGGTTGGTGTCGCGTGACCATCCGCTGACCGCGCGGGTCACGATCAACCGCTGGTGGGCGATGCTGTTTGGCAACGGGCTGGTTAAGACCGTGAACGATTTCGGATCGCAGGGTGAACCGCCGAGTCACCCTGAGTTACTCGATTGGTTAGCGGCCGACCTGATGCGGGACTGGGATACCAAGCGGGTGATCAAGCAGATCGTGTTGAGTGCGACGTATCAGCAAGCTGCGCGGGTATCGCCCGAATTATTGGCCGTTGACCAAGAGAACCGTTGGCTCGCCCGGGGACCACGTCAGCGGCTCGACGCCGAGTTGATTCGCGACAACGCCTTATCGATCGCGGGAATTTTGAATCCGGAGCTCGGTGGAAAGAGCATCAAACCGGCGCAGCCGGCCGGTACTTGGGAAATCAACGAAATGAGCGGCTATCGCTATGAGAAGTCGCGAGGAGCGGACCTCTATCGACGCGGGTTGTATGTCTACTGGCGGCGGTCGACTGTTTATCCTTCGTTCGTCACGCTCGACGCCCCGACTCGCGAATTCTGTGTCGCCCAACGGGCCAACACGAGCACTCCTTTGCAATCGTTGGTGTTGATGAATGACCCGGTGTTTGTCGAGGCGGCACGGGCATTCGCGCAGCGGATTTTGGCCACACCAGGGCTCGATGACGCCGCCCGATTGCGACTGGCGTGGCGATTGTCGCTAGCGCGGCAGCCGACCACGGACGAGTTCGCGGTGCTCCAGCGGATCCTGAATCAACAACTCGAAACCTTCCGGCAAGATCCGCAGGCTGCTGCGGAATTGGTCGCCGTCGGTGACTTTGCCAGGCCTGAATCGTATGAAGCCGCTGAACTGGCAGCTTGGACCGCGGTCGGCAATGTACTTCTGAACCTCAATGAAACGATTTCGAACTGATGATCAACGGTAACGAAAACTCATTCCGCCGGCTTCAGCGGCGGGCCTTCCTGCAAGCTAACTCAACCGGGTTGGGGGCATTCGGTCTGGCGTCTTTGGTGAACCCCGCCGCCTTCGGTCGTGAGGTCGCTGCGGCCGAGGAAAACCTCGCCGTCCCGGGCGCTTTGCAGCGACTTCACTTTCCGCCGCGGGCGAAGCGGATCATTTATCTGTTCATGTCGGGGGCGCCTTCACAACTCGACCTGTTCGACCCCAAGCCGACACTGATCGAAATGACCGGCAAGGACCTGCCGGAAAGTGTGCGTCAGGGGCAGCGGATCACGACGATGACGAGCGGCCAAAAGAATTTGTTCTGCGTCGGTTCGCCGTTCAAGTTCGCCAAGCACGGCGAAGTCGGGATGGACATTTCGGAGTTGCTGCCCAAATTGTCCGAGGTTGCCGATGAGTGTACGTTTCTTCGGTCGCTGCACACCGACCCGATCAACCATGACCCGGCTGTCACTTTTTTCGCCACCGGGAACCAACAGCCGGGCCGACCGACGATGGGTGCGTGGCTCGCCTATGGTCTCGGCAGTGACAGCGAAGAATTGCCGGCGTTTGTCGTCTTGACCAGCGGTGGCGGTGGTCAGACGCTGCAAACGCGGTATTGGGGCAGCGGTTTTTTACCGGCTCAATATGGCGGTGTCCAATTTCGGAACGCTGGCGATCCGGTGCTGTTCGTATCGAACCCGCCGGGTATCAGCAGCGACAGTCGGCGAAAATTGCTCGACGCGACCAATGATTTGAATCGGATGGCGCTCGACACGGTCGGCGACCCGGCGATCGAGGCACAGATCGAAAATTACGAACTCGCCTTCCGGATGCAGACGAGTGTCCCCGAATTGACCGACCTGTCGCAGGAATCGACCGAGACGCTCGACCTGTATGGCGCCACGCCGGGCCGTCCTTCGTTCGCCAACAATTGCTTGCTGGCCCGTCGGATGGCCGAACGCGGCGTCCGGTTCATTCAACTGTGCCACCGTGATTGGGACCACCACGGCGGCCTGCCGTCGGGGTTGCGGACCAAATGCGAGGAAACCGATCAGGCCGCCGCGGCATTGGTGATCGACCTGAAACGTCGTGGTCTGCTCGACGATACGATCGTCGTTTGGGGGGGCGAGTTCGGACGGACTGCCTACAGCCAAGGGGCGATCAAGCCGGACAACTTCGGACGCGATCACCATCCCCGTTGCTTCACCGTATGGATGGCCGGAGGGGGACTGAAACGGGGGTACATCCACGGGGAGACCGACGATTTCGGCTACAATATCACCCGTGACCCGGTTCATGTTCACGATCTGCACGCGACGTTATTGCGGCAATTGGGCGTCGATCATAAGCGTTTGACCCATCGGCACGAAGGCCGCGATTATCGGCTGACCGACATTGCCGGCAACGTGATCGACAGCTTGCTCACCTAAGCGTGATGAAGCTGATGAGGGAGTTCAATCCGATCCTGACGTCGCCGCGGGGAATGCAACCAACCCGTACGCCCGCCGACTCAGCGCGACAGGTTCGGCAATGTCCCCAATTGCAGCCGATCGAACTCGACGTTGATCACCTCCATCGTCCGGGTGTTGACGCTCATCCGCTTCACCGCGACGTTCTCGCCGGCGGCACCGGTCGGCAACGTGCGGTGCATCGTCGCGCTGCGGGCGGCATCCCCCTCAATCAAGAAGACGTCCTTGGCGGCTGTGTAGGTTGCCCGTTGGGCCTGGCCGTTGAACAACCCGCGATCGTTGCGGGTTTGGAACAGAACACCGCCCAACGCTTCCATTTCCCAGGCGATGTCGAGATCGCTTCGTTGGCGGGTCGAATCGACGCCGAGCCGTAGACGCTGGCAATCGAGCGTCGATTCACCCAACCGTAAACCTTGCATCGCTTCGGCGTCGATCAGGTCATCCCAGGCCTTCACCGGTCGACTGGCGACACGGACACCGGTGTAGAAGTCGAGACTCTGATTCGCCAAATTCGCCTCGAACGACTCCTTATATACCAAATGCATTCCGGTCAGTGAGAATCCGCCCAGCTTCCGGCCGTCACTCGTCACGCCGGCGCTCAACGATGTCGCAGCCGTCTGCATCCAAGCCCGATACCAGCCGGGGCCGGGACCACTCAGGAGGCTGCTTTCGGGGACGAAGGTCAATTCGGGGGCGGCCAACAAGTGACGCCCCTTGCGGACGCCGCGGGAGGTCAATTGGTTTGCCGTGACCAACAACGGGTTGTTATCCGATGAGGTCACCATGACCTGGCGTATGGTCGTCGACCGAATGCTGTCGAGTTCTCGCATCGCGACCGGTTGATCGAAGGCGACCCTTAGTTGGTCGCCAATCAAGCTGATGTCCCAGACATCCTGTTCGCGTCCTACCATCACCGTGCCACGGATATCGATGCCGTCGGTCAACACGACGCGGGCACCATCGAACAGCATCTGGCCTCGCCAACGGCAGCGTGGCGGTGAGACCCACTTCAGCGGCATCGTCCCCGGGTTCAAAACTTCACCGCCGCGCCCAGACCGTCGGTCGGTAGGCTGATTGGCAACGTCGGCGGACGACTCCAACGGCGTCGGGGTCGGCTTGCCCGCAGCGACTCGCGGCAGCATCTCTGACGGCAATTGAAACTCGCCGGCATCGTTGATCCAGACCAGGTTGTCGGCCAACCGGACCTGGATCATCGGGCCGATAAAATAGCCATCACCGACCGCCAATCTTGCCGGATCATCGATTCCGCTACCGATCTGCAGGATCTCATCACCCGATGAATCACGGATCTGTAGACGTTGGCCGGTCAACACGGCCGGCAGCGTTCCCGTCGGGGTCCGCAAGCTGTGTTTCAATGACACGTCGCCGACGACGGTCAGATCGCTGGCGGTCAGTTCGGTTCCCGAAATCCGTAGCCTGGCGTTGATCGTATCGCCATGGACCGTCGGCCGTGGACCGCTGACCGGTGACGCTGATCCGACCAGATTTGCTGTCGTCCCGTTTTCGTTTCTCCGTTCGTCATCCGGTTGGCGGACCCACTGACGGAGCGGGTGTGCCGTAGCCGTCGTTGCGGTGGCCGATTGCGTCTCCGGCGTTTCGTCGAAGTCAAAATAGAGCCGCAGTAAGCGGGTGGCGACATCGACCATCGGCGACTGCATGTTGACCCGGCCGGTCGCTTGGAATCGTTGTGGCCGCACCGAACGGAGCCAGGAGTCACCGGTCAAATCGTGGCTGCCGGCTTGCATCACCAGCAGCACCGAATCACAGGAAAACCGTCCGTCGTCATTCATCAAGGCGGTCACATCGCCATCGACACGCAACGAGAACTGTCCGTTCTCGTCCGGTTGGTCCAACTTGATGCCATCGGTCCAACGCAGACGCTTAACCGGCAACGGTGTCGGGCCACCGAACTCGACCAATCCTGAACCGATCGCGTCGAAGGCGCCGATCTGAGTCGGGTCTTGCGGGTTGAGCTGATAAGAAAATTGCTTGAATCGCCAGGTGTGCCCCGAGTAGCTGATCCGTGCCCCGGCGCTGCCAGTCATCTGTAGTAACCCCGCCCGAGCGTCAAAATGGATCTGCTCGGCGGCGACCTCCGCCAAAAAACTCGGCAGCTTGATCCGTGCCGGTTGTCCCTCGGCGACGATCGAATGCAAATAGTCGCCGATCTGCTCGGCGGCCGGTTGCGAATGTCCAGCGGGGTTCTTCAGTCCGAGAGAGGGCGACGGTTCGTCGACCGGTCGGAACAGGTTTGCGAATTGCAGTTTGAGCAGTTCGCAATCGAATTGATCGATCTCAGTCGCGGTACGGTGTTCGAGTCGTACGCGGTCGTGCAGCGTCAGTTCATTCGACGCGAAATTGAATATCACTCGTCCGGCACAGCGGAGCTTCGCGCTCGCAGGTTCGGGGCTTGTGTCGGAGCTGTTGCCAAAGCTTCCGCCATCGCCGCTAATCGAATCGGTGGTCTGCGGCTCCTGGTCGAACTCACCCGCCGAACTAACCGCTGCATCGGACGTCTGGGATGGTTGATTGCCGACCTGCCAAAGCCCGCCACCGGGCAGCGGCACGGTCAGTTCGTCCAGGTAAATCAATTCCATCCGGTTAAGGATCGATAGGCCCCCTTCGCCGCCGGGTTGAATCCTGCCGAGCGGCGCCAGGTGCAACGTCAGGTCGCGGCCGGCCAGCCGAATCCCACCCATTCGTACCGAGATCGGCTGGGTCGTCCAGATCTTGCGAAAATCGATCCCGAAATCGCTGGAGACGATTTCGAGGTGTGCGGCTTCTCCGCCAGGCCTACCCATGTCGAAGCCGTTACCGACACTCCGGATTCGTACTTGGCCGATCATCCGGCCACGCTCGATCGGCGGCGCCCCGCCGCTCATCACGTCGAGCGATTCGCTGAACTTGATTTCAGCTCCCTCCTCAGCTTCGAGAATTAGCGGCGATTCGCTGTTCATCCCCAACACGACGGTCAATGGCCACAATTTCCATTGGTCGTCGCCAATCTGCTCCCAATTCTCGAACAGCAACGCCCCATCGCGGGTCTGCAATCGTTTGCAGTTTTCTTGTTGCCAGGCATCGGCGGGGAACAGAGCTGCCAACGATTCGTTACGGTGAAGCCCTGGTGTTTGTGCGAACTCGAGCGGTTCGATCGGGTCAGGCTCCAACCAACGAACGAACGTCAACTCATAGGTCACGCCGAGCGTCACCAGAGCTAGCATCGTCACGACGTATCGCTTCAATCGCTGCTGCATGCTCTCGATCGCGGGGCGCCGGTTCCCGAGCGAAGTCCGATTTCGCCGCCGGGATCGATGACCATTACGCCCTGACGTATCCCTCCCAGATCGATTTGGCTTGCATCAAACGTTCGACCAACTCACGGACTGCTCCCTCGCCACCCCGACACTCGGTCAGCCAACTTACCGAGTGGCGGACGTCTCGACAGGCGTCGGCCGGGGCGACCGATAAACCGACCCATTCCAACACGGCCAAGTCGGGTAGGTCGTCGCCGATGTAGGCGACTTGGTCAGCGACTAATCCGAGTTCATCGACCAATCGCTCGACCACCGGAAGTTTCGACTCAACTCCTTGAAATAGATGCCCGATCCCCAATTCCGCTGCCCGTCGGGCGACCACCGAACTGTCTCGCGAACTGATGATCCCGAACTCCAGTCCAGCCGACATCCAGGCCTTGATCCCCATCCCGTCACGGACGTGAAATTGCTTGATCTCGTTGCCCGCGGTGTCGAAATAGAGCTGGCCTCCCGTCAACACGCCGTCGACATCTGACAAGAGCAATCGGATCGGCGCCGCGATCGCCGCATCAACGGCGGCAGGTTCATCGTCGGCCCTCGACTCTTGGCCGCTCCGCGTGGTTCGGTCAGCCATCGGTTAAGCCCTTCGGCGAAGTTTGCCGTCGTGGCCGAACTCCACAATCGTAGCTGCCGATTCGCGACCACGACTGCCGCCCGCTGCACGGGTCGCTGGAGCCATCGCGATCGCATCGGTGATGTCGAGTAAACCGAGCGGGCGCCCCGATCGATCGAGTACCGGCAATTCACTGATCCGGCGATCCTTCAAGATCTCGATCGCATCGATCAGCAGTACTCCTGAATCGACGCTCTGGAACTTCTTGGTCATCACCGCCGCGATCGGCAATTCGAGCGAGTTGACTTGCGGGTTCTCCATCAGTCGCGCGAAATCGCTATCGGTGAACAAACCCACGAGTCGTCCGGTGTCATCGACCAACATCACCGCCCCGGTCCGCCGGCCGCCGCGACCGCTGGCGATGATCGTCTCGCGTACCGTCCCGCCGGCTGCCGCGACCCGACATTCTGCGACGGGCCGCATCAAGCGGTTGACGGGGGCGAGTTTTTGGCCCAGGTTGCCACCTGGGTGGAATCTCGCGAAATCGGCTGCCGAAAAGCCGATCAATCGACTGGCTAGGATCGCGATCGCGTCGCCTACCGCCATCATCAGAGTAGTGCTGGTCGTGGGGGCGAGGCCCAGCGGGTCGGCTTCGGCGTGCGGGCCGAGCGTGATCACGAGGTCGGCCAGTTCGGCCAACGGATTGTCGTTGGTCGCCGTAATCGCCAGCAGGCTCGAGGCATGCCGGTGCAAGTGAGGGGCGATTCGCAACACCTCTTCACTACGGCCGCTGTTGGACAACGCCAGCACGACGTCATCGCGGCCGACACGGCCTAAGTCGCCATGAATCGCCTCGCTGGGATGCAAGAAGTGGGCCCGATTGCCGGTGCTGGCGAGCGTCGCGACCAACTTTTGGCCGATTAAGCCGGCCTTGCCGACCCCGGTAACGACGACCGAACCGCGGCAGGCGGCGATCCGCTCGGCCGCTTCGACCGCCTCGGGACCGATCTGGCCGGCCAAAGTTTGTAGCGCTGCCGCCTCGATCGCGACGGCTTCACGGATCACCCGCAACCGTTCCAGTTGAGTCGCAGGGAGGCCCGATGGATGGCTATTCACGCTTCATCTTCCTTGATGACGATCAGGAAATTCGACGCCGGCGGATCGCTGCTGCGATCCGTCGACACGACGAAGCCGACGATAGCTTCCCCCACCGCCGCGTCACAAGACCAGCCGTTCCTTAATCGTCGTCGCCGAGCGAAAAGAGGCGTTTGATCGCGTCGAGCAAACTTCGCTGCTGCCCGTCCATCGCCGCTTCTCGCAGCGATGCTAACGGCGGGTGGAGCAACTTATTGATCATCCGATCGAGTGTCCGTTCGATCTCTCGCCGGACGTCGTCGGAAACATCCATCTGACTCAACTTGTTGGCCAATCTTTGCCATTCCTCATGGCGAATCTCGTCGGCGTGGTCACGTAATCGCTGGATCACCGGCCCGGTCGCGCGGTGGTGCAATTCGCTGACAAATCGCTGAGTCTCCTCATCGATGATCTTTTTCGCCTTGGGCCACTGACGCTGCCGTTCCTGGCGGTTCCGTTCACAGGCCGCCTGCAAGTCATCGACGCTGTAAAGGTAGACGTCATCGAGTTCGCCGATTTCCGGAGCGACATCGCGTGGTACCGCCAAATCGAGCACCAACAAGACCCGCTCGTAACGTTGCTCGCGAGCCCGCTGGAACCGCTGCAGCGTCACGATCGGCTCTGCGGATGACGTCGTACCGACCAACAGATCGGCATCGACCAAGGCCTGATCGAGCTGATCCCAGCCGAGCAACGTGACGTTGAAATCGCGAGCCAACGCGGCAGCCCGCTCGTGGCCACGGTTGAGGACGAAAACACGATCAGCCCCAGCATCGACCAGGTAACGCATCGCCTCTCGCCCCATGTCACCGGCGCCAATCAGCACGACGGTTTTGCCTGCCAACGTCTCAAAGAACTCCGATGCCACTTCGCCGACCGCGACACTCGGCACGCTCACCCGCTTGCGATGAATCGTCGTCTCCCGCTGGACCCGCTTAGCCACCCGACTGGCAGCCTGAAACGCGGCATGCGTCAGTGGGCCCGCCGATCCCGACGAACAGGCCAGGTCATAGGCTTCCTTAACTTGAGACAAAATCTGGGTTTCGCCGACCACCATGCTGTCGAGGCTGGCCGCGACCGCGAACAGATGCGACACCGCATCGGTACCGCTGCGATACATCATCGTATCGACCAACGCGTCGGCCGAAATCTGTCGCTGATGGGCCAAAAATTCGATCACCTCGGTCCGGTCGGGGCCACCGTCGAGGTCTTTGCCGGGGGCCGACTCCGCCGCCGCGGTGTAAAGTTCGACCCGGTTACAGGTACTCAACAAAACCAACTCGCATGCCGGAAACTGTTCGCGAAACGCACCGATCGCCTGCCGAGCTTGATCGGACGTAAACGACAGTCGCTCACGAAAGTCGACGGCAGCCGTTTGGTGGCTGCAACCAATCATTTGCAGCTTCACGATTCGTCACCCGTCTCACGACCGACAACCGTCGAATCGCCACCATCCCAAGAATCGCCCTTCAATGCGTTGCTGCTGACAATCGTTGACAATGCGGCGACGGTAACCGATCGCAGAGCCAGCGATGCCTCGGTCGATTGTCGACCATGGTCGCTCGACCACACCCCGTAAATCGCCAACACCAGAAAACCGAAACTCGCTAAGGTTAGATAGACGATTTTTCGGCCCTGGCGGGCGGGTCGGTAGAAAAATTCGACCGCCGTTGCGACCAACAACCAGGCCAACAGAACCGCCGACAGGATCACACCACGCTCGGTCCAGCCGACGTTGCCCCAGCGGTTCAAGTTCATTACCACGCCCGACAACAGGCCGACACCCAAGGCGATCGTACTGACCACCAAACAATGTCGATTCATCGCCTGCAAGCGTTCCAACGTCGGTAAACGCAACCGCTTGCCGCCAGCCCATTTCGACTTCAACCGATACGCCTGCGTCAAATACATCAGTCCGGCGATGAAGCCCATCAAAACCGCCGCGGTACCGACCAACATCGCCAAACCGTGTACCGTTCGCCATAAGCCGACCGCTTCGACCCGCGAAAACGGCGGCCAAGTCCGCATCGGCCAAGCCAACGCGACCAACAACAACACCGGCGGCAGTAGGAACAGCCCGACGCTGGTGTCGGGCCGGCGGAAATAGAGCGTCAAAAAGCAGGCCGCCAAGCCCCAGGCGACCAACAGCGACCAGTCGTACCACCCGGCCAGCAAACCGGCCTCACCGGCAGCGTTCTGCTCCGCCGCCCGGACCATCAAGTAAATCGCTTGCGAAAACAGGCCGGCCACGGTGAAGCCGATCGTCAACATCGCGCGGCCGGGAATCCGAACCGCCCACCGACTCAGCTCCAACAGCATCGCGACGATGTAGCTGCCGACAAAGCAAGTGGCCGAAATCCCGTGAAGAAAGTTCTGCATCGATCCCTGGTGGGGTACCGTTGGCGTCCTCGACGCGGAATCCGAACCCCGCGTCCTGTCAACTTACAGTCTACGCCAACGGGAACGATTTGTCCCCAACCCTCACCGAGTGAATGCCGCTACGCCGATTGCACTCAGCGATTCTTGGCCGCCGGACGAGCGAGCTTCGCCAATTCGGCGTCGAGATTGGCCGCATAGATGTTGTTCGAAATGACCCGACCGTCGGCGTCGATCAGTAACATCATCGGCAAGGTCTGTACGCCGAGTTGCTTCGACAATCCGCTCGACTCGAGCCCGCCGTCTTCGTACAGGTGGGTCCACGGCACCGAATTGGCTTGCAGGTACGCCACGGCTTGATTGCGAGTGCTGTCGACGTTGACGCCGACGATCTGCAAGCCTGCAGATTGGTACTTCGCTTGCAATTGCCGAAGCATTTTCATGTCCTGCTTGCATGCCTCACACCAGGTCGCCCAGTAGTGGATCACTACCGGCTTGCCCTGCAACCGCGCCAGATCGAACGGTTCGCCTTGGATCGTCCGACCGCGGAACGCCAAGCTGCGGCCCTTCGATTCCAAGCGGCGGATCGCGCCAGCCGCCTTTTCGGACATGTCGGTGCCGGCGAACGACTTCGTCACCCGCGTGTAAAACTCCAAAGCGTCGGCCTGTTTTTCCTCAAACTCCTTGCTGAGCGCCAATTGCAGCAGCGCCTGCCCCGCCTCGGGACTCTTCGGATACTGCTCAATGAAGTCGGTCAACTCGTTCAAGTACCATTCCTGGACCTTGGCGAAATCGGCGTCGGGAACCTGCTTGCCGACATACTCGGTGCTGATTATCTGATACCGCACGTAGGCCTTCAGCGATTCTTCGCCCGCGGGCAACTGTTCGCTGAAACGCCGCAAACGAGCGATCCCGTCGGGGTAGGTGCCGCTCTGAACCGCCACGCTGACCGTATCGACGAGTTGCCGCATCCAAGTCTCGCGTTCGGCACCGCTGCTGGAGGTCGCGATCAAACGCTCGACGACATCGACTCGGCGGCGGTTGAGGTCTGCCTGGTCACTCGCCTTAGTCGTGCTGGCGAGTTGGCGGTCGATCTTTTCGAGGTTGGTCACCAATTCCTGAGTTTCCTCTCCCAACGCCGCCCGAGCGGATGAAACCGAGACGCCGCCGGGGGTAAAGAAGTTGCCGGCCATTTGAGTCATTGCCCGGGTCTCATCGACCACCTCAGGCAAATCGATCAACCGCCAAGCGTCTCCGACCTGGATCATCGTGCCGATCAGTACTTGACCGCCCACGGCAGACGCCTCGTCGCCGGTTTCAAACATCGCCACGGCGTTTTCGTAAACCTTCAAATCCTTGGTCGATTGCTCGGTCCCCGCCGGGACAATCCCGGGCGTCGGCGATGCGAATTGGACCCAGCGAGCGGTTGGGCCTACCTCCGTTTGCTCCTTCGCCATCGCTGCGAACCCTTCTGCGGCCCGATCGCTTTTGCCGGCGATCCGTTGCAGCGTTGTTGGCCCCAGTCCGATCGACTTCAGTTCCTCGGCAGTCGCCAACAAGCGTCTGAACCGGGCCGAATCCTGGTTCGCTAGGGCCGCGATCACCTCGGCCGATACCTCCTCAGCCGAAATCTGCTGCCAAACGTCGATTTTTCCGTTTTCGTTGCGGTCGACGCCCCAGCGGGTGCCAGCGGTACCCAACCAGCGATACTGATCGGCTTTGCCGTTAAAGTCCGAGTCGACATCGCGGTAGACCTCGACGCCCTGGTCGTAATAGCACCAGAGGTCGATCTTTTTATCGCCGTTGGTGTCGGCAAAGCGTCGCAGGCGCACGCCATCAGCGGTTTCTACCACCCAACCGGTCCAACCGTTCTCCTTCAAATCCTCGACCCGGCACTCCGCCACATCCGCCTCGGCGACCTGCTGGTAGGGAACGCCCGGCTGTACCGGTTTCAGCGCCAAAGCGGCTTCGGGACTCGGCGCCGCCAACGCGGCACTCGCCAGCGGAGTCAGGGCAATCGCGATCGCAGCCGCTCGGTGGAGTCGGCCGAGACGGTGGAGTCGATTGTGGCAGGGAAAAACGGAATGACCGAATTGCATACGACGGGGCAGCAGGCGTGGCATCGAGAGTCCTTTCGACATGCGGAACGGTGAACCCAGGTAAATCTCACCGCATCATTTAAGCAGAAAACCGCCGTCGCCGAAAACAGAAGTTTGTCGGCGCGACGGGGTTTGACATCCGCCGCCCGATTCGTAAACTCTGGTCCTCGTCGGTGACCAGGTCACTTGGTGAAAGTCCTGACGAGGCCTGACGAATTCTGAAGAGTCTTGGCGAGTCGTTCGGGGGACAGCCCCTGCGAACAAAGCTGAATCTTGGCGGCAGGATAAGTCTTCAGGAAGATGTGAGCCTTCGGGAAAGATAAGGGCGTGTAGCTCAGTTGGTTAGAGCGCGTCGCTGATAACGACGAGGTCCCAGATTCGAGTTCTGGCACGCCCACTTTGATTTCCACCACGGTTTTGTCGTCTGGTGATTCGCCGCTGGCGGAGACACCATCCGACGGGCCTGAATCATCGTGGTGGGGAATCGACAACCAATCGGCTGACGCAACAGCGTCGGACGCATCAGGGGGGTGTAGCTCAGTTGGGAGAGCATCTGCTTTGCAAGCAGAGGGTCATCGGTTCAAGTCCGTTCACCTCCATGTCGGAAACCTCGGTAAACACGGCGGAAAACTCATTTCCCCCGTCTTTACCGGGGTTTTTTCGTTTCTTGCCCGGACGTTGCGTAATCCTTGCGGTGCCGGATTTGGTGCCACTTTTGACGGCGATCGTGCCGGATTTCGTGCCGCTTGCTCGCAACCCGCCAGGGGGAAGCGGTCGCCCGGTCAAAATCGCTATCCGTGACCAGCAGATAGTTTTTCTCGGCAACCGCAGCGGTGTTGCCCAGCCATGCGCACACGACGGGCCGCGGGAACTCCCGCTCCAACTCGGTTTGCCGACTGGCCCGCATCGAATGGAACAAACGCGCCCAGGGGACGATGCCCGCTCGTTTCAGGATCTTCAAAAACTGTGTTCGCAAGTTGACATTGGCCCAACCGCCCGGACGCATGGCAGCCGCCCGGTAACCTGGCTTGTCCACGACGTACTCGGCACCGTCGGCGGCGACCGCGAACGCTTTGTCGAGTATCTGGCGAAGCTCGGGGAACAGAGGTACCGATCGGATGCCCCGCCCTTCGTGGTGTTCCACCTTCGGCTCGGGAACGCTCATGCGGCCGTTCTCCCAGTCGATGTCGGACCATTTCAGCGAAAGTACCTCGGACGGACACCGTAGCCCGCCAAACCGACATCTTCATCACCTGCCCCCAGACGATCTTCGTCGCCGGCTTCTTGTTTGGCCCGTGCCGCTCCATGAACTCATCCAGGAACCTATCGAGACTGACTGCGGTTTTCACCTCGACCGGTTCGAGCGGGTCGCAACGGGCAAAACCGACGACGCTGCTGGCGCGACCGGCGACTGGGAACTCGCATCCGCTGGATTGCGACACGACACGACGGGATCGGACCATTCGGCCGCTCGTCGGTTGGGGGAAGAGCACGACCAGGATCACAAGGCGAGCGTCGAGGAGGAGCAACCGGGAGAAGACACCAGTCGTTGCCGACAATGTGGCGATGAGATGACGACCAGGAAGCAGGAGTGGCTCGGTGATATTCGAACGTTGGTACTGCTGAAGATCGTAGCGGAGATTCTGCTGGGCCTACGCCACGACGGCGAATCGCTACTGATGCAGATGATGACCGCGCTGTTGGCCGTCAATTCGCGCCCAGGCGTGAACCTGAGCGACACCGAGCTACAACAGGTCGAGTCGATGTTACTGGAGTGCCCGGCGGCGGATTAATCTCGGCTTTACCAATCACTCGGGCATCGGATGGCACGTCCCTGAGGTACATCGG
>SKZY01000059.1 GCA_007127095.1 Planctomycetaceae bacterium
ATATACTTGCGGTGAGGCGTTTCCAACGTTTCATTCATAAGACCGGAAAACGACTTCTCCCGAGAATGAAGCAACATCCATGAGCCGAAAGTTCGTTTCGATTGTCTTGTTCGTGTGCGTTTCTACGTTCTCGATCGCCGGTCATTGTCGGGCGGAGGAATCCGACGTTCGTCAAGCCATCGGCGATTATGTGGCGGCCTTCAACGCCGGGCATGTCGACGCCGTTGCCGATTATTGGGCCGCGTCCGCCACACACACCGATCTCGAGACCGGTGAGGTGACCCAAGGACGAGAGGCGATCCGTGCCGACATCGAGGCGGGGATCGAGGGACAGCCCGGCCTTCGGCTACGCGAAGAGGTCGAGCGGGTGCGGATGATTACGCCGCAGGTCGCCAGCGTCAAAGGCACGATCGTGGTGACCCGAGGCGAACAGCAACCGGTCGAGTCGAGGTTCTCGGCGATCCTGGTCAACACGGACGGGAAATGGCGGATCGAAACGATCGAAGAGTCAGCGGTTCCGCTGCCTTTGACGCCCCACGTCGCCTTGCAGGAACTGAACTGGTTGATCGGAAGTTGGGCCGAGGCGACCGCCGATGCGACGGTGACCAACGACGTGCAGTGGTCGTCGGAACGGGCGTTCTTGGTTCGCTCGTACGCCGTTGCTTCCGAAGACGGCGGTAGCTTGCAGGGAACTCAGGTGATCGGGTGGGACCCCCGTGCCGCCCAAATCCGCTCATGGTCTTTCAACTCGGACGGTTCCTTCGGCGGCGGAATGTGGTCGAAGAACGAAGACTCATGGCTCGTCCGTTCGGCTCAGACGCTTGCCGACGGCCGCGCCGCCTCGGGAACCTACGTGCTTGAAAAAGTGAACGAAGATCAGCTCACCTGGCGGCTGATCGGACACGAGATCGAAGGCGAGCCGCAACCTTCGACCGATCGGTCGCTGCTTGTCCGCGTCGGGGATGCCGCGGAGCAGACCGACTCAGACGAGACATCGGCCGGTGGTGACGGCATTCCCGCCGTTTCTGGCAATTGATCCTCTCTCTTGGAAGTGAATTCGTGAACAAACGGGTCAACCGGACCGCCATCGCGGTGATGATCGGCATTTTCGTGGTCGCCGCGAAGGCGGAGGCGGGAGGCGGGTTCAAAGGGGGCGGGATGAGTCGCGGCGGCGGCATGGGACGCCCGGCGGCTCGTCCCAGTATGCCGAATCTGGGTGGGGGGCGTCCCAGCGGAGGCGCGCGACCGGCCCCGAGCCGCCCGAGCGTCAGCCGCCCAAGCGTCAGTCGGCCGAGCGTCAGTCGGCCGAGCGCGCGACCGTCTCCGAACCTTCCGAACCTTCCGAACCTTCCGAACCTGAGTCGGCCGAGCGTGAGCCGGCCCGCTCCGGGGCGTCCGCCGCTGAGTGGTCCCTCCGGGCTGAAACCCTCGCTGCCCTCCTCTCGACCTTCATTCTCTTTGCCGTCGAACAACCGGCCCGGCGTCTCGCGGCCTTCCCTGACTCCAGGCACGACCTCACGCCCTGCGGTGATTCCTGGAACCTCAACGCGTCCGGGAACTCGGCCCGCAATCCAGCGACCGTCGACCCGGCCGAGCTACCCGGGAATTGGCGGAAATCGGCCTTCGCCGTCTCCCGGAGGCGATCGTCCCGGATTCAAGCTTCCCAACCGGCCCGGCGGGCCCGACGGTCGGCCCCAATTTCCCGAGTTCGGCGGGCCAAACCGTCCGGGGATCGCGAGACCACTTCCCGGAGATTTGGGTGATTTCTTGGGGATGGATAAGCCGCTGCGGCCGACGCCCTTGCCGAACTTCCCGGCCGGGGGCGACAAGCCGGGACTCGGTGGCATCGGCCGTCCGGACGGTAACTGGCCGGGGCTGGGCGGAGGCAATCGTCCCGAAGGCGGGAATCGTCCCGGACAACCGTTTCGCCCCGGTGGAGACAACAACCTGATCAACATTGGAGAAATCAATCTCGGTAACAACGGAATCATCAACAATCGCCCCGGCTGGGTAAACATCGGAGGCGACAAGATCACGAACATTCGAGACAACTGGGGCAATCAGATCGGCCAACTCGGCGGTTGGCACAACCGTTTTCCCGACCGCGTCGAATATTGGAACCGCTGGGGAAGCGGCGTCAGGGATCGCTGGCATCACCACCATCACCACCACGATTGGTTTCGACCCGGCTGGTGGGGCCGTCACCATCATCACTGGTGCGGCTGGCACTACGGTTACAGCTTTTCCAACCACAGTTTCGATTACTGGTGGACGATCCCAACGTTTGCCGCCTGCCGAAGTTTCTTCCATTGGATCACCCCTTCCTCGGCCCGCTGGTCCGAACCAATTTATTACGATTACGGGTCCGGGGGAAACGTCGTGTATGAAAACAATGTCGTCTATATCAACGACCAGCAGGTGGCCACGGCGGACGAGTTCGCCCAAAGCGCGATGCAGTTGGCGACAGTACCCCCGCCGGCGAGCGAAGAGGAGGCAGCCGCCGCCGAATGGATGGCCCTGGGGACTTTCGCGGTCTCTTCCGCCCAAGAAGACGTGCAGCCGAATCGGGTCCTTCAGCTGGCGGTGAATCGGGACGGGGTCGTCAGCGGCACGCTTTACAACACCCAAACGGACCAGGCGGACACCGTCCAGGGCCAGGTTGACCAGGCAACGCAGCGTGTCGCGTTCCGCATCGGCGAAAGTGAAGACGTGGTCGTGGAAACGGGCCTCTACAACCTGACGCTCCAAGACGTACCGATTCTGGTCCACTTCGGCCCCGAGAAAACCGAAAACTGGCTGCTCGCTCGCTTGGACGCCTCCGAAGAAGACGCGGACGACTCGTGACACAACGGAGGCATCATCGAGTGTCTTGCAACCAACCGTTCACCACTTTGCTGTGGGTTCTGATCCACCGTTTCGCGTTCTGATAGGGGCTGTTCTCTCGATGCGCGTTCCACAGCATCAACTGTCCGATCTGGTCGTCGTCCAACCGGAATCGTGCTAAAAAAGCCTCGACGTCCGGAAATGAATCCTGGAACTCCTGCCGAACGATCGGATGGATGCTTCCGGTTCCTCCAAAAACGCCATCGGGATCTTCGAGAAACCGCAACGACCAGCGACGGGTCATCCAGTGCGGGCTCCAGCCCGTTAGGACGATCCATTCTTCGTTGCGGAACGCGCGGTCAACTCGCTGTCGGAGCTCCGCTTCCGTTCCTTCCCTCAAATCGAACGACTTCAAGCCATACCGCTCAATGGCTCTCTCCGTTCGAATCGCAATCCCTGTCTCCGATTCCACGCCGACGATCTCGTTTCCGAACCCGAAGGCATGAGCTTCTAAATCCGCAACGGACTGCACCGGTACGTCGAAGGGCACCCTCTGTCCGTCTTCGCCCGTCTGACGTCCGCCCGAGCCGTCAGGGACCATCAGGCCCAAACGCGTCCCCTGATAGAACGGCCCCAGCACCTCGATACGATCGCCATATCGATCCAAGTAAAGCTGATGAGTCTTGGGCAGCCATGCGGAAACTGCTAAATCCTCGTTTCCCTCCGCCACGTCCCGCCACATCTGTTCGGTACCTACCTGCTTGATCCGACAGCGATACCCCAATCGCTCCTCGAGCACGGCTCGGACCAGATTGGAAGTTGCGATCGAAGAGGAAGAGTTGGTTGCCGCGAGGCGGACCAGGCCGTCGCGAGGCGTTGCCGTCGCTAACGGGCCGTCGGACCGACTCGATGATTTGACAACAAACAATGCGATAATCACCACGGCGGCGGCAACCATCGAGCCCCAAACGGCACGACTTCGCGGCCCGTGCCGCCGGGACGTCGGCTCCGGCGTGACCAGAGGGGGAACATCCGGGAGATCCGAACTGCTGCGAAAGCTTGCCGGATAGTAACCTCGCAGCGAGATGATCAGGCTGATGCACATTACCAGCAGCACGATGGCAAACGGCAACCCCGTGGAAATCGCCGCCGCTTGCAGGGCAATCAAGCCACCCCCGTAAAGTAGCGTGGCGGCGACCACGCCCTCGGTGACAGCCCAAAAAATTCGCTGCGCTACCGGTGGGTCCGGATTACCCCCCGCCGTAATCATGTCGATTACCATCGACCCCGAATCCGAGGAGGTCACGAAAAACGAAACGATAACGGCCACAGCCAAAAGGCTGGTGACCCATACCAACGGGAATTGCTCCAGTAGTTTAAATAGGGCAATCGGCACATTCTCTTGAACCGCGGCAGTAATCCCGCCGGCGCCAAACAATTCGATCTGCAAAGCCGTGTCCCCGAACACGGTCATCCAGATAAACGTGATGAACGAGGGGACCAACAAAACCCCCAGCAGAAATTCACGGATGGTGCGGCCACGGGAGACCCTCGCGATGAACATGCCAACAAAGGGTGACCAAGCAATCCACCATCCCCAATAGAAGACCGTCCAACCGTTTTGCCAATCGCTGTCCTCGAAGGTCTCGTTCCAGGTCGCCAGCCGCGGCAAATTTTGCAGATAGTATCCGACGTTCTCGATGAAGCCATTGAGTAAAAACAACGTCGGCCCCAGAATGGCGACGAACAACATCAAAAGCAGTGCCAGCAAAATGTTCAGTTCGCTTAGCCGGCGAATGCCTCCGTCCAGACCCCTCACGACCGAGACCGTGGCCAAAGCCGTGATGAAGGCGATCAGCAGCACCTGGGTTGAACCGCTGATCGGAATTCCGAACATATGGTTCAAGCCAGCGTTGACTTGCTGCACGCCTAGACCCAGCGATGTGGCAACACCGAATAGCGTTGCCACGGTCGCCAGGATATCGATCGAGTGACCCGGCCACCCGTGGATCCGGTCACCGAGCAACGGATAGAACACCGCGCGGATCGACAGCGGTGCCCCGCGATTGTAAGAAAAAAACGCTAATGCCAGCCCGACCAACGCGTAAACAGCCCAGGGATGCAAGCCCCAGTGCAGGTACGTCAAGCCCATCGCCTCTTGAGCCGCCTCGACGCTGTAAGCCTCGGCAAACGGCGGACGAATCGTGGCGTGGTACAATGGCTCCGCGACGCCATAAAACAGCAACCCGATGCCCATCCCCGCGGAAAACAGCATCGCGAACCAGCCGAGCCAAGTGAAGTCGGGCTCCGCCGCCTGCCCCCCCAGCCGGATTTCCCCGAATCGGCTGCCGATCAGAAAAAAGACGGTGCCGAGGACAAGGTTCATCGTCAAAACGTAGAGCCAACCAAAGTTGTTGGCCACTGCCGTTTGCACTCGAGCGAACAGGTTCTCGAAATTTTCCTGAAATAGAACCGCGGCCAACACCAGCCCCAGGGTGATGAAGGCGGACGGGTAGAACACGGGTCCCAGAACCTCCCACCTCATCCCCAACAGGGTCTTTGAGGTACAAACCTCGGGAGTTTGCACTGCGGGAGCGGCGACGGAATCCGGGTCCGTTGTCGCGTCATCAGAATGCGGTCTGCCTGGAGGCTGATTCATCTCGGTCCCAACTGAAACTGATTTCTAGACACCGGCCGTCACGAATTAGAAAAGATAAATCAGTTGCAGGATATAGGTGTCGGAATCGGCGGCACCTTCGCTCCGTGCGAAGGTGTGGTTGTAGCCGAACACCGCTGAGGAGCCTCGAAACATCGGCGTCCCCGCGGAGATAGCCAACCGCCCCGTCCGCTGGGACGAAGTCACCACGACGTCGTTCACCGCTACCTCACCGCCGAACGCCCCCATAATCCCGCCCCCGACCCACAGCCGATCATACACCAGCGAACTATAATGACACTCGATACTCGCCAGCGGGCGCTGGCTCAGGGTGTTCGTGCCCAGATACTCCTCGTTCTCCGTGTAAAAGAATAAGCTGCTGTAAAAGTCGAGCCACGAATCACCCTCGTCTGACGTAAGGCTGTAGTTCAACAGCGGACGAAACGTGAAGCGGTTGGCTCCGAGGTTCGCCGCGATGTCAGGATCGTACTCGCCGAGTGGCACACCGAATAAGAAGTGCAGACCGCAGTAGTCACCCGGGGTCCAGTCGTTCATTTCCTCGCGGTCAAGTGCCGGCGCGCCAAACAGATTCATGTCAAATGTGATCGAAGGATCCCCCAGCCCCGAAAGCCGGGCGGTGACCCGTTCGGACTCGGTGTCAAAGCTGAGCAGGTCGACGAACGGTACGGCCACCCCGAATCCACCGCTGC
>SKZY01000144.1 GCA_007127095.1 Planctomycetaceae bacterium
AAACGTACCGCGGCGAAAGGCCGCCAATCGACGTCCGACCGTGCGCGCGGGTCTCGAGATACGGCGTGGCTGACGAATCACCCTTCGGCGATGCGTAGGGGCTCGAGGTCGAACGGACCGGGTGATCGGTTGGCGGGTGAGGTTCCGTTTGCGGCCGGTCAGCCGCCGGGGGAAGCGATGGAGCGGTCATGGTTTAACTCGAACCTTCGACTGCGGATGAATCGACGGAAGATGAGGGATCGGATGTTGATGAGTGATCGGAGACGGATGCCGGCGACGACGCCGCGGCCGCGACGGTCGGCGCTGTACCGACTAACCGTGCGGCGTGCTCGCGAGCCAAGCCATGCTCGGCCGCAGCAACCACCACCGAAGTGATGTGCCGAGCAAGTGACTCGACCGTAAACTCGGCCGCCAAACGGTCCGCCGGGATCAACCGTTTCACCACTCCGGCCCCGACGCGGTAGTACAAACACTGCCCCACGACGCTTAAGGCGAGTTGTTCCAAGGCGTGCTGCGGCAGGTCCGGCGGTGCGATCGCCGCGATCAACGCTTGCAATCGATCGAATTGCGGACGAAATGACTCCTCCACCATCTCGACAAATACATCCGTCGGATGATTCATCTCCCGCATCAATAACTGCGATTCCCAACCCGAATCGTCGCCGGCAAGCATCCGCGAAAGCAGGTCGTAGATCACACGGTAGAGGTCGGCCCGCGGTTCGCCCGAAGCGGGTAACTCGATCGGATGTTCAGCATGACACCGCGCACGAAGCGAACGAAAGACTTCGCGGTAAAGCCCGAACTTGTCGCCAAAGTAATATCCGACCGAGGCGACATTCATCCCCGCTTGGCCACAAATCTCCCGCACGGTCGCACGATCGAAACCGCGACGAGCGAAGACGGGGCCCGCCGCGGCCAGCAATCGCGCTCGCGCGTCGTCCTCCGGCCCAGCGGAAAGATCAGAAGCGTTCTCGGACGGTAACTCAGGCACGGCGGTTGACCGCTTGCGGTGGGAGGGGAATCCGGACGACATAAACAGTTGTTTAAAACATCTGTTTATTCTTCGTCACGGTCAACCCGCCGTGCCCAGTTTGAACGTCAGAATCGACGCAAGATAAGAAGAAAGGTCCGGGCATCGCCGTTAACGGCTGTCCTCAGGTAGCGAAGCTGCCGACGTTTCAGTGACGAAAAAACGATTTTTCTACCCGGTCACCTCGGTTCCGCCCCGTCGGACTTGCCCGACGGGGCCGATCGACGGACGTTTCGCCCTATCGCAGCAGCGAATCCTTTGCAGGCGTTCCGGCTTTGGCTTGCCGGATCAGCGAATCGCCCGCCCGCCTCAACGCCAACGCCAACTGTTCGAGCGTTGCCGCGGCTTGGTCACAGGCCGTCGCCACGGCGACCGCCCGCATCAGCGGGTCGTTCGGATCGGGCCGCTGCGGCTCGATGACGCGCTTCGTCGACCCGGCCGCGATGGCCGTCGGGGCGGCTGACGATCGGCTTGCCTGCTTCAAGACGACATCGATCGCCGCTTGACAGGCCAGATCGAGCTGAGGCAATCGCACCGCCGGACCACCCAGATCGAACGCTCCGTCGACGATGCCCGCATTCAGCACGGTCGCGTCGCGGAGCGATGGTTCGGGCCAACCGATCGTCGAGCCGATACGTGACGACGCCGGCAACGCGCTGACCGACGTCGCTCCAACATCCGCCGGAATCGACACTCCGAGTACTGTCGCTCGCGGAGCCGGCGTGGGCACTTCGAGTCTCGCCTCGGCTAACCGGCTCTCTCCAAGATATGAATCCTCGCTCTCAACATTCTCGGGTTGAGCAGGCTCGACCGGTCCGACAGCGGCCGGCCGCGCCGTCGCCAAACGATTCGCGAGGTCGACGACCGCCGCATCGGCCGCCTCAATTCCCCGCCCCGTCCAATCGCCCATCAACCACCCCACTCGCTCGGGATGCAGCGATACGGCCAATCCACCGTCGCTGCGGAGCCCCGCCAAGGCGTCGCTGACCGCCACCCGCAGCGATTCCTCAACTACCGCCACCTCCCCGATCTCACCCGCCGGCTCTGCCGCGACGACCGCTTGGTGACCTTCAACGAGCGTCGCGCCCGGTGCGACATCCGCCGGTACCCTTGTCGAGCCCACGATCGACAAGGATGGGACCGAGATCACACGCCCCTGGTGCGTCACTTGGTTCCAACCGAACACTCCACCGCGTGCACCGCCGACGGCCGGAGGCCGCGAATCGGCGGTCCGACGTCCCGCCGCGAAGTCGAAGTCATAACGCCCCGAGAATCCGCCCCCGTCGGGTCCCAAACCGGGCAGCGGATACATTCGCATCGCAATCGCATCCTCCGGGCTAAGGTCGTAAGCGAGATAGCCCTCGCCGAGACTAGCGATCACCGCTGAACTGCCGACGAAGCCGGCGGCACGATAGCGGGGACCTTCGCCTGCCGCTGCCGAAGATTGGTCTGGACCGGCGATCGTTGCCGGTGATCGAAACTCGGCGGCGGGCACGGTCGCCGCATTGACCGAATCCCGGGCCGCCACCAAGGGTTGCTCGACATCGATCGGTTCTTCGCAGCTCAGGTCGGCCAAGTCGCGGGCCAGACGCCGCGACTGCTGATTCGCACCATCGCCTGCGGCCACAGTCACCCCGTCGGCCCGGCCGTCCGCGGCGTCGATCAGGCAGGTTTGCGGCGTAGCATCGGCTTGCGATAGCCATCGATCCAACATCGCCTCGTCGGTCAATCTCGCTGGCAGCACGTCGTGTGCGGTCTCCGCGGCGATTGAGCCGGCGATGCTTCCGGCGGCGCCGGCGTGATCATGAGCGTTTGTCGTAGCGGTCATCCCTACCAACGATGATCCACCCACCAGCAATGTGGCGGCGAGATCACGACGAAGACGGCGGGCCAAGCGAGCTTTCAGCGATCGGGTACGTTTTGCCATTTGGTATGTCCTCCAGACAACCGAGCCTGCCAGCGCCTCGTGGCTGGTTACCCTCAGGCTTGCCCTTGGCAGGCCCGTTGGCGTAGGCGTTGTTGCTGATTTTTGATTTACGGGGTGGGGCGTTTTTGGATAGGCGATCGGCGGAACCGATGCCCCCCTCCGACGATTCGATGCGTGATCTCGCCGGAGCGGCGGGGCTCGCCAAGGGTGACCGGGGCAACCCCTGACAGACTCAGCTATCGGTCGACCTGAACGGCTGAGTTGCCCTTATGGACCACGAAAACTGACTCGATCCGGTAATCGAGCCGGATCACGCCGGCGATGCGGTTTGGCACGGATCTGTCACTCGCAACGGGCCCAAACCCGCATCAGCAACTCCGCCGCTCGCTGTTCGATCCCCGGCGAGACGCTATCTCGCGGCCCGGCGACATTCAGCACCTCCGGGAGATGCTGGTCGAGCCAATCGCGGATCGGTTCGATACTCGACTCGCAAACCAAAAAACAGCCGAGCGGTTTGCTGGCCCGCTTCGCCACCCGCTCGGTCAACCGTGTCCCACCGCTCAGCGGCCGCTCGTGCAAAATTAAGGTCGCGTCGCTCTCCGCGACATTCTGCGCCGTGCGGACCTTGTAGTCCGACGAATCGTTTTCGGTCAGCAGATATCGTGACGGGATCATCCCGTCTTCCGCCAAGCGGCCGCGCGGACACCACCCTCCATGTTCGATTCCCAACGCGATCGCCACCTCCAAGGCCGCCCGATCGACGCCGGTCTGACCGCCGCTGACGATCCGCCGCGGCCAATGCGGCTGTCGGGTTGCTGCGGAACGAGCCACGATCGGAAAATCTCCTGTGAGCGGAAGCGGTGATCGGCGGGCGATCGGTCGACGGCCGATCAAGGCGATGGCAACCGTAACCCGTGATAAAGCCGCTTCCAAGCGACCGGCGGCGAGGCGACAAACGAGATCCGGGTTTTAATCGTTGGGTGAATCAGGCTCAACCGCCAAGCGTGCAACGCGATCGCTCCAGCCGAACGCCCTGCCACCGCCAGCCCGCCGGGCCCCGCCGCTACCGATCGGCCCGCTCTCCCCGCCGAGGCCTCGCCGTACTTGCGGTCGCCGTCGATCGGGTGGCCGAGGTGCGCCAATTGAACGCGAATTTGGTGCTTGCGACCGCTGTGCAGCGTCACCCGCAGCAGGCTGACCGGCCGGCCCGCGGCATCGGTCGCGGTTTCGATGACTTCATAATCGAGGCTCGCCGCCATCGCCCCAGGACGCTCCGCAGCGACAACCTCCATCCGCTGCCGCTGTTCATTCTTGGCCAGCGAATCACGCAGCTGACCTGACGGTTGCTTCAACCGGCCACGGACGACGGCCAAGTAGAGCTTCTCTACCGCGTCGACCGACGATTCGCGGCGAAACTGCTCGCTCAGCCGCGACGCCGCCTTGCTGGTGCGGGCCAGCACCAGCACGCCCGAGCTGACCTGGTCGAGCCGGTGGACGACGCCCAGATAGACCTTGCCCGGTTTGTGGTAGCGGCGGCGCAGATAATCGCAGCCCCAGCGATGGACGGTGAGGCCTGACGCACCATCGCCAGCAAAGCCCATCGTCGACATCCCGGGCGGCTTGTTGACCACCAGCAGATGGTTGTCTTCGAACAA
Organism: Planctomycetaceae bacterium; assembly: GCA_007127095.1. GTDB lineage: Bacteria > Planctomycetota > Planctomycetia > Pirellulales > Pirellulaceae > UBA6163. Next base: position 4,613 of record SKZY01000144.1, read on the forward strand.
AATCTCGCACTCGTCAGCCATCGCCATCCGCGGGAAAGAAAAATGCCTTCGTCACCGTTTGCCTCGACCGGTACACAGGCGTATCCTAACCGTAGATGCGGCACATCGCTGCCACGTCGCCCCGATCCGGATTGCGAACCGTGAGCGGTTTGTAAAGGGATCGGAAATTGGGGGCGATCTGGATTCGACCGGATTGCCGAAGCGTACGTTGCGTGTCGTGGTTGGTCAGTTGGCCACGTAAAAAGCTGACTAAAAACCTTAAGTGTCGAAGAAAACTTCGCCTTGGCAGCCTAATAACAGGTTGCCCTGACTGAGGATGGCCGCCGGAGTCGTCCGACTGTCAGCTGTAATTCCGGATGGTCCGCCGTCATGCTCGAGACGCGGCGGGCGAGAAAAGATTCGAGCTAGCGAACCACGGAGCCTGTCGAGCAGCGCCGCGGAGAGCGAAACTCGGGAAAAACCCGCAAGGGTCGATCCCAAAATAGTTCGACTACACATGTAGACGCGTCCGTGGAAGGGTCGCGGGACGCGGGTTCAATTCCCGCCGCCTCCACTCTCAAAAGGCCACTTGCGAGCAATCGCAAGCGGCCTTTTTTGTTGGATACTCGCCTTTGCTGAGGCCCAGGTGGTTGCAGACCATGCTCGCGGGTGGTATAAGCACTTTTGTTGTTTTCACAAACAAGCTGGTGCAATGCCCCGCAAAAAGGTTCTCGTCCAATGGATCGGTCATTCCGATCTGCGATCGCTCGCTGCGAATAGCTCGCAGACGCGTTGCGAGAAGCTCATGGCCGCACTGGCTGGGAAGCTCCCGAAGAAAGAAGATTTGGGGCCAACGAAGACGTTAATAACGACGCAGAAATTCGACGAAGTGCGACTACTGACAAATTACGCGTCAGAATTCAACAGCTGGTTCGCCAAGTGGCTTGGCGGGAAACCGGTTATTAGTGAGGTCAAGCTGAAGAAGCCGACCGACTATGCGTCGATCTTCGAGGTAGCCAATCAGGAACTTGACTCTCTTAAGTCGTCCAAGGCCTGGGCAGAGACCGATCTGTGTCTCCACTTAAGTCCCGGTACTCCCGCAATGACCGCAGTTTGGCTGTTGCTTGGAAAGACTCGCTTCCCATGCACTTTCTATGAAACTTTCGGTGGGAAGTCGTGGATTACCGATGTGCCATTTGATTTGATCGATGTTATTCCAGAAGTGCTTCGTGATCCTGATGCCCACCTGCAGCACTTAGCAGCGCAGGCTCCCGCTGAAATCGAAGGCTTTGAGGACATCGCTGGTGACAGCCGCGCCATTCGTGACGCCGTTGGTCGCGCAAAACGAGCAGCCATTCGTAACGTCACCGTTCTGCTTGTCGGAGAAAGTGGAACCGGCAAGGAGATGTTTGCTCAAGCGATCCACAAGTCGAGCAATCGAAGAGACAAGCCGCTTAAGCACCCCCTGACGTGTCTTTCGGCTTAATCGCCTTTGCGACCCGGTCCTGACCGATCGGCCGGCAATCAGCGTCTGTATCCCGAAGGGATTTTTACCATTGGCCATTAGCCGG
>SKZY01000206.1 GCA_007127095.1 Planctomycetaceae bacterium
CGTCGCCATGAACCATGGACTTGCGTCCATGGCTATCGCATTTCGTCGCTTCGCGACTTGTGTACATACCGATGCCCGCGGGAGGGTTAAATCTCTACTTCCCGAGATTCTAGGGCTGTCAGCATCGCCTCAAACTCAACCACCGCACACACCCAACGAGGCCGCACGGCTGCGCCGTTGCGTTGGGAAATTGGGTAGACGCGAAGGGGCGGCTACTTGGTCAGGTCGGCGGTGAGGGCGTGGAAGTTGATGACGCATTGGGCGATTTCGGGCAACGATTCGAGCCAGTTGTGTTCGTACTCGATCGAGATCGGTCCTTGGAATCCTTGCCGTTTCATCTCTTCGAGTAGGGCTGGGACGTTGGCGACTCCGGTTCCCCACGGCACGTCGTGGGCGCCCTTCCCTTCACGGTTGAGATCCTTGAAGTGGAAGCTGACCAACCGGCCTTCGAGTTGTTTCAGGCACTCGACGGGGTTGAGGCCTGAGCGAAGCCAGTGGCCGGTATCGGCACAGGCGCCGATCCACTCGCTGCGGCCCTCGACCGCTTTGACGATCGTTTCGGGGTTCCAGTAATAGGAGGGCTCGGGGTGGTTGTGCAGTCCGATCTTGATCTCGAACTCGGCACAGAGTTTTTCGAGCGTGTCGAAGGCGTCTTCACGGACTTCGGTATTGATCACCTCGATCCCAAATTCCTTACACCATTCGAACGTCCGGCGACTGGCCGCTTCATCGGCACTCAGTCCGGTAACACCGAAGGCGGTCAGTTGAATGCCCGAATCGGCCAATTTTGCTTTGACCAGGCGGATCTGTTCGGGCGTCATCCCCGGCCCCATCTTGCCGTCGATATCAGCCGAGATTGTCTGGCCCGGATAGGCTTCGGCGTACTTCAGACCGACCGAAGCGGCTTTGTCGATCGCTTCAAAGAACGTGAAGCGATTGAAACTGTAGGTTTGGACGCCGAGTTTCCAGCCGAGTTTTTCGGCTGCGGCCGAATCGATCTTCGCCGAATCCTGCGCAGACACGATTCGGACGGAAGCGAACGAACCAACGATTAGGGCAAGGGCGAGAAGTGGACGGAATAAACGCATCGGAGTGACACTCATCGGTGTTTGAAGGGAATGGGGGTTGGGGCGGCCGGTGCCGATCATGCCGATTAGCGTACACCGCCGGCTCGTTAGCATCCAGCGACGGGCGGGTGAGTTCACCACAGAGTGTCTGTTCATCGCGGAACGAAGCCGCGGGAAAGCGAATGCGCGGGGAAAAAGTGTCAGCCACCGTTTGTGAGGAACTCGCCCTTCGGGTGCTTCGCAGAAAAGGTGCCAAACGCTCATTGGGCGATCGATTTGGAGCCTTGGGGGCCTCCGGCGATCGGTCGATCCATCGGCAGCGGTCGTGCGGCGGTCGCGAAGCCGCGGCCGTAGAGGTGCTCTTTCAAGCGGCGAAATTGGGCAAAGCTGTCGGGATAGACCCAGACCGTGATCGTCGTCTTTTCGGGTGAACGTCCCGCCAATTCGATATCGAGGATGCTGCCGGCCTGTTTCAAGACATCCTGGAGCGGTTCGCCGTACGGTTCGGCCAAGGGTTCGACGACCATTCCGACCAGTTGGATCCGGGTCGCGGTCCCGACGCGTCCACCGCGGCTGACGGTTTCTCGCGACTTTTCCATTTCGTAGCGGGCGATGAAGCCTTGGATCGGACCGACGGCGGAATCCATCAATCCTTCGCGGGAACCGCTGGCCGAGCGTTGGAAGTCGCGTTGGATTTGGTCGACCAATCGATCGATCGGCACGACCGCTAACCGTCCCGCTTTGAGGCGGAAGTGGAGTTCCTCGCCAAAGACGGTTTTGGCCATCGGGGTGGGAAGGTGCGACACGGCCACGACCGGCTGGTCGGTCTGTTCGGCGCGGGCACGGTTACGTTGAAGGTCTTCCAATTCGGTGCGTGCGGCGGCGAGTCGGGCTTCGGCTTTGCCGCGTTCGACGTCGCGGCTGTCGAGTTCTTTTTGTTTGTCGTCCCAGGCCTGTTTGGCGGCATCGAGTAAATCCATCAACTCGCCTCGCTGGTTGCGGACGATTTCGAGTTGGGCGTCGCTGCGACGGATCGCTTGTTCGAGCCGCTGTGAATCAGCCAAGGCTGCCGCGGCTCGATTCGCTTCGCGGTCGAGTTGTTGGAGCCGTTCGGCAAGCTGTTCGGGCGTCGGTAGGGCGGCGGCCGATGCCGCGGTATCGGACGGTTCGGACTGCTCTCGAATCGCTTCGGCGACCTCTTGGGTGCGGCTGCCGAGGATCACCACCAAGATGATCAAGATGCCGACCAGATTGGCGACGATATCGAGGAAGGCGTCGTGGCCGAGCGCGAACGCGCCGGCGGAGCGGCGACGGGATTGGGTCATCGCGTCCCTCGGGCTTGAATGAGTAAACCGCTGCCGTCGAGCAGCCGCACCAATTCTTGAAAGCTCTGTTCACCACCGATTACCACAGCGACATCCAGCACCGGTTGCCAGCGTCCGCCAGGCAGTCCGGCGCCCCACCGATCGACACGATCACGAACCGCGGTCGCCAATTCGAGTGATGCTTGATTGATATTTCCATCGGTGAATAAGAACGTCTTGGGCGCCCCGCGTCCGCCTTCGGCGAGCAGTACGAACCGGTTGGGGTGACATTCCACACGCAGCGTCCGCAGCATCTCGGTGCCACGGCTGGACGAGACCGCGGGTGGCAAAGCCCAATCCTTGCCGACGCGGGTGACAGGCGGGGTTGTCGTCGCCGTCATCTGCATGTTCGGTGATCCTTGATCGGAATCGTCGGTGGTCCCCATGTCAGACGATTCGGTCGGTGTGCCAGCGGCTTGTGGACCGCCACTGCCGGTTCGCGATGCGGCCGATCCCGGCATGGTCCCGCTGCCTTGGGTCGACGTCCCGGATTCTGCTTCGACGGCTGCGGTCCCCGTCTCGATAACGTCTGCCGTCTCGTTTCCCGCCGCGACTGAAGTCGCGCCAGCGGCAGTGGTTGCGGTTGCGAAATTCGAGCCGGAATGGGAACGATCGCCGTCAGCGGCAGCGTCCGTCATCGCGTCGTTCTGACCGGTATCGCCGGTTCCTGCCGCGGGGCCAGCGCCAGCGGCCTTGGTGGCGAGTTGATTGGCGTTCGCCGTAGTCGAATCGGTGGCTGGGCCGAGCATCGGTTGATCGAGCCCACCGCCGATCGGCTCGTCGGGGAACGCCGAATTACCGGCTGAGCCGGCGAAAGCGTTTCTGGGAACGCCGAGTGCTCCTGAGGAGTCGCCACGAGACATCTTGGCGGCCGAGAGCACGGGTAGCGGCTTGGCGGTCGGCGATCGTGATTCGGCCGATCGATCGCCGCCGGTGTCGTTACTCGCGGTGCCGTTCACGGTCCCAGGCCGGCTCGCGGTATCACCCGGGTCGCCAATACGCCTGCCGCCGGCGAGGTTGTCTGTCGAATCACCTGCAGGTTCGCTGGCACCAGATTCGGCTGGGCCACCGCTACCGGATCGATGGCGACCGAATGCGGCTTGGGTGGAGCCACCGCGTCCGCGACCGCCGCGAGGCGAACGGGCGATGATGGATTGGCGTTGGTCGATCGCGGTTTTGATCGCGGTGGCGACTTTGGCATCCAACACCGGGTCGGCTGTCGGGAAGGCGAGTTCGACACCGTCGGGGACGAGTTCATAACCGAACTGGTCATCCCAATCTCGCATCGCGCCGCGGGCGGCGGAATAGCTGTCGATCCCAGCGGGCCGAACGATCAGCAGCGGGTAGGGCGCGATCGAGTCGCCGTAGTCACGGAGTGCGTGTAGGCGGATCGCTCGCAGGGCGGCATCGAGCGGATTCGGTAGGCCGGGTTCGGATTCGAGGTCGGCCAATGCGATCGACCGTTCACCCGGCTGCAGGTAGACGCCGTCTTGTCGACATTCGATGTAGATTGGCCGGCGATCGGTCCCGTTGGGCCCTTTGTGCGGCACGATCACGATCCGCGGCGTCTGCGATTGGAGGTCTTTATCGAGGTTCGCGATGGCGTCGCGTTCCTGCTCGATTTCGTTGATCAGGCGATCGAGAGTCTGCTGGGTTTCGACCAGATCGCCGCTGTCATCGATCGATTTCTCGACCTCGGTCGTCAACAGACGTAGTTCTTCGCGGAGGCGTTGTAGATGGTCTTCGAGGTGAGCCAGAGCATCGCGTCGTTGTTCGAGTTCGGCGGTCTGTTCGTCACGCATCGCCACGGTCTGTTCGCGGTGCCAGCGGGCCTCACGAAGTTGTCGTTCGATCTGCTGGGCGGCAGCGATTTGCTCGGCCTGACGCGCAGCCTCGGCGGCGGTCTCGACTGCGTCGATTTCTGGCGGCTGAGTGGAACTCGACGCGATCGCATCACCCGCGTTTTGTGCGACCAGGGCGAGCAACAGGATCAACGTACCGAGGGTACAGACCAGCACGGCCAAGAAGGGGAACAGGGTGGGGGCCAACCCCTCGCGGCGTCGGCCGCTCATGCGGCACGTCTCCGCGGGGCGGCTTGCGATTCGGCATCGCGATCGTGAATCACGTCGGGAGCGACAGCGGAACCGGACCGATCAACGGGCGTTTGTCGGGCCGACGCGGGACCGGCAGAGGCTGAGTTTGTGGCGGCAGTGGCGGCCGCGAGTGCTTCACGGCGGGCTGGCGGCAATTGTTGGCCGAGCAGATCGACAGCGCGGGCGAGGGCCAGCATCGCGTCGGAGAGTTGATCGGCGACGCGAGTTTCCAGTTGGGCTTCATCGCGGACCTGCAAACTGTGTTGCACGGCCGCGTTGGCTTCGACCAATCGCATCAGGTTGGAGTCGAGCATCCGCTGCATTTCGCCGAGGTCGCCGGCTTGCCCGCTCGCCTGAACTAAACGCTGGTTCCACTCGTTCCAACGCTGGTCGAGGTCCGAGACAAAGCCGTCGCGAACCGAGGCGATCGAATCGCTGTGTTTTCGCAGCGAGTGGGCGTGGTCGCCGAGCGACTGAGAATGCTGGCTCAGCAGCGGCGTCAGGTGGGAGGTCAACGCCTCACCGATACGGGCGCCGTTGTCTTCGGCGATGCGATGCCAATGCGAGTGTGCTTCATCGATCGTCGTCCGCCAGAGTTGGGCCTGCGACGCGAGCGAATCGGCGACGGCGACGCGGATGCCGTCGCAGAGTTGAGAAATTTGGGCGGCCGGGTTGTCGGCGTGGTCATCGGAGGGCAGTCGGGCGGCGAGGATCGCCCCGACGCGACGATCGATCTCGGCCAACAAACGTTGTTCGGATCGTTCGACCGGGAATTGCAAAAAGATCGCCACCACCGAGAGGACCAAGCCGAGTGCGGTGGTATCGAAAGCGACGTAGAGCCCACTTTTGAGTCGATCGACCGCGGCGGTCCCGTCGCTGAAGTCGAGGCCACCGAGTGTTTGGGTAATACCGATGACGGTTCCGAGAAAGCCGAGCATCGGGATTGCCCAGACGATGATCCGGACCAATTGCAGGGAATCGTGAGCGACATCGGCTTCGCGCGATGAGATTTCTCGCAGGTCATCGGCCTGGTGACGGGTGGAAACCCGAGTCGATTGGCGGCGGAGCAATTCGGCCAGTCGGACGGCCAGCGGGCTGGTCCGCGCCGCTGTGGGCAATTGGGCCAGCGACGCGAGCCACAATTTGGCGACGCGGCCGGCGTCGTTTTGCAGCAGCCATTGTTCGGTCGCGCCATCGCCGCCAGGGAAAGCGGGCAACAGATCATCATCGCGGAGACCCGCCGTCAATTTGGCGCGGCCACGAACGTGAACCGCTTTAACGGCCAGGATGGATGCGGCGATTGCGAACAGGATCGTCGCCGCGATCGCCACGGGGTGGCCGAGGAAATAACGTTCGATCGCAGCCAGCGGAACCGCCCACGCGAACAGGTAGAAGGCGGCCGCCACGACGAGTCCCAACACGATCCCAAGCGGTCCCTCCGCACCGCTGGAGGCATCCGCTGGGTCCGCGGTTGGTGACGGCGGCGAGACCTGTGAGGGGTCTACCGAATGATCCGCTGACGGCTTGGCGCGTGACATCTCCGCATCCTGCTTCGGGCTTGATCGCCATGGTTTCGGTCGTCTTGACGGTTGTCGAACCGACAAAAGTGTCTTGTTCCATGAAACGGGGTTCGGATACAAGGCGGATTCTGTGGCCGTGATTGCGGCTGCCCGCTCGCACCCCCGATGGGACCCTCCGATGACGCGTTATCTGCAGCGCCGCCCCAGCCTTTCAATCGGTTCGGCGGTTTTTCTAGGGCTGGTGCTCGTCAGCACCTGCGTGTTTTCGGTCCCGGCGGCGGAAGGGCCGCCGGAATCGGGGCTGACAGTAACCCCCATTCCAGAGGGAAAGAATATTCCTCATCTGATGACGGCAGGCGATTTAATCGGATTTTCCCGCGAACTTGGCGACGGAGTTCAGGCGATTACACTAATAAATGCGTCGCAGCGCTGGATGGCTGTGTATCATATTGACAGCAGCGGTGAAATTCGGTTGACGGGAAGTCGGCCGCTCGCTGACGATTTCACGATTCAATTCAACGCCACTTCGCCGCTGCCCGAGGAGATCCGCAGACTCCGGGGTAAGTAGGCGACGATTTCAGTGGAGCTTTTCCGAAGATGTCTAGCCAATTTTTGTCGTTAGAAGAAGCCGCCAAGAAGCTAGGACTGACGACCGAGAAATTGGTCTCGTTGCGGAGCGAGGGGAAGGTTCGCGGCTTCCGCGACGGGGCTAGTTGGAAGTTCCCGGCGAGCGAATTGGACCGTTTGGCCGAAGATCTGAGTGAAGCGGGCGACGATTACGATCCCTATAAGATCGCCGGTGATGACGAAGCCCCGACCGATTCAGCGGGCGATGGCAGCGGCGTGATGGTCGACGATCTCGATCTCGGTTCAGCGATTTCGTCCGATGACAGCAGTCTGCGGGGCAGCGATGTCAATCTGGTCGCCGGTGACGGTGATGGCGACGGCAGTGACGTTCAAGTCGTCTCGAAATCGGAAGATGACGATGATAGCGACTTCACGGTCAAGGGCCGTCACGAAGGGTTGGTCGAACTCGATTCGGGTGAACTACAACTGTCGCTCAATGAGCCGGCTTTGACGCACGAATCCGAAGTTCTTGATTTGGCCATCGATCCGAAGACGGGCAGCACCGGCCCGATCGCCAAGCGGGATCAGCCGTCGGAAGCGGCCGGTCAGAGCGACAATGATTTAACCTTCGATGCGGACAACGACAGCAGCGGTGAAGATCTGCTCGGTTTGAGCGACAGTGGTGATCTGCTCGGCGATGAGCCTGCCCCGGTAGGCAAGGGTTCGGGATCGGCCTCCGGTTCGTCGGCGGGTGGTTCGAGTCTGAGCAGCCTGGAATTGATGGACGACCTCGACATCAAGGCCGATTCCGGCAGCGGTGCGGGCAGCAAGATCAGTGACGAAAATGATGTGCTGAGCGAGTTCGACCTGCTCGGTGCCGATGGCGGTGGCAGCGGCTTGATCTCCGGTGACAGCGGCAATGTCCTTGGCAGTGACGTCGGAAAATCGGGCGGCAGTAGCGGCAAGGGAAGCAACTTGTCGCTCTCCGATGACGATGACGACGACGACCTGCTGATCACCGACAATGACGACGAATTGGTACTCGGCGGTAGCGACTTGTCGATGTCCGGTGACAGCGGCATCAACCTGATGAGTCCGTCGGACAGCGGAATTTCATTGGAAAGCGAACCGCTCGATTTGGCCGGTAGCAGCATTTCCGCCCTCGACCTGGGGTTGGAAGTCGGCAGTGGCGTCGGCAGCAGCGGCAAGGGGAGCGGATTGGGTTCGGACGCCGGCTCCGGGGTTGGCGGAGAAGATTTTCAGCTGTCGCCTTCGGGGATTTCGGTCGACAACGACAGCGACAGCAGTTCTCAGGTGATCGAAGTCGAAGACAGTGCCTTTGCCGAAGACCCCGCGGCACTCGAAGGTGCCGATTTCGGTGAGGCGCTCGATGATGGCGATGAGTTTGCCGAGTCGGACGAAGGCGGATTTGGTGACGAAGAGGCTTTGGCGGTCGAGGACGAGTTTGGCGACGAAACGGTCGCAGTCGGAGGCCCTCCGGTCTCTGCTTACGAAGTGCCGTTTTCGATTTTCCAAGTTGTCGGACTCGTCTGTGTCGTGTTGGTGATGGGCATCGGCGGGATGTTGATGTCCGACCTGGTGCGAAACATGTGGACCTACAGCGAACCGGCCGCGCCGGTCAGCGGCTTGACCGATTGGCTGATCGAAATTTCGCCGTTCGACAAGTAGGCAGCTAGCGCTCGGTCGTCGACTCCATGAAAGGGTGATAAATCCTGCGTGAATTGGGGATCACACGCCCTATGCGAGTCGCATGGGTGACACGCCCTGTTGGTCGCATGGGTGACTTGCCCAGTGAGTCGCATGCATGACAGGCCCTGTTGGTCGCATGGATGGCAGGCCCTGCTATTCGCATGGGTGGCACGCCCTGAGGAACGAAGGGCGTGGGGAGCACCCTGAACGCTGGCTCGACCTACCGACAAAGCCTCAACCGGGAGGCGACAGTCGGACACCTCGATGGCCCCCACGCCCATCGCCTAGCGGCTCTGGGCGTGCCACCCTGAGGAACGTGCCACCCTGAGGAACCGTGCAACCCAGAGGAAACGTGCCCCGCTGGGTGACGAAGGCGGTTACCGATCAACCGGGTTGTCGATGCCGATCCCTCAAGACTTGGGATGGCAGTGCCTGCGAAAATTGGGGTGCAAGCGAGCGACCAATGGTAGTTTTCATTCGTTTGCCCCGACCTCGAGTTCGGCGATTCGATCGGCGAATCGGGTTACCTGGCTGGGATTGGATAGCGGGTGAACACCGACCTGGAACTTGATGGTTTGTCCGGGTGTTAGTTCGACGACGCGTCCGGCTGCGGTTTCGACCGAGCGGGGATTGGGCAAATTGGTCGCCGGCTCGAGTCCGACCACGTAGCCATCGGCTTCCGCGGCGGTATTTTTCCAGAGAATGAAGTGTGGCAGGTGGGTCGTATCGTACGACACGCCGAGCCCCGACCCGCCGTCTGCCGATCGCAACATCGCCGCCGCAGTCTGCTGGTCGTCGGAACGCAGGCGAGCGAAATAGACCCGTTCGGCGAAGCCGCTTTGCGGCGCGACGAACTCGTTCCAGTGCTCGAGCTCGCCTTCCGCCAAGGAATCCTTGGCTTCGATTTCGGCGATCGGGGCGATCAGCTTGGCCCCTTCCCCGAGCACAGGAACACCGAGGTTGATGTGATAGAGCAGCTGGGCGGTGGCCGGTCGCGCCGACTCGTTGGTGACTTCATCGACGATCTCGATATCCGCCGAACCGGCGGTGAAGACGGTGCGGCTACGCAATCGAAGTCGCTTGAAGAACAGCTTTGATTCGATCACATCGCCGACCACGGCGACCTGGCCGCTGGCGACATGGACTTCGACCGTCAATCCGGTCGCCGGCAGGTTGGCAATGCGGCCGTGCAGCGGGTACTTCAGCGTGCCGTCATCGGACTTCTCCGGCGCCCCGTTGCTCTCCAACCCACAGCGGACGAGCAATTCATCGAACCCTTCCAGCCAACCGAGTCCGTCGGGATCGGTGAGCGGCACCCAAGCCGGGTGGACCGGGCCATCGATCGGTGATTTCCAGCCGAAGTCGATCTCTCCCGAGCTGATTCGCCAGATGCCCATCCCGCGGCTGAGCAGCAGCACGGTTTGGGAGGCACCGGTATCGACCCAAGCGATTTCGACACCGGCCGATTTACCCGACTTCAACACGCCGTGACGGATCGCGACCGGCCCACGGGTGGTGGGATAGTCGCCGCTGATCGGCGATTCGTCGATCCAATCGACGAGGATTGGCGAATTGTCGAAGAGTCGGTGAAGCTGTTGCGGAGGATTCTTGGTCATCGTCGTCGATCCGGGCTCGGCCGTGGAGGTAGGGAAGGGGGAATCGTCGGTGGCGTTCTTGTAACCCTTGAACCGACACAATAAAACATCTGTCGCCGCAAGGTGATTCGGCGATGTGCGGATGGCGTAGCTGATTCGCGTCGAATCGAAACAGAAAAAAACATCTGTCGCCGCAAGGTGATTCGGCGGCGACCATCCCCATACCCCCCGGAGTCTGATTGATGACCAATGTTCGCCTCGATGACGGCATGATCAAGGGCGACAGCGTCGCGTCCATCCTCGATTCGGCAATGGACGCTGGTGACGGCTTATTGCGGCTGACCCCGACTTGGGTCCCTCGATCGTTCCTGCACCCAGGGCGTCGGATCAAGCTTCATCCGGGCGACTATTACCGATTTGGGGCCGACCGCGGCGGGATCGACGAGCGTTGGTTCGGCAGCACTACCGAAGCGGCCAACGAAGGGCGAGTCTGGCATGAAGGGCTCAGTTTTTGCTTATTCGAAGGCAAGAAGTTCTTGCTTCGCGACGCCGTCGCCGAGCGAGGAGCCGACCTGGTCGGTGCCAAAATCTTCGACCGTTACGACCGTTGGCCGGTCTATTCGAAGTTTTTTGACAACATGGGCCCGATCCCGCATCACATGCACCAAAGCTTCGAAGACGCGGCTCTGGTTGGCCAGGAAGGCAAGCCGGAAAGCTATTATTTCCCGCCTCAGTTGAACAACGTCGACAACAACTTCGCCTACACCTTCATGGGCCTCGAGCCCGGGACGCGGCCCGAGGACGTTCGTCGTTGTTTGGAAAATTGGAACGAGGGCGACAACGGCATCCTCGATTTGAGTCGTGCTTATCGGCTGAAGCGGGGTACCGGTTGGTTGATCCCTCCGGGCGTGTTGCACGCCCCGGGGTCGTTGTGTACCTATGAGCCACAGTGGGGCAGCGACGTGTTCGGGATGTACCAATCGATCGTCGAAGGGCGTTATGTCCCCTGGTCGTTGTTGGTCAAGGACATGCCGGAGGAAAAGCATCAGGACCTCGACTTCATCGTCGGTCAACTCGATTGGGACAAGAACGTCGACACCCACTTCAAGCAATCGAATTATCTGGAACCGATCCGTGACGACGCGAAAAGCGGCGATGGGTTTGAGGATCTCTGGATCGTCTACGGCACCGTCGACGGCCAACAGCTATTCAGCGCCAAGGAAATGACGTTGCAGCCGGGCGCCAAGTGCACGCTGCGGGACCCCGGGGCGAGTTCGTGGATCACAGTGCAGGGACGCGGCCGGATCGGTTCGCTCGACTTGCAGACCCCGGCGATGATCCGTTTCGGCGAAAACACGACCGACGAAGTCTTCATCAGTCACCGGGCGGCGACCCAAGGGGTTGAAATCGAAAACACCGGCAGCGAGCCGCTGGTCGGGTTACGCTACTTCGGTCCCGACACCCACGGCGACCTGCCGCGGGCGGGCAGCTAAGCGACGATTGATTCGCTGTCTCGTCTTCTCCGTCCATCCCAACCCCATTCCGGTAGCTTTAGTGCCATGACGAACTCAGCACACCCCAATCAGTTTCCCAAGCTCCACAACGCCGCCTGGCCCGGCGTGGTCGGCAAGGGGGGCGAGGGCAACGACCCGCCGATCGAATTGGACGCGATGCTCGATCTGACGGCTGCCGCCGAGGTCGATGGACGGCGGTTCGATGGGGTCGACCTGTTCCTGTTCGACCCACACGTATCGATCGACGCGACCGACGCGGAACTCGAGGACTTGGCCGAGCGGGTCCGCAGTCGCGATTTGGTGATCGGCAGTGTCGTCGCTCCGGTTTGGCCGCCGACCGGTGGCGGTTCGGCCGCGGGAGGTCCCGAGGAAGTCGAAGCCTTTTTGACCCAGGTCCGTAAGGGGTGCGAGATCGCTCGGAAGCTCCGTCAAATGGGGATTCGTCCTTACGGTGTCGTCCGGATCGACAGTGGGATGGGGCCGGCCGATTGGGTTCAGGACCCCGAAGGGAACCAATCCAAGATCGCCGACACGTTCAAGGCGGCCTGTGACATCGCCGAGGAGTACGACGAGCGGTTGGCGGCGGAAGGGGAGATCTGCTGGGGTGGAATGCACTCGTGGAAGCACATGGCGGATTTGCTGGAACGCGTCGGCCACCCGGAACGGCTCGGCTTTCAAGCCGACATGGCTCATACGTTGCTTTACCTGATGGGTTACAACGCTCCAGAAGACGCGTTGTTGCCCGCCGATTTCGATTGGAGCGACACGGTTCGAAAACGCGACGCGTTGAAGAAATTGACGCATGTTTTGCGGCCGTGGACGATCGACTTCCATGTCGCCCAGAACGACGGCACCGTGCATGGGACAGGAACGCACGATAAGACCGGCCGGCATTGTCTGCCCGATGCCGCCGGGGGAAAACTGGACATCGCCAACGACGCCGGTTATTGGCTCCGCGACGAGCACGGCGATCTGCTCAAGACGTGTCGCCACATCTGTTGGGACGGATGCATGTTTCCCAATTCGGTGATGGAGCAGGGCGAAACCTGGAACGGCATTTTGGCCGCGATGTTGGCCGTCCAGGACGCTCACGGCTGGCGAGAGTAATGCCGCCGCGTGAACAGCACCCTTCGTAGGTTTGACTAAGGAATTGTCGGATGAAAGATTTGAATATCGGAATGATCGGTTACGGCTTCATGGGCAAAGCGCACAGCAATGCCTACAGCCAAGCGAGCCATTTTTTCCCTGGTGAGTACCGTCCGGTGCTTAAGGCATTGTGTGCACGAAACCGCGACAAGGCGGCCGGGTTCGCTGAAAATTGGGGTTACGAGTCGATCGAGACCGATTGGCGAGAGCTTTTAAAGCGTGACGACATCGACGCCGTCGACATCTGCACGCCGAACAACCTGCACAAAGAGATCGCGATCGCGGCGGCTGAGGCCGGCAAGATGATCCTTTGTGAAAAGCCGTTGGCGATGGACGTCGCCGAAGGGGAAGAGATGTGTGCCGCGGTCGAGAAGGCCGGGGTTCGCAATATGGTTTGGTATAACTACCGCCGTGTCCCCGCGGTCACGTTGGCCAAGCAATTGATCGATGAAGGACGGCTCGGCAAGGTGTTTCACTACCGGGCCAATTTCCTGCAGGATTGGACGATCAACGCCGACGTCCCGCAGGGAGGCGCGGCGACATGGCGGCTCGACGCCGAAGCGGCCGGCAGCGGCGTCACCGGCGACCTGTTGGCCCACTGTATCGACACCGCGCTGTGGCTCAACGGCGGCATCCAAGACGTTTCCGCCATGACCGAGACATTCGTCAAGGAGCGGATGCATGCCGAGACCGGACAAAAAGAGGCGGTCAAGATCGACGACGCCTGCTCGTTCCTCTGCCACTTCAGCAACGGATCGCTGGGGCTGTTCGAGTCGACCCGTTACGCCCGCGGGCACAAGGCGTTGTACACCTTGGAGATCAATGGCGAACACGCCTCGATCCGCTGGGATCTACACGACCTGCACCGGTTGGAGTACTTCGATCACGGCGACGATTCGATCGTTCGCGGTTGGCGGAGTATCCATGTCAGCGACGGCGATCAACCGTACATGGGCAACTGGTGGGTCCCCGGATTGCAAATCGGTTACGAGCACTCGTTCATCCATCAGGTCGCCGATTTCCTCAAGTCGCTGGAAACCGATGCTGTCGTGTCGCCGAACTTCCGTGACGCGTTGGAGACTCAAAAGGTTTGTGACGCCGTCTTGGCGAGTGCTGCCGAGCGGAGTTGGAAATCGATCTGACGGTCGTCCACCATCCGGTTCAGCGACGGGTCGCCGCCCAACCCGTGGGCGGATCGGGCAGGTCGAACGCCAGGTGGTAGTCTCGCTGGCGTTGTTCGATCCAAACCGCCGTGGCGCGATAGAGCGGTGAAGAGTGGCGTCCCAGCGCCGCCGAAATGTGGGTTTGGGCAGCCGAGAAATCTTGTCTGGCCACCGCTGCCACCGCCAAGTTGTGCATCGCGGCGTGGTTCGTCGGATGGCGATCGAGTACCGCTTGCCAAACCCGCTCGGCCTGTTGCCAATCGCCCGCCGCGGCTACCCGGTTGCCGCGGCGGATCGCGGTTGCCCCGAGTGCCAAGCGTGGTGAGGTCAGTTGCGCCTGGTCGCTGATCACATGCGGCGAGAGTAATTCCCAAGCGGATCGAGCCGCGGCTGTGATCGTGGCGGATTCGGTCGCGCCCGGTTCTCGCCAAGTGACCACCGGTTGTCCGCTCAGCGGGACACCACGTTTGACGTCGATCAATTTCCAAGAGACCCGCAACCAGTCATCGTGGTGACGCATCAACGGGGTAACGATCTCTTCGATCGGGTCGAGCGGCGACAAAAACAGGGGGCCTCCGGGCACACGGACTCCATTGCGATCGCCGTCGACCAATCGATCCTCAAGTCCCGACCGGCCCGTGATGTCGGAGTATCGGTCGTCACCAGGTAGAGGCTCATTGCCCATGCCGGCTCGCGATGCTTGACGGCGGCCGGAGCCGGGCATCACGTCGCCGATCAACAGATAATCGACACCGGCCCGTTGGGCGAGATTGACGAGCGCGATATCGCTCGATTCACCTTCCTCGGCTGAAACCAAGCGGATTTCGGAGTGATCCTGCAGTCGGCTGGCATCGATCGCCACGATCGAGCGGCCGGAATCGTCGGGACGTTCGCGGAGCATCGCGGCATGCAGTGGGCGGGCGATCTCGGGGGCGCCGGTCAGCGGCGCGACCGCGACCGTCTTTCCCGCCGCCGAATCGACGCGGGGCGGATGCCAGACGTGGATCGGCGCGACGGACTGGCAGCCGACCAAGCAGCCGCCGAGTAGCGCGCAGCCGACCCGCATGAGCAGCCCGACGGACCGCTCAGCGAACGACGGGTCACGCGGCACGGAGTTCTCGGTGAGCTTGCGCATAAGCGATCCAATCCGAAACCTCGGCCAAGTCGGGTTCGGCGCTACCACGAAGAATGCTCTGCCCCTGGCGCCCGCTGCTGATCGGTTTGATCTGGGTCAACAGCCACTGCGGATCGCACTCGGCCAACCGCTCGGGCTCGGTGATCCCGGCAGCGACCAACAGTTGGGCGTCATGTCCACGCAGCATCGGTACCCGGCAGACGAGCGTCGCCTGTTGCTGCCACCCGCGAACGACCGCATCATCGACGCGGCGAAGCTCCAACTCCGCAGCGATTCGCTTGGGACTGGCGGTCAACAGATCGTCGACGGTGTCGATCCCGATCGCCGCCAATCGGTCCGCCATCCGCGGGCCGATCGCCGGGGCATCGACGACAGGACTTTCTCGATCGAGGTAGAACCGCCAGGTCGCATCATCGGGACGCGATTCGGCAGTCGCGCGGCTATCCGCCAGCGGCACGCTGTCGGACTGGGCGGCACCATGATGATCAGGTCGACTCGTTGCGGCGGACCCACCGCGACGGCCTCGCCGGGAACGTGTCCGCGACGGCCCTTTGCGGCCATATCCGTCCGGCGACTCGGCATCGGTTGACCGGGGCATCGTCGAATCTTTGGTCGAATCGGGACGCGAGCGAGCGACCGCCGCACCGCCTCGATCGGATCGCCGGTCGGTCGTGGACCCGCGTCGGGCCTCGGCGACCCATTCGGTCAATCGAGCGACTTCTTGTCGAGTACCGGTGCGGAGGATCCGATCGCCACGATCGGTCGCCAAAAACGCTTCGACCTTCTCGGCCAACTCCGCCGGTTCGATCTCGACAATTTCGCGAGGGTGTATGATCCCGCAGCCGACCAGGACGCGGGCATCGAAACCACGCAGACCAGCCACGCCGCAAACCAATCGGCATTCGTGTTGCCAACGGCGAATCGTTGCCGCATTGATATCGATCATCTGAACGCGCTCGGCCAATTCCTGCGGGCTGGCGGCCAGCAATTGGCTGACCGTCATCACGCCAAGAACCTGTAGCCGAGCTGCGGCGACGGCATCGACCGACGGTGATTGTGCGATCGAGCTATCGCCGGTCAGGAAAAAAGGGTTCGACTTGGCACCGCCACGGCCATTTCCATTGAACCGTCCGCCGATCGGAAAGGCGACCACATCTCGCTGATCGGATCGCCGCTGGGCTCGCAACGGGTTCGAACGCGGATCACTAGCCGCGCGATCGAACTCGGACCTCGGCACGGTCGGCGGTTCGCGGTCAACGGTTGCATCGAAGCCGTTCAAGCCTTGAGTCGTATGACCGCCGTCGAGCGTCGCAACGCCCGCTGCAGCAAAGGCGCCCGCAGCAAAGGTGCCCGTCACATCATCGATCGGCGGCTGGGCGAACCGCAGCGTCGGATCGAACCCGAAGCCGCGGCCGCCGGCACGGACGACCGCGACGGCGAGTGGACGTTGATCGGTCAGCAGAATGACTTGGCGGCCGCGGGATGCGGCTTCGGCCAGTACGTTGACCAGGTCCTGTTCCCAACGGTGATCGACCGTATCGTCGATTGTATCGGTCCGCAATTCACTGCGTTCCGCATGCCAGACCGCGGCCGGCGTGAACAGCGATGCGGGCGTTTCGATTACCAACGGCAAGGGACGACCGCGGCGAGACAATTCGTCGGCGGCGGCGAGTCGAACCGCCAGCGTGGCGAGGAATCGGTCGGCGGCGGAAAAATCGTCTTCGCTTCGCGAATCGATACTGACGTTCAACCGGCCGCGGTTGATCGCGGAATCAGCCGATCGGCTCCAGGCCAAATGCTGCAACCGGCCACCGGTCAGGCGTCGTAGGTAGTCGCTGGAACGCTGGGCCAGCGGCGTTGAGACCGCACCCGGATCGGCCACCGACTCGAGCTGCTGTAATCGCCCACGGCAGCGGTGAAGGCGGGCCGCGTTCGCCGCGGAGATCGGATCGACGCTCAGTGAGCGATTTATCTGGCGGATTTCGGCCTCGATCCGATGGCGATCATCGACCGGTGCTGCGGCGACGGCAGGCAGGTTCCGCAATCGGCCACGAATCGCTTCTGCCCGCGACAGGCGATCGTTCATCAGCCGGATCGTCTGTTGCAGTTCGGTGACCAATTCGCGACGTTCGGCCTCGACCCGTTGGCAGGCTTGTTCACGCCGTTGGCGGATCGAATCGCGCTGAGTCGAATCGTCGCTCAGCAACGGATCGGTCAGCGAGCAGGTCGCTTCCGGCAACGACGAGACCACCGACTCGTTGGCACCGCCGTCGACGGTCAGCGTCGGGTGGCTTGGGACCGCTGGGTCGGGATCACGATCGAGTAATTCGCTGATCGGTGTATCGCCGCAGATGACTTCGTTTAGCAACGGTTCGGGCAAACGTTGGGCCCGGGCCACGCGGTGGACCAGTCGGGTACGGTTTTCGACCAATTGCTGCAGCACGTCAGTCAATTCGCTTTCGGAGCGTTCGACGGCGTCATGGGTCGCGTGATAGGCCTGCTGTTGCAAGCCGCTCAACCGGCGCGAGATCGAGTGGAGTGCCGAGCCGACCGATCGCAGCGTCGACAACAGCAGGTCCTTCGCCCCATCGGACGTCACCGAACTGTCGGCGATTTCGTCGAGCCGGCGACGGCGGGCGGCGCGGTGGAGTGAATCGATCCGGCCCCGGCGGACCGAATCTTCCAGCCAAGACAGATCCGCTCGCTCATCGGAGCCCGATTCGGCGATCGCATCGCCGATCAGTTCATCGGCGGGGTGGTCCTGATCAAACCACTGACTTTGTTCCGCTTCCAAACGACCGATCAATCGATCGACGAGTCGGCAGAGGTGGTTGAGCGGTTCTGCGTCATCGTCACCCGAGTTGGCTTCGTCCCAGCGGGCTCCGTCCCAAGCGGTGGCGGGTGAGTGATGACCGAGTCGCCGCAGGTCTTCAACGACCTGTTGAATCGCCTCGATCTGACGATTGAACCAGAGGATCCGGGTACGAGCGACGCGAACGATCGCGGCCAGGCTTTCATCGCGGCGGGCCTCGGACTCCAACCGGTTCCGCGCCTGTTCGAGGTCGGCGATACGGCGTTTCAGTTCCGTCTCGCGACGGCGGAGGCGGTCGACTTCCTCGACGGCGGTGGCGAGCGTTTGACGATCGGAGCGGCGTTTTTCGATCGCCGCATCGCTATGGCGAGCGAATTCGCGCCGTGAATCGATCGCGCCGAGCTCCCAGTTGAGAGCCGCCAAGCGGTCGCGAAGCCGTTGGCGGTCGACCGATTCAGCGGACGTCCCATGGTGGCTCACAGCGGAAGTCAGCTGGGCGATTTCGGCTCGCAGCGATTCGACTTCGGCGTTGCGATCGCGATCACCGATGGAAGAATCGGCGTCGGCCACCCGATCGACCGCGGCTGGGTCGAGTCCAGCGTCCAACAGCGCCGCGACGACACGGCGGAGCGAATGGAGGGTGGTGTCGGTGACGATCCCGTCGACGATTGCCGCCGGCAGGTCGACGACGACGCGAGGGCGATCCCAACGATCGTTCGTCGGGGTCGCCAAGCGGCTCTCGAACTCGACGTATCGTCGTCCTTGCTGAGACCCGTCGGGTTCGCGGCGGCAGTGATAAAGTCCGTCGGCGGCAGCCCAGACGATCCGTCCCCGCGAGCCGGACATGCCGGCGTAGGCGGGCGTCGTGCCGGTCAATGAATCGCGGAGGAACCGGACCAGGGCGGTCTTGCCCGAACCGGCGGCAGTGTGAATCACGTTGATTCGTTGCGAAAACGGCCCCAAGCCGAGCGCGCTGAGCGGTCCGTGCGAGTCGATGTCGATGCGGTCGAGCAACATTGGATGGCACCTCCCTGGCCAATAGATTTCGGAGCGCCACTGGGTCGCGGCACGTCTGGGTCGTGCGAGACTTTAATCAATCTGGCAAAATGGGCGAAAGATTGATTTTTTTTGCTATTATCACGGTCCGACTCGCCCTCCCACAGCGATCTTCACCTTCTCTGATTGCCCCCCATGCAAACACGAACCGACTTCGCCATGATCCCGACCCGCGAGGAAATCGCGACGGTCGAGCGTGACATTCGTTTTTTTCCGACCATGAACCCGAATCCGGATGTGTTGGGCGCCGATCAAGTCGACGCCTGGAACCAGGACGGCTACCTAGCACCGTTGGATGTGCTCGACGCAAAGGAAGCCGACGATTATCGCAGCTATTTTGATCGGCTGTTGTCCGAAGCCTTGGCGGCGGGTCGCGACAGTTACTCGATCAGCAGCGCGCATTTAAAACACGACCGCGTTTGGGACCTGTTGCACCACCCAAATATTGTCGGACCGATCCGCGACCTGTTGGGGGAAGACGTGATCGGCTGGGGGGCCCATTTCTTTTGCAAACTGCCCGGCGACGGTAAGCGGGTCGATTGGCACCAAGACTGCAGCTATTGGCCGCTAACACCGACTAAGGCGATCACGGCCTGGTTGGCGATCGACGATGCTGACCCCGAAAACGGTTGCATGGAAGTCTTCGCCGGATCGCACACTTTTGGCCTGATCGACTTCGTCGACAGCGACGCCACGGCGGGCAACGTGCTCGACCAGACCGTCGCACACCCCGAACAATATGGAAGACTGCTAGCAACGCCGTTGCGGGCTGGGCAGATGTCGATTCACAGCGACCTGCTGCTGCACGGTTCGCTTCCCAATGAGAGCGCCCGTCGTCGCTGCGGTTTGACGCTGCGGTATTGCCCTGCCGACGTCACGGCTTACCTCGATTGGAACCAGAAAGGCGTCGTCGTCAGCGGATCGGCCGATGAGCGATCTTGGCCCGGTGCCGCCCGCCCGCAAGCATAAACGTCGGTCAG
>SKZY01000430.1 GCA_007127095.1 Planctomycetaceae bacterium
CGACCAGTTCCTTACTAGAAAGTGAATCTCGAATGAATTTGCGGTTGATGACCGGCCGAATCGTGGCCTCGGTGATGACGATCTCGATCGGCTCGACCGCCTCGGCGCACCCCGGCCATGGGGTCACGCCGGCCGCCGATTCGGCGGCGCATTATCTGTTCGAGCCCGCTCATGGACTCGCCGCGGTCGTCCTGCTGTTGCTCGTGATCGTGACGACTGCCCAGCTGCTGAAGTCGCGGTCGCGAAGTGGGAAAAGGGGTCAGGTTTCTTTTGTGCAAAGCACCCGCAGGGCGAGTTCCTCGCAAAAGAGACCTGACCCCTTTTCCCCGTTCTGAAACGATGATCGGGAGTGGGTTTATAAGCCGGGTTCTGTGACGACGTTTGAAAAAACGTCGCCGGTGACCATTTGTCTGGGACGACGGTTGCCCGTCGCCTCGAGCGACCTACCCGGATGTCGATAGCGAAGCGGGCCACTTCGCGGTTGAGCGATCACCTCACGGCGCCGCCCGACCATGCACCCTGTTTGGTCTAGCTTCGGATGGGGTTTACCGAGCCGACCGGGTCACCCCGGCCGCTGGTGCGCTCTTACCGCACCGTTTCACCCTTACCACGCGTCAGCCCCGAGGGGCGTGACCGTTCGGCGGTCTACTCTCTGTTGCACTTTCCCTAACCTCACGGCCGGTCGACGTTATCGACCATCCCGCCCTGTGAAGCCCGGACTTTCCTCCCCCGTCGCCCCGGGGCCAAAAGCCACGAGGCGTCGTGAGCGATCACCCCACCCACTCCCGATCAAGCGGCTGATCATCGCCGTTGCCGCTTCGATCGGCAACGGGGCAGCCCGCCTTCAGCGGCTGATGCAAAACAGACTTTTCTCACTGCGGATGAACAATTGATCGTCGACCGGAATCGGGGTCGCGTCGACCGGTTCACCCAACCGGTTGGTCGCTACGACTTCCAAGGTATCCGCATCCTTGATCACCGTGATTTCGCCGCTGCGGTCGGTCAAGTAGACAAAGCCGCCGGCGGCTATCGGCGAAGCGTAGGTGCTGTTGACACCCGGAATCCGACTGGCTGTGTAGTGTGGTTTGCCGGTTTTGGCATCGACACAAGTGAGCAACCCCGACTTTCCTTTATAAAAATAGAGCCGGCCGTCGGACAGCAGTGGCGAGGCGACATCGGGTGTGTCGCGACCGATCGTCCAGGCGACATTTCGGGTCGCCGCGATATCCCCGCGGCCGTCGGGACGAAAGGCTCCCAGGAAAGAACCCCGGAAGCCGCTGCCGATGTAAACCAATTCATCATCGGCGACCGCCGACGCTGCGGGGCGTGTCGTTTGCCCACCACAACGCCATAACTCCTGGCCGGTTTTGAGGTCGTAAGCCCGGGCGTAGTTCTCACCGTTCATGACGACTTGTTGCCGATCGCCGACCTTCACGATCAGCGGAGTCGCCCAACAGGTCGGCTCGTCGCGAGGCGTTTTCCAGACGGTTTTTCCGGTCTGCTTGTCCAAGGCATACAGAAACGACGGCCCCTCGTGGTCCCAGGGTACGATGATCAGATCGCCGGCGAGCGTGGGCGAACTGCCCTCACCGAAAGCGTTGCGAGTCCGCATCGGCCCGAAGTCGTTGCGACTCCAAACCGGTTCGCCATCGAGCGTATAGCAGTAGAGCCCGCGTGACCCGAAGTGGCTGTAGACGTACTTGCCATCGGTGCAGGGTGACGCCGAAGCGTAACCGTTGGTCGGGTGAGTTCCTTCATGCGGTACCGCCTCGATCGCCGTCCGTCGCCAATTCAGTTCGCCGGTATCGCGATCGAAGCAGAACGTCTGAAACGCCAACTTACCCGCGGATCGGTCGTCGGTGGCGACCGCCGAAACGACGAAGACGCGGTCTTCCCAGACGACGGGAGACCCGGACCCGCGGCCCGGAATAGCGACTTTCCAGGCGACATTCTCGGTGCCCGAAAACTCGGTCGGCGGATTCGCCGCTACAGCGGCGCCATTACCCCCGGGCCCACGCCAATGCCCCCAGTTCTCGGCCGCCGCCAACATCCCGCCCGACAACAGCCATCCCGCCGTCAAAGCCCAACATGAAAATGATCTCAACATCAATGAATCCCTTGGTAAACGAGTCGAACCGAGCGGAAAAAGGGGCAATCGCCTGTTGTCCAAAGCACCCGCAGGTCGAGTAGCTCGCAAAAGGTGCCAGAGACGTTTTCCCGAATCGTACGTGAAGTTTACCAGTTGGCTGGCTTAGGATGGCGACACGGTCGGGGGGGCAGGCGATTTTGAGGCGCCGTGGTGGCGCGTATACTGTCGCCGTCGCGACTCAATTCCTCATCCTAGGAGCAGATCACACACCATGACCAATCAAACGTCGCCGGAACCCACTTTGTCACTGCGTCCCTTGGCGGGCAAGCGGGCCATCATCACCGGAGGATCGCGGGGGATCGGCCGCGGCACCGCGATCGAACTGGCGCGTCGTGGCGCCGATGTCATCGTCAACTACCGTGGCAGCCAGGACGATGCCGAATCGGCTTGCGATGAGTGTCGACGATTCGGCGTTAACGCCCACCCCGTGCAGGGTGACGTCGGCACGGAGGCGGACGTTGAGCAGTTGGTCGATCGATCGATCGAGTTGCTGGGCGGCCTCGATATCGTCGTCTCCAACGCGGCGTACAGCGATCGCCAACTGATGCTCGAAGCCGACTTCGAAGGCTTTCAACGGACGATCGACGTCACCATGTGGGGCGCTTTCCATCTCGTTCGAACCGGAGCGAGACGGATGGTTGATGCCGGCCAAGGCGGCAATATCGTAGTCGTCAGCAGCCCACACGCCGTGATGGCGATCCCCGGTTCGATGGCCTACAACATGGCCAAAGCGGCGATCGACCAAATGGCCCGAACCGCCGCGGTTGAACTGGCCCAGCATCGGATCCGCGTTAACATCGTCCATCCCGGTTGGATCGATACGCCGGGCGAGCGAAAGTTCTTTAGCGAACAGACGCTCGAGGAGCAGGGCGGCAAATTGCCTTGGGGTCGACTCGGCAAAAGCGAAGAAATCGGCCGCGGCGTCGCCTTCCTTTGCGATCCTGCCAGCGAATACATCACCGGCAGCACATTGACGATCGACGGAGGAATCCAGTTACCGTGGCGGGAAATGTACCGCACTGAGGAACAACCCGATTGATCGTCCTTCAACCACCGTCCGCCGCGGCGTCGTGCCGCGGCAGAGGATCGAGGTACGAACCGATCGGCTCGCACCCGATGATCAGCCGGGGCTCGATCCTAACGGATGATCAACAACATCCGCACGTTGCCGCGACGGATCGTCAACCGCAAGCTCTGCTGTCTATCCTTGGTCGCTTCGAGGATCTCGCGCAGTTCGTCGACGGAATTCAGCGTCCGACCGCCGGCTTGTTCGATCACATCGCCAACCTGGATACCGCCCTGAGCCGCGACGCTCCCGTCTTCGACCTTGGTGACCAGCAGTCCGACCGTCGGCCCTTCCAAGTTCAGCTCGCGGGCGGTCTCGGAGGTCAATGGCTCAAGTTGGGCACCGATCACGCTGTCGCCCGAGCGGCCTCCGTTGAACAACGCCATCGAATCTTCGGTCCGTTCCTGCAGTTCGACTTGTAGCTCCAGCGAATCGCCGTTGCGGTCGACCTTGATATCAACCACCGAACCCGGTTTTCGAGACGCGATGTAGTTCCTCAGGCTGGTGCCACTGATGACCTTCTTGCCATCCATTTCGACCACGACGTCACCCGGCTGAAGCCCGGCGATGGCGGCGGGCTGGCCGTCGAGTACACCGTTGATCAACGCCCCCGAGTCGACGCTCAAGTCGAATTCTCGCTTGACATCGGGCGTGATATCGCCGACCTGGGCTCCGAGAAAGCCACGACGAACGCCACCGGTCTCGATGATCGAATCGGCGACCGGTCTGGCGAGTCCGACCGGAATGGCGAAGCCGATCCCGGCACTGGCACCGCTGCGGGAGAGGATCGCGGTATTGAGTCCGATCACTTCGCCGCGGAGGTTAACCAACGGGCCGCCGCTGTTGCCCGGATTGATCGCCGCATCGGTCTGCAGGAAATCCTCAAAACCTTGTCCGTCGCCGATGATCCGCTGAACCCGGTTTTTGCCGCTGATGATGCCGGCGGTCACGGTCTGGTCCAAGCCGAACGGGCTGCCGATCGCCAGCACCCAATCGCCGACCTGAATGGCATCGCTATCGCCCAGGATCGCCGGTTGCAATCCGGTCGCCTCGACCTTCAAAACCGCCAAGTCGGTAGCCGGATCGGTGCCGACGACTTTCGCTTCAAGCCGCCGTCCGTCGCTGAGCGTCACTTTGACCGCATCGGCCCCTTCGACCACGTGATTGTTGGTCAAGATAAAGCCGTCTTCACGGATGATCAGGCCGCTACCCATCCCCGATTGACGACTGCGGGGAGGCGCATCGGGCTGGTCGAATTGGCGGAATAACTCATCCGCCAATCCGGGCGGTAATTGACCACGCAGTTCCGGCGGCAATCCGCGTTGTCCCCGCGCCATCCTCGGAGTCGTTTCGGTACTCAGGCTGACCACGCTGGGCCGTAACGATTCGGCGACGTTGCGAAACGCTGAAGATAAACCTTGCGCGGTGCTGAGATGCTCGCGGGCTTCCGCCGCGGCGGTGATTTGATCGGCGTAAAGATGATGAGACAGACGCTGGGGCCAACTCATCACGGCCCCGACCAGCAGCGCACCGCAGAGGGCGGCGCCGAGCGTCAGGCTGATCGATTTCCATTGTCTATGCATTCTCTTCTTCTCCGCATCGGGTTTTGACGAGACGCCAGCGAGGCCGCAGCCGCTGGGGCGTCGTGATGTTGGCAAGCAGTACGGGCGGCGCCGTGAGTCGCACCGAAACTCAATCCTTACCGTTACAGAGCGAATCGGCAAACGGTTCACTAGCCGCGGCCAAAAAGGCAGACCAGACCACCCGCACGAACTTGAATTGCAATCTCCGCACCAAACCCCCAAAAAATGACTCGGATCACTCCGCCTGTACCGTGACGACGATGTTTTTGAACGTCGGCGTTTTGCTCTGTGGGTCGGCCTGCCGCGGCACCAACACGTTCGATTCGGGGTAATAAGTTAACGCGTTGCCGGCGCGAATCTTTTCGTAGCCGCGGGCCAACAAACCCCGCATCACGCCGGTTTGGCTACTCACCGAAACCCGTTGGTCGTGCTTCAACCCGAGTCGCTGTAGGTCGTCGGGATGCATCAGGATGACGTCGCGACGATCCTGGTTGCGGTACAGGTCCTCCTCTTCGTAGACAACCGTATTGAATTGCCCTTCGCTACGGACGGTCATCATCCGCAACTGCCCCTCCGCGGTACCGATCAAATCGGGCAGCCGATGGACGTGCAAGGCTGCCCGGCCGTCGGCTGTAGGAAACTTGGGCTGATGGATGATCCGGCCGTCGATCACGAACTCTTGCTTGGTCTTTTCGATCGCCCCCAGCTTGTCAAACCCCGGGACGACGGCAGCGATCCAACTGCGGATCGTGGCCGTTTTTCGCATCGCGTCCCAATCGATCCCGGCGGCATCGGGACAGCAGCGTGAGCCGAGTTCGGCGATCACCTCCACCTCGCTCCGCGGCCCCGGCAAACGTCGTGGCCCACCGTCGCTCAGTCGCACATAGTTAAACATCGACTCTTGCGTCGTCGGTTCGGGTTCCTCGTCACGCGGCAGCACCGGAAGGATGATGAACGATTCGGCCAAGCCGTGGGCGTGTCCGGTGTTGAGTGTCGTGCTGAGGGTGACACCCAATCGCAATCGACGCATCGCCTGGTCAGCGTAGGTCGCATCGGGGTTCGAGCCGTACAAATTTCCGCCCAAACAGATCGCGACTTTGATTTCGCCGCGGTGAGCCGCTTCGATACAGCCGAGCGTATCGAGTCCCGGCGTGGTCGGCAGTCGAACGCCGAACTGAGCCTGCAAGGAGTCGAAGATCGCGTCCTTAAGCTTCGGTGTGACGCCGACCGAGCCGATCCCTTGGACGTTGCTGTGGCCGCGGATCGGCATCAAGCCGCAACCGGGGCGACCGACCATTCCGCGACACATCGCCAGATTGGCGATTCCCTGCACATTCTCGACGCCGTTGACATGGTGGGTGATCCCCATCGTCCACGAAAAGACGGCTCGTTTGGCCCCTGAATAAACCTTGGCGAGCTGTTCGATTTCGTCTCGAGCGACACCCGATTTGGCTTCGATCTCCGCCCACGAAAGCGATTCGACCGATTCCTGCCAACGATCGGCATCGCGGCAGTGATCACGGAGGAACGCGGTGTCGAATCCGCCCGCTTCACCGACCGCTTTGGCGATCCCCCAGAGCAACGCCAAATCTCCACCGATATGTGGCTGGACGTAGTGCGTCGCGATCTTGGTCCCCTTGAGCAACGAGATCAGGTCGCTGGGGACTCGAAAGTTTTCCAATCCGGTCTCACGTACCGGATTGATCACGATCACCTTGCCGCCACGGCGCCGGACGTGCATCAGCGTCGTCATCAGCCGCGGATGGTTGCTGGCCGGGTTACCGCCGATCAGGAACACACAATCGCTCTGCTCGAGATCTTCCAGCGTGATCGTCGCGGTGCCGCTCCCGACACTTGTCTGCAACCCCACGCCGCTCGCCTGATGACAGTAAAAACTGCAGTTGTTGACGTTGTTGGTGCCGTAGACGCGGGCGAGCAATTGCAACAAAAACCCGGCTTCATTGCTGCTGCGGCCGCTGAAGTACCAGAATGTTTCGTCGGGTGTCACCGATTTTAGCTGACCCGAAATCCGCTCGAAGGCCTCGTTCCAGGTGATCGGCCGGTAATGCGATTGCCCCTGTTCATAGAGCACCGGTTGAATCAGCCGTCCGCAGTGTTCCAATTCCCGCGGCGACATGCGGGCTAAGTCGGCGATGCTGTGATCGGCCCAGAAGGTCGGCGGGATCCCCGGTTGCATATCGGCAACCATCGCCTGCAGGCTTTTTTTGCAGAGTTCAGGAAACGACCCCTGTTCGTTGGTCATCCCGCCCTGCTGGCCGCCCATGCCGAGGGCACATGTTTTGCAAGCGTTCTTGGAACGCATCGCCTGGAATAACTTCCACACGCCGCCCGCTTGCCGACCCTTCTTGAACGTGTACCAAATCGCTCGCAACCCGCCGCCACTCTTGACCACCACCGCTTCACCCCCGCATCACCCACGTGTCCTTAAATCGCAACTCGGTTCAGTATACCGAGCGACGTGGTCGTTCATCATGGTGGCCGGCGGTTCCATCGCGGTCAGTCGTCGGATTCGAGTGTCCAGAGGATCGCCCCGCGAAGCAGCTGTTGAAATTCGGGACGAGCGAAATCGTCGATAGCCCCCAACGACGTATAGAACGATCTTCCGCCGTCCGATCTACGGTAGGTCCAGGCGACCGGCTCCGACGGATGCCCAGCGACGGTCCCCAGCATCAAGACTTCCGCCGAATCGGCGACCGGAGCGACTCGGTAGAGTGATCCACCGGAGACGAACGGCTCGGCCGAGATGCCTTCCAGGATCGGATGATCGGCCTGCTCCGGGACGATGCGGACGACCGTTTCCAGGTCATTGCCGTAGTGATTGCTGTAGCTGCCGCCGAAGACGTCGGGATCGAAGGTCGACCAAGCGGCGGCTCCGTCCGGTACCGGTTGGTTACGCAAGTGGAATGCGTGGTTGGCGGTGCGGATGCCGACGACCGGCTTCCCCGCATCGATGAAGTCTCGGACGATCTTCAGTTGCTCCGCCGGCGGTGTCCGCCGCCGCACCGACAGCAACAACACATCGGCCTCGGCGAGCGATTCGAGCCCGGGGAATCGGTTGCCGTCGTCTTCGCTGCCATAGATATAGCTGAGCCGAAAATCACGTTGAAGGTTTTCCCGCGCATAATCGGTCAATGTCCGTGCGGTGTCGTATTCGGGTTCGCTGATCAACAGGGCGACATGCGGTCGGTCGTCGTCGGCGAATCGCAGCGGCGCTCCGCCGAGCACTTGGTCGCTGCTGATCGTCGGGCAGACATGACGTTCGATGTGATCGATGATCAAGTCGGTCCCCGAGAAATGGCTGACGTAGGGCCAAGCCTGGGGGTTGTACATCGTATCGGTCAGGTCACGAACCAAGACGACCGGCATCCCGGCCGCGACCATCCGCCGCAAACCGAAGGGGCGACCGAGCACACACATGTTGGTATGGACGCCAACCAACATCACCCGCTCGATCCCGCGATCGCGAAGGATATTCCAGATTTCCTTGCCCGAGTCGGAGATATAGTCGCGGTCGGCGTCGATCGACAGCCGATCGATCTGTTTCAGCCAAGGAGCCCGCGGGTTACGGCCTTGCCGCTCGAGCTCGGCGACCCAGGCGGCATGTTCCTCCGCGGTATCGTCCTCGCCGCCGTCGGATTGGTCGATCGGGTATTCCGCCGCTTCTTCCGCAGGAATCTGATAGCACCATTGGTCGATTTGGTCAGGAAAGTCGCCAGCCGACGGAGCGGCCAACGCGCGGTCTCGCGACGGATGGTCCTGATAAGCCTCCATGCAACTGCTCGGCGCGTGAATGATCGTCGCACCACGCTGACGAGCCGTGATCAGGAAGGCGTCCATCCGCGGCGCGAGTTCCTGCACTCGGCCGACGGCGCGAAAACAGTGATGCGAATCCCACATGTCACAGACGATCACCGCCGTGGTCTCAGGGTCCCAAGCCTCCGCCTGTTCGCTCCGGTGATACCGCGGAACGCCCTCGGCGACCGGGTCCTGGTGTCGCAATCGCAATTGCCATGGTTCGCCCGCCACGACGGCGCCAGCGAACAACGTCGTTAAAAGCAAGTTGGCCACGACGGCGACGAGTGTACCGCTACTGCGACGAAAACAGGTGAGATGCATGATGAAGACTTTCTAAAATCGGGTCGCGGTCACTTTGCTCCGGAGACGTCCGTATGATGACGAAAGCGAAACTCGGACGCCGAAATACCGTCACAAGACGCTCTACCGGCGAACCCTTTCTCGACAAACCCAACGATCTCGACAAAACCAATGGGCGGGTTTGGGATCGAATCCAGGCCGCTGGGCCACTGCGATGCAGCATTGTAGCAGGCAATCGCGGTCCCCAAGAACCTTTGGCCCGATCGGGAGCAGATGAGAAATGATTTTTTTGCCCGACAGCGGACAAGCAGCGTGGAACGATTCGGGGCACCCTGATCCGGCCTGGCAGCTGTATCCAGGACAGGGGGGGATGCGGTGAAACAGGTTGCGATCGAAGATGTAAGGGAGTCGGTCGAACCGCGTCAGACTGTTGAACAGTCGGATCCAACCAGCAGCTAGGAGTGAAAACATGTCGCGAGCGATCGAACAGTCGGAGGTCTCCGCCGAGGCGAGTGTCCAGAGCCGGTACTCAGCGGCCGCGGAGGCGGTCGATCCGATGCTCTGCTGCCCGGTGACGTATCGCGACGATTTGTTGGCCGTGATCCCCGATGAGGTGATCGAGCGAGACTATGGCTGCGGTGACCCGACGCCGTATGTGCAAAGCGGTGAGACCGTCCTCGATCTCGGCTCTGGCGGCGGTAAGCTCTGTTTCATCGCCGCGCAGGTCGTCGGCAGCAGCGGTCGCGTGATCGGTGTCGATTGCAATCGAGAGATGCTGGGGCTGGCTCGCCGTGCGGCACCGACCGTCGCGGCACGACTCGGCTTCGACAACGTCGATTTTCGCTACGGGATGATTCAAGACTTACGCCTCGATCTACAACTGCTCGAAGCCCGACTCGAAGTCGCTCCGATAAATTCCTCTGCTGACTACCTCCGGCTGCGGGCGATGGAGGATGAACTGCGGGAAGCGAGTCCTCTGGTCGAAAGTGATTCGGTCGACTGCATTTTGTCCAATTGCGTCCTCAACCTGGTTCGCAATGAAGACCGTCGCCAGCTGTTCGCCGAAGCGTTCCGTGTTCTCCGCGAAGGCGGTCGGGCCGCGATCAGCGATATCGTATCGGACGAATCGGTTCCCGAAGAGCTGCGACGCGACCCGCACCTTTGGTCGGGATGCCTGTCGGGGGCCTTTCGCGAAGACGAATTTCTCAAGGCATTCGAAGAGGCCGGGTTCCAGGGTATCGAAGTCGTAAAACGCGAACAGGAGCCGTGGCAAACCGTCCGCGGGATCGAGTTTCGCTCGGTCACAGTCGTCGCCTACAAAGGGCCGCAAGGTCCGTGTCTGGAACGCAACCAAGCGGTGATCTACCGAGGGCCGTTTTCGTCCGTGGCCGATGATGACGGCCACACCTACCGCCGCGGCGAACGGACCGCCGTCTGTGACCGAGCCTTCCGGCAATTGACGCAACCGCCCTATGCTCAGCATTTCGACCCCGTTGCCCCGTTGACCGAAATTCCGCTCAACGAGGCGGAGCCGTATGACTGCCGTCGGATCGCCCCCCGCCATCCGGCGGAAACCAAAGGGGTCGACTATCGAACGACGATCGGGCCCGATTCCGCGTCCTGCGGCCCCGCCTCCGGGTGCTGTTAATGGTCCACCATCTCGATTTTACCACTCACATCCGACTTGCGTGGCACGCCCTGAGCGATGGGTGGCACGCCCTGAGGAACGATGGGTGGCACGCCCTGAGGAACGAAGGGCGTGGGCAACAAAGTGAACGCTCGAACGCAGCTGGGCGCGGCGACGAGTCGCAAGCCGGCCGCGTCGACGTCGTTGACCTCCACGCCCATCGCCTTGCGGCTCTGGGCGTGCCACCCCTTTTTCCCTCTGACAACTTCCCAACCCCACCGCGCACGGATCGAACCTTGGTAACTCTGAAAACCATACAACCCGGATCGGCTGCGTCGCTCTCGCCGAAATCACAATTAACGATCCTCGGCGATGTCGAACGTGTCGTCGGCAGCGGGTTTCGGGATCGGCTCGATGCCTGCGGTCATCCCGAACTGCGGCGCACCACGCTGCAAACGCTTCAGATCAATGTCGGCAAGGTCTGCAATCAGACCTGTTCGCATTGCCACGTTGACGCCGGACCGACGCGGCGGGAAAGCATGTCGGCGGCCACCGCCACTGCGGTGCTCGACTTCCTCGGGCGGTCGCGAGTCACATCGCTCGATATCACCGGCGGCGCCCCGGAGATGAACCCCAACTTCAAACGGTTGGTGGCGGAATCTCGCGCCTTGGGTAAACGGGTCATCGACCGCTGCAACCTGACGATCTTGTTGGCAAACGGGTTCACCGACCTACCGCAGTTCTTGGCGAATCATGCGGTCGAGATCGTCGCGTCGCTCCCCTGTTATCTCGAAGAGAATTGTGATGCTCAGCGTGGTAACGGGGTATTCAAGAAGTCGATCGAAGCGATCCGCGGGCTGAATCGCCTCGGTTATGGACGGCCCGACAGCCCACTGCAATTGAACTTGGTCTACAACCCGGTCGGCCTCGGATTGCCGCCGAATCAAGCCGAACTGGAAACCGAGTATCGGGAACAACTGTTGGAGCGGTATGGAATCCGGTTCAATCGCCTGTTCACGATCACCAACATGCCCGTCAGTCGATTCCTGGAGGACTTACTGCGTCGCGGCAAGTTCGAAGCGTATCTGCAGCATTTAGCAGCGAGTTTCAACCCCGCTACGATCGAAGACCTGATGTGTCGATCTTTGTTGTCGATCGATTGGCAAGGTTATCTATTCGATTGCGACTTCAATCAGATGCTCGACCTACCGACGCTGGTCGACGGACAGCGGCGTCACATTTCGGAGATCGACGACGGCGAGTTCGAATCACTGCCGATCGCGACAGGCAACCATTGTTTCGGCTGTACCGCCGGTTGCGGATCGGGCTGTGGCGGCAGCCTGACTTAGCGTCGAGGTCAGGAACTCGCGCTGCGGTAACTTTTCAGCGAATGGCGAAACAGCCAGCGACTGAACATCACGCAGCCGAACGTCGCGACACAGGCCCACACGGCCAGCGGCAACTCCCAATCGGCCCGTGGGTCGAGCGGGCGGGCGAGGATCCGGGCGGGGACGTTGACGACGACCAACACCGGGACGACAAAGGTAAACAATCCCAACAGCGGACGCCCCAACGGTGTGTTGTAGATCTCCATCGGATAGCGGCTGAAGTTGGTGATGTAGAACCAGAAGTCGTACAACGATTGATTGCGGCCGAGCCAGACGCTGGTCGCGGCCAGGCAGATCATCACGCTATACATGATCGCCACGCCACAGGCGACGAAGAATCCGTACAGCAGCAGCGACAGCGGTGACGGATAGAAAGCCGCCTCCTCGCGAGTGGCGAGCGAATGGAGGCTGATGCCAGCGATCAGTAGGCCGACGGCGAAGTTCGATAGCGCACTCCACTCGATCCGGCGAAAGGAGATCAAGAATTGCGTATCGATCGGCTTCAGCAGTGCGAAGTCAAGCCCACCGGTACGGATCAGTTCGCTGAACTCGTTGGCGTTGGGCATGAAAAAAGCTTGGACCAGGCTGTTGATGAACCAAACGGTCGCCAAAAACAGAAAGAACTCATCCTGCCCCCAACCCGTGTCTTCGCCGATCATCGACGTGAACCGGAAGATGATCAGGTAAAAGCCGACGTTCATCGCGGTCCAGGCAATGCTGCTGATACAGTGAAAGATGAAGTCGGCGCGGAACGTCATGTCACGGATCAGACTGTTCCGCGCGAAGGTCAGAAAAACCCGCAGGTAGCGGCCCCATTCGCCGCCTGTGGTGACCCGTGGCAACTCGGTTTGCGGTTCGGTCAACGTTTCCCGCAACGGCGTAATCCGCTGCGGCTCAGCTGGTTCGGTCACGCGTCTTATCCTCCAAACCCACTGTAGCGGCGGATACCTCGGGAATACATGAAGCGACAGGCGACGATAAAGAACGTCAGCCAAGCCGCCTCGATCAGCATTTCGGTCGCCAATTCGTCTTCGGGAATCTTGTTGAGGAACACAGCGGCAGGGAAATAGGCGAGGTATTTCAGTGGCAGCAGATTGACGACGGAAGCGACCGATTCGGGCAACAGCGTCAACGGGAACATGTGTCCGGAAAGAAAAAAGCTGAATAACATAAAGATCAACAGCAACGAGTTCACCTCCAGCAACCAGAAGCTGATCATCCCGATCGACGCTTCCAAAAAGAAGCCGATCAGAAAGCCCATCAGCAGTGAACCGAGGAACGCGACGAACACATGGGGTGGCGGAAAACCGGCGACAAAGAAGCCGCGGCAGAGGAAGAAGACGAACGCGAACGGCAGCGTGGCGACGACGTAATAAGCGAGTTTGTGGGAGATCCTCGACAACAACAGAAAGCCGATCAGGTCGATCGGCTGAATCAGATATTTCTTGATCTCGCCCTGGCGGACCTGACTGGCGATCCCCGAGGCCAATCCCGGCATGCTCGAAAAGGCTCGCGCGATCATGGTCAGGAGGAAGTAGGCGACCATATCGGGAAAATTAAAACCGCCGATCCGCTGCGAGTCGTCACGTTCGGCACCGGCGTCGCTGGCGACGGCATTGAAGATCGCTCCCCAAAGAAAAATCTGGGTGATGATCGGCAGAAACCGCATCAGGGTGCCGAGGGCGAAGTCGCCACGGTAGGCGATCCTTTCGGACAGGCCGGTGCGAACGATTATCGACCAGATTCGCAACCGCTGACCGATCCCGATCGGCGGTAAATGGCTCGCTAGACTCATTGTTAGACTCATCGTCGTTTCAATCTTCCGCTGATGTTAAAAATCGATCGGGAAACGGGTGACGGCGGTCGGGAAAGGGTCAGGACTCTTTTGTGCGCGTCGGGAAAAGGGGTCAGGACTCTTTTGTGCGAAGCACCCGTAGGGCGAGTTCCTCGCAAAAGAGTCCTGACCCCTATTCCCCCTGACTGCCCCCTTTCCCCGTCAACTGACCTGGTGAAACAGGTCAGCGATGACATCTTCTAGCGGTGGGTCTTCCACCGAAACATCTTCGATCGCGTAATCGCGGAGCGTCTCGGCGAGAACCCGCGGAACATCGGCCCGCGTGATCCCGATTTTGACCTTGGGCCAATGGGTGTCCAACAGCGTCCCGAGTCGGTCGAGGTCGGCCGGCCGATCACCGTCGGCGA
Source organism: Planctomycetaceae bacterium (assembly GCA_007127095.1). Lineage (GTDB taxonomy): Bacteria > Planctomycetota > Planctomycetia > Pirellulales > Pirellulaceae > UBA6163. The sequence continues at coordinate 14,132 of SKZY01000430.1, forward strand.
ACTGCAACGTGACGATCTTTTTGCCCGAAAACTTGTCGATGATACCGGCTAACGACCCGTCGTACTGGACCAATCCGCCGGCGACGATGACGACGCGTTTGCAGAGTGCGGCGACGTCTTTCATGTAGTGGCTGGTCAGCAAAATCGTGATCTTCCGCTGCTCTTGATAAAACCGCAAAAACCGCTGGATGTTGTGCTGGGCGATGACGTCCAGCCCGATCGTCGGCTCGTCCAAGAACAGCACCTCGGGAGAATGGAGTAGCGCGGCGATCAATTCCATCTTCATCCGCTCGCCGAGCGAAAGTTCACGGACCGGTTGGCCGAGCAGATCCTTGACCTCGAGCAGGTCGGTCAATTCGTCGAGCGTTTTCTGGAAACGATCGGCGGGGACCCCATAGATCTGTTGGTGCAACCGATACGATTCCTGGGCCGGCAGATCCCACCAGAGTTGATTCTTTTGGCCCATCACCAAGGCGAAGCGACGGCGGTATTCGTTCTGCCGTTGCCAGGGGACAAAGCCCATCACGGTGGCGGTCCCACCGGTCGGGTTGATGACCCCGGAGAGCAGTTTGAGCGTGGTCGTCTTACCGGCACCGTTGGGGCCGAGGAAGGCGACGAACTCACCCGCTTCGACCCGTAGGTTGATCCCGCGGACCGCTTCGACTTCGGTATAGTCGCGGTGGAACAGGCCGCGGACACCTTCCATCAAGCCTTCGCGTTTGCGGTAGACCCGATACGACTTGGTGAGCTCTTGGACATCGATGATCGCCATGTGTCGGGATTACGCCAGATGAATCGTTTTGCGTGACTTCGATGATTGATAGATCGCTTCGATCAATTCGACACTTCGCCGGCCCTCGGTCCCATCGATCAGTGGGACGCGGTCCTCCTGGATCGCCGCGGTGAACTCGTTAAACAGCATCGTGTGGCCATGGTGTCCGATCGCGGCCGGGTCGCCGGCCCCACCACCGGTTTCCGTCTTGCCTACCATGCGTTGGCGGATCGCTTCGTCCTCAGCGGTTTCTTCGGCGAACTGCCACTGTTTCAGGTCTTCTTCTTCGAGGATCGCGGTGCCACCGTTGCCACAGATTTCGATCCGTTTGAGGCTGCCGGGGAACGCGGTTGTGGTCGCCTCGATGACACCCAAGGCCCCATTTTTGAACAGCAGATTCGCGATCGCGACGTCCTCCACTTCGATCCGTTCGTGGGTCATCGTGGCGGTACGGGCGTGGACTTCGGCGACCGGTCCCATCAGCCACAGCAACAGGTCGACCGAGTGGATGGCCTGGTTCATCAGCGCACCACCGCCGTCGAGCGCCCAGGTGCCGCGCCAAGCGCCGCTGTCGTAGTATTCTTGACTGCGAAACCATTTGACGTAGGCGTCGCCGAGCGTGATTGTGCCGAAGCGCCCCGTGTCGACCGCCTGTTTCATCAATCGGGCCGATTCATGAAACCGGCTTTGGAAGGTGACGCCGAGTTTGACATTGGAATTGGCTGCGGCCGCGATGATCCGATCGCAGCGTTCGGTCGTGATTTCGAGCGGTTTTTCGACGATGATGTGCTTGCCCGCGGCGGCGGCGGCGAGTGCCGGTTCGAGGTGCGCCCCGCTCGGCGAACAGATCGTGATCGCGTCGATTTCGGGGTCGGCCAACATCACGTCGAGGTCATCGAATGCCTGGCAGCCATATCGGTCGGCGAACTCACGGGTCTTGTCAGGGCTGCGGCTGAAGCAGCCGACCAGCGACGCGTCGGGCGCGTCTGCGATCGCCCGGGCGTGGAAGTTGGAGATCATGCCACAGCCGACCATTCCGAAACGAATCGCCATCTCGAAGCCTTTTCTAAATCCTGGAAAACAAAATCAATTGCCGACGCGGGCGACCGTCACCACGGCGTCGTCGGTATCGGTTTGTCCGCCGCCGGCGACCGGGCGGTCGCCGATCTCATCGGCGAGCGTCTCACCAGCGATCAGGTCGCGGTTTTCCAATACGGCGAGTCGGACTTGGGGGGAATCGCTGACGACACCGACGCGGATCCGGTCGGTGTACTGACAATCGATCTCCTTGCGGAGATTTTGGATCGTTCGCACGAGGTCTTTGGCGATCCCCTCGCGGATCAGTTCGTCGGTTAACTCGGTCGCCAACACGACGACGCAGCCAGGGCCTTGCGACGCGGCCCAACCATCGCGTGCGGTCAGCCGGATATCGATGTCCTCCGCGGTCAATTCCAACGGCTCGCCAGCCACATCGATCCTGACCATGCCGTCGGTCTGAAAAGCGGTAACCATTGCGCCGCCATCGGCAGCGGCCAAAGCCGCTTTGACCGCCGGCATCCGTTTCCCAACGCGGGGACCGAGTCGTTTGAAATTGGGGACGATTTGGTAATCAACATATTGGTCGCCCGCGGTCGTGTACTCGACCTGTTTGACGTTCAATTCGTCTCGCACCAAGCTGTCGTGGTTCTTCAGCCAAGCGATCTGTGAATCGTCTGCCAGAACGACCTCGACGCGGGCGAGCGGCTGGCGAACCTTCAGGTTGGCATCGGCACGGGCGGCCCGACCCGACGACGCGATCGCCCGCAACAGACGCATCGACGTACCGAGACCGCGATCGATCTTTTTCGGATCGGCGGTCGGGAAATCGCAGAGGTGGACGCTGTCCAACGGGTCGCTGTCGGATTTGGTCCGGTTCACGAACGGTTCGCTCAGTCGCCGCCACAGTGTTTCTGCCAAGAACGGTGTGAACGGTGCGATCAGTTTGCTGATCTCGATCAGCACTTCGTACAGCGTCCAAAACGCGTCGAGCTTATCGGGGGCTTGCTTGTCCTCTGCCCAAAACCGGTCTCGACTGCGACGGACATACCAATTGCTCAAACCGTCAACCAGCGACGTGATCGCCGCCGCGGCAGCGTAATTGTCCAACCGATCCATCCGCTCGGTCACGATCTGGATGGTCTCGTTCAGTTCACTGATGATCCAGCGATCGATCTCGCTCCGCTGCGAAACCGGTCGGTACCCGGTCGCCGTGGCGAAGCCGTCGCCGGAAAGTTGTTCACAGTCGGCCGCGCCGTCGGTCGGATCGAAGCCATCGATCTCGGCGTAGATCGTGAAGAAGCTGAAAACGTTGTAAAGCCGTAACAGGAACTCGGGGATCGACTCTCGAATCGACTGTTCGCGGTAGCGGATCGCCGTCCAGGGCGGTTGGCCGCTGAAGAAGAACCAGCGGAGTGCATCGGCGCCGTACTTATCAAAGATCTCCGTCGGCTCACGGTAATTCCGTTTGCTTTTGGACATCTTTTGGCCGTCCTCGCCGAGCATCAGCCCGAGGACGATGCAATTACGGAACGGGTGGGGACCGACCGGCGTCAGGCCGGAGGCAGCGGGAGCCGGGCTGGCGATGTCGCGAGAAGGATCGGTGGTCTTGGCGGTTCGCTCGGCCTCATCACCGGCCGACTCGGTCGCGGAATCGCCGAACATCATCGTGCTGATCGCCAACAGGCTGTAGAACCAGCCGCGGGTCTGGTCGAGCGCTTCGCTGATGAAGTCGGCGGGAAATTGGTCACGGAAGGCGGCGTCGTTGTGGTGCGGCCAACCAAATTGTGCGAACGGCATCGCGCCGCTGTCGAACCAGCAGTCGATCACTTCGGAAACGCGTCGCATCTCCGCCCCTGGGGCGAACGGCGAATCGTAGGTGACCGCATCGATGTAGGGCTTATGAACCCGCAGATCATCGACCAATTCGGGTTTGGCGGACTTCGCGGCGAGCCAGACTTCGGTGCCGCGGATCCCCGGTTTGGCGAGCAATTCGTCGTAACTGCCGATCGCCTCGGCACGGCCGGTCTGCTGACAAACCCAAATCGGCAGCGGCGTTCCCCAAAACCGTTCGCGGGAAAGTGCCCAATCGACGTTAGCAGCGAGAAAATTACCGAAGCGACCGTCACGGATGTGCTCGGGTTGCCAGCCGATCTGGGCGTTATTGGCCAGCATCGCGTCGCGAAACTGGGTCGTGCGAACGAACCAACTCCGCCGTGGGTATTGGATCAAAGGATCCTGATCGGCTCGCCAACAGAACGGGTAGGGGTGGACGTACTGTTCCTGGTGCAGCAGCCTCCCCGACTCCTTCATCTCCCGGATCAGCGGCCGGTCAGCATCCTTGACCCAGATGCCACGGTGGTTCGGGACCGCGTCGGTAAACTTTCCGTCGGGGCCGACGGCGCAGAACAATTCGAGCGACTGGGTGTCGTCAAAACGCGCCCGCTCCGCGACCAGCACCTCATGATCGGCCTCACCGAATGCCGGGGCCATGTGGACCAACCCGGTGCCGCTATCGAGCGTCACTAGATCGGCGGCGACGACCCGGAAATAGCGATGCTGTGCCGTCCCGTCTTGGAGTGTCCCGATCTCCTCGGCATGCTTGCCAAAGGTGTCAAACGGCGGTTGATAACGGAGTCCGACCAGTTGTTGGCCCGACATCGTTTCGATGGTTTCGAGTTCGAGTTTGATCTTTTGTGAGAGCGTCTCGACCAACGCCGAGGCGACCACGAATTGGCGACCCGACTGACGATCGGCGACGACGGAATACTCGAGTTCGGGATGGACCGCGGCGAATTGATTGCTCGGCAGCGTCCAGGGAGTGGTTGTCCAAACGACCAGCGAACGCTCGGGTTGATCGACCAGCGGAAACAGGACGTAAACACTCGGGTCAGCCACCTCGCGGTAGCCTTCACCGACTTCGCCGGCCGACAAAGCTGTCCCGCCTTGAGCCCACCACCAAACGATCTTGTGGCCCTGGTAGAGCAAGCCGCGGTCGAAGAGATTCTTCAGGCACCACCAAACGCTTTCGACGTAACTTTGGTGGTAGGTCACATAGGCGTCATCGAGATCGACCCAAAAGCCGAGCCGGCGGGTCAGCGTCCGCCAGGCCTGCATGTACCGCCACACGCTCCGTTCGCATTTCTGGATGAACGGCTCGATCCCGTAACCTTCGATCTCTTCCTTGCTGTGGATCCCCAATTCCTTGCCGACTTCGACCTCGACCGGCAACCCGTGAGTATCCCAACCCGCTTTGCGGACGCAGCGAAAGCCGCGCATCGTTTTGTAGCGGGGAAAAATATCCTTGATCGACCGGGTCAAGCAGTGCCCTGGGTGAGGCATTCCGTTGGCCGTCGGCGGTCCTTCGTAGAACACAAACGAAGGCGCGTCGGCGCGTCGCTCGAGCGAACGATGATAGACGTCCGCCTCGTCCCAAAAGGCGAGCACCCCTTCTTCCATCTGAGGAAAGTTGGGGTGGCTGTCGGCGGCTCGGAACGCGGGACCGGGGCTGGGCATGGCTGGCAAGGATTACGGGAAAGAACCGTTGAACTTGCCGACAGTAGAATCGATTCGGTCCGATGCGCGAACGTGGGTTGACCGGGGAACGTTTCATCCACCGATCGCTTGGCCGCCGAGCCGTTACCCGTGACGCCCGCAGC
>SKZY01000080.1 GCA_007127095.1 Planctomycetaceae bacterium
CCGATCGGCGATTCGCCACGCAACGCCCCGGTTCCCCAGCAGCCTCCTACGATCGCTGCGGTCGCTACGACGCACCGAACCACCGAATCGAACCACCTCACCTGTTCCTCCTTGGTAACTACCGGGCCTAGCGAGATCGCGAAATCTGCCCGAAAAACAACGCAAGAGTATCGATTCGCAGCGATAAAAAGTCAATCAAAACCGCGTTCGGATCGAGCGGAAAACAAACGCTCGAAAATAAGCGCCCGACGCTTTTTGTGCGAAGCACCCGCAGGGCGAGTTACTCGCAAAAGGTGCCCGATACTTTTTCACTTTTTCCCGCACATGGTTTAGCATTCCCCCAACCCTGGCAATGACGATGAGCTTCAGAGGCCGATCGATGAAATGGAACCGTACGTCCAGCTGGGGCATGCTGCTGCTTGCTATCTGGCTGATCCTCAACGGAATCACCGCGTTCGTCGAGATCCCGTTTGCCCAAATGGGTGCGATCTTGGCCGCCCTGGCGATCGCTTCGGGCGTGTTGATTTTGCTGGGGCGGTGATCGGCATTTGGCTTCATCGCCTCGGCCGCAGGCATTGCCTCCGCAGCGTTCGCCGCGCAAGCTGTCGCGGTACTCCGTTTTTCTCCCTCGATTACCAACCGTGAGTGAATCGCATGTCCAGGGGTCAGGTTCTGATTGTCATCGGTGACGCCACCGAAACGCTCGATACGATGTACCCGTATTACCGGTTGCAGGAGGCCGGTTTTGAGCCGATCGTCGCCGCTCCGGAAAAGCGGCTCTATCAATTGGTGATGCACGAGGTGAAACCCGGCTGGACGATCACCAAGGAATGGGAAGGCTACACGCTGGCCGCCGACATCGCCTTTGCCGACATCGACCCTGAGCGATTTGCGGGGATTATGTTTTCGGGTGGTCGCGCCCCCGAATACATCCGCTATGACGAGGACTTGGTCCGAGTGACGCGGCATTTCTTTGCGGCGAACAAGCCGATCGCCAGCGTCTGTCATGGCGTGGAAATCCCCGCCTATGCCGACTGTGTCCGCGGCCGCAAGATGGCGACGGTCCCCAAGTGCCGCTTCGACCTCGAAGTCTGTGGCGGCACGTTCATCGACGCCCCCTGCGTGGTCGATGGCAATTTGGTCAGCGGCCGGACCTTCCACGACAACGGTTTTTATGTCGGTCCCTGGATCGACCTGCTGCTCAATGGTTCCGATTCGGCGTGACGCCTACGGTTCGAGCGGCGGGACGGGCAACGAAATCACCTGGGTATCGAGGAACTCGCGAATTCCCTCCTCGCCACCCTCAACGCCGATGCCGCTCTGCTTGACACCGCCGAAGGGGATTTCGGCTTTCAGCGGTCGCCACTCGTTGATCCCGACGATCCCGACCTGCAAGCTTTCGGCGACCGCGCGACACTCGCCGAGATCGCGGCCATAGACATATCCGGCTAACCCTTGCGGTGTCTCGTTCGCCCGCCGCACCGCTTCGCCAACCCCGCGATAGCTCAACAGCCCCAACACCGGTCCGAAGACTTCTTCACGGGCGATCCGCATTTCGTCACGCACATCGACCAGCACGGTCGGCGGGAAAAAACTGCCTGCACGCAACGATTCGTCGTTTTCGTAGCCGCGGTTCTGACACAACGCCCGGGCGCCGTCGGCGATAGCCTCGTCGACCAGCGAACCGACCTTCTCACAGGCCCGACCGTCGATCAACGGCCCGATTTCGACCGATTCGTCGAGTCCGTTGCCGACTTTTGCTGCGGCGAACCGCTCGACCAGACGTTCGGCCAGCGCGTCGTGGCCCGCCTCGTCGACAAACACCCGGTTGGCGGTCACGCAAACCTGCCCACTGACGAACAGTTTCAGCCGGACGAGTTGTTCGGCGACGAAATCGAGGTCGGCCCCCGGCAGGACGATGAACGGAGCGTTGCCGCCGAGTTCGAGAGACAACCGTTTGATCCCCGGCGCCGCCGCGGCCATCAACGTGCTGCCGGTGGCGGTCGATCCGGTCAGACTGATCACCGGTACTTGGGGGTGCTCCGCGAAGACGCCACCGACGAGGGGACCGGATCCAGGGACGATCTGCAGCAATCCGGCGGGCAGTCCTGCCTCGGCCGCCAGCGGAGCGAGTCCCAACGCGACCAGCGGGGTCGCCTCGGCCGGCTTCCAGACCGCGGCACATCCGGCGGCCAAGCAGGCGGCGATCTTCTTGGCCCCTTGCGCCAGCGGAAAATTCCAGGGCGTGATCAGTCCGGCCACGCCACACGGCTTGTACCGAATCAAAAACTCGCGGTCGGGTTCGGGGTGGGGCACGATTCGGCCATGGACGCGACGGGCCTCCTCGCCAAACCAGCTGAAAAAGCTGGCCGCGTAATCGATCTCGGCAACCGCATGGGCGTAAGGCTTGCCCTGCTCGGCGGTCAGCAGACGGGCAAACTCGTCTTTTTGACGCAGCAACAGCCGGCCGATCTCACCGACCACACGTCCACGCTGAGCCGCCGGGGTGCGAGCCCAATCACGCTGCGCCGCGACCGCACCGTCGATCGCCCGTCCGACGACCGCCGCATCGACCACCGCCACTGCGGCCAACGGTTCGGCGGTGGCCGGGTTGAGGACCTCAGTCGTCACCCCGTCGCGATGCCAATCGCCATCGATCCAAGGATACGGCTCGAACCAAAATTTCGGGACCGTTTTCATGGCTGATACTCCCATCGGAAACGAGATTTACCGGAATGCTCCGGGGTGAGGCTCGATTTGCGAGGAAATTAAAAATCGCCCGAGCGGGTCAAATGAAGGGTTTCGAGCGGCCGGCGGCGGGTATCGAGCCGCCAGGGGAGCGTCACCCAAAACGTACTTCCCTGTCCCAATTCGCTCTCGAACCCGACCTCACCGCCGAGCAGCTTCGATAACTCCTTGACGATCGACAGCCCCAACCCGGTTCCTGAATACTCGCGGGTCAGTCCCTCGCCGTCGAGTACCCGCTTGCTTTGGCGAAACTTTTCGAAAATTACCGTGTGGTCTTCCATCGCGATCCCCACGCCGGTGTCGGCAACCGACAACAAGAAACAATCGACGCTGTGTCGACGCAACCGGACCGTGATGATGCCGCCTTCGGGGGTGAACTTGATCGCATTGCTGAGCAGATTGGTCAGGATTTGACCCAGCTTATTCTGGTCTTGGAAAACCGGCGGCAGGGCGTCGTCAGCCTCGACCGTGACAACGATGTTCTTTTCTTCCGACAGGCTGCGAATCATATCGGTCTGGGCATTGATCAGCCGCACCAGGTCGAACTCGACCGGATGCAACTCCATCTTGCCAGCCTCGACCTTCGCCAAATCGAGAATGTCGTTGATCATTTCCAACAACACATGGCCGCTCTTGCGGATATTCGCGGCGTACCGACGCTGTTTGTCATTCAGCGATTCGATGCCGTGCAGGACCTCGGAGAATCCGATGATGCTATTCAACGGGGTCCGCAACTCGTGGCTCATGTTGGCCAAGAAATCGCTCTTCAGCCGGTTCGCTTCGTAGAGTTGAATATTGACCTGGCCGAGTTCTTCGATGCGGCGATCGAGTTCGCGATTGACCTCCTCGAGTTCGCCTTGGGTTTCCGTCATGTGACGCAACATCCGGTTGAAGGCGTCCGCCAATTCGCGGAACTCGTCCTCGGTTTCGATCACCGCCCGCTGCGCCGTGTCGCCACGCGTGATCGCGTCGCTGACGTCGCGGAGGTGGTGCAGCGGACTGAGTACCAGATAGCGGACGATGGCGTGCAGGATGAACAGCATCACCGCGATGATCAACATCGCCATCGCGATCAAAATCGCCCGGATCCATGACGCCCGCTCGTAGGTCAACCGGTACGGCATACTGACCCGGATGACCCGAAACGGATGCTGGGCGGCCACCGCCACCGGGTCGTCGCTGTCCGCCAATTTGCCGCCGACCGGAGAATGGCAGACGAGCACGCAACTGGTCCGACCGAAGACCGGTGTGTAGTGAATATATCGGTCTCGCACCGGACCGCGCTCGGCGAACACGATCGACGTATCCGGCCCGAATTGATTCAGCGCCGGATTGCCCTCCAACGGACTCGATAGGTCGAGCGACCGCTCCTGCGTCGGCCGCTCCTGGGTGACCCGCTCGGCCAGTCGTTGGCGAAACTTCAGCTCCAAATCGGCCAACAGCTCTGCTTCCCAAGCCGATTCTGGTTGGGTCGCGGGCGGCAACGACTTGAACGAGGCGGCATCCGGTAACTCCATCACCGTGTAGACGTAATCTTCGTTGAGCAAATCCTTGGCCAACAGATCGAGCACCTCGCGGCGCTCGTCGTACAGTTCAGGAGGCACCACTTCACGGAACAACGCTTTGTCGTGCAGTCGTAGTGTGACCTCAAACGAGAAATCACGGGCGATCTGCCGGGTTCGCTCCATCACCAAGCGATTGGCCAACAACTGCACGACCCAAAAAGCGGCGCACATCAACACCACGATCACCGACCCAAAAAAGATCAGACACTTCCGCTCCAAACTCGTTGAAGCGAATAGGTTCTGAATGAATCGCAGCATGGAACAGTCGCTGGGAAGGTCGCCGAACTCGATCGGCGCCGGACGGGGAATCGACACCACCGGTCGCATCAACCGGTCCGACGGACGACGAATTCCGACAATTTGTTGCCGCTACACTTTTTGTCAATTAAACTCGATTATCTCCCGTGATGTCCATCCGACGTTTGGTCGTCTCATCCCACCCATGAATGCTCGACGCATCCAACCTCACAAAAACGCTATGAAACGTAATTTGATTCGGCTCTTTCGAGTCGCGATTGTCAGCTGCTTGGTCGTTTCGTTGGGAACTTCTCCGGCGTACGCGGGTTGGCTGCTGCGACGCATTAGCTGTCAACCGGTCGTTCACTGCGGCCCCGTCCATCCGATCTACCCACCGTCGTCCTGCCCACCTGCCCCCTGCCCACCGCTGCCATGCCCGCCTGTGGCCGGGGCCACCGTGACCGTCCATTCCAGCCACGGCGTGGTCTGTGCCCCCGTTATTTGCTGCGATGTTGTCGAAGAAGTGGTCGAAGTCGAATCGACGGAAGACACCGACGATCACGAACAAGATGCGTCGGATGATGACGTCCATCAGTCAAACCGACAGGATGTCGGTGACCTCGAAACCGCGGATCAGCCCGACCAACCCGCCGAAGCCGATGCCGACACGCCGCCGGTCGAAGTGGACGAGCCAGCCGATCCCGAACCGGCCGTGGCTGAGGAAGTGACCGATACGGTCCCGATGCCCACTCCCGAAATGCCAGTCGATGAGCCGGCGGTCGCCCCAGAACCGGCCGACGACCCCGACGACCTGTTCGCCGATCCGCCTGCCGATGCCGCGGACGCGGATGCTCCGGCCGATGCCGATGACCTGTTCGCAGACCCGCCTGCGGCTGAACCGGCAGAGCCGGCTGCCGCCGATGAGCCGATGGATGATCTGTTCGCCGATCCGCCCGCTGACGCCGCCGATACGGATGCTCCGGCCGACGCCGACGACCTGTTCGCCGACCCACCTGCGGCTGAACCGGCAGAGCCGTCTGCCGCCGACGAGCCGATGGATGACCTGTTCGCCGATCCGCCCGCTGACGCCGCCGATACGGATGCTCCGGCCGATGCCGATGACCTGTTCGCCGACCCACCTGCGGCTGAACCGGCAGAGCCTGCTGCCGCCGATGATTTGATGGATGACCTGTTCGCTGACCCGCCGGCAGATGCGGATGCAGACGATCCGGCGGACGCAGACGACCTGTTCGGCACTCCTACCGATCCGGCACCGGCTGATTCGGCACCGGCTGATTCGCCCCAGGATGACGATCTGTTCAACGACCTGTTCGATGCCCCGAGCGATCAATCGACACCTGCGGATGCCGATCCCGACGCGGACGCGGACGACGTCGAAGACCTGTTCGGCCCTCCCAGCGACGATGCTGCGGAAGCCGAGGAAACGTTTGACGATCTGTTCGGTGCCGGTTCGACCTCCAGCGATCAGGTCGCGGTCTCGATCG
>SKZY01000345.1 GCA_007127095.1 Planctomycetaceae bacterium
GAAAAGGGTTTCACTAAAGCCGGCATTCGGAAACTCATCGCTAGGCTCAACGAGGAACTTGCCGTATTCGAGGAAAGCGAGGAAGCATCGCGCTGCGACCTCTTCGGAGTCGATGCCCTGTCGGGCGATTAGCCTCCGTGGGTGGTCGCTGCGCTCCAACCCGCGGCTAATGTCTTGGATCCCTTCGGGATGCTCACGACGCTCTGGTGAGCGTAGCTAGCTCGCGTCCAGAACCGATACACTTTGGAGATGACTACCACTCCCGATGATCCCGATGCCGCTGACGCTCCTGCCGAGGATGACCTCGACTGGGACGGCATCTCCTTGGAAGAACTCGGCGAGGCCTATGCCGAGGCGATCGCTCGATCGGGCGATTCGCGATCGACGACTACCGCGCAGAACGAGGCGGAAACCGCGTCTCAGCCACCTGCTGGCGATGAGGTCGCCGCGATCACCGAGGAATCCGATCGTCAGGCCGATACGGCCTCCGCGGCGAACGAGTCGTCTCCGGCCGAAGCACACGACGCGATACCGACACCCGGGGCGATCATCGAAGCGGCGTTGTTCATCGGTAACCCGGAAAACCGCGGGATGTCCGACCGCGAACTGGCGTCGCTGATGCGTGATGTGACGGCCGCGGATGTCAACGATTACGTCGATCGACTCAACGAGGCCTACCAGGCGAATCGCCAGGCGCTGCGGATCCATCGTGATGAGGATGGATTCCGTATGGGGGTAGCTCCTGACCTGGAGATCGTCCGACGGGCTTTTCATGGCAAGATTCGCGAGACGCGGCTCTCCCAAGCGGCGATCGAAGTGCTCAGCCTGGTCGCTTACCAACCGGGAGTAACGGCCGAACGAGTCCAAGAACAACGCGGCAAAGAGAGCGCGTCGTTACTGAGCCAGCTCGTTCGACGCCGACTCTTGGAACTCCGCCGCCGCGAGGTTGAAGGGGTCAAACGCCCGGTGGCGACCTACTATCCGACCGAGCGTTTTCTAAATTTGTTCGGTCTCGAATCACTCGACGACCTGCCTCAAGTCGAAGACTGACCGCAGGCCCGACGCGGCGTCGAGTCACGACGGCCGGCCGGTCAATCAACACACCTAGCCGGTCAATCAGGACGATTGGCCGGTCAGCTCGGCGGCCTGGTCACGAGCCCCTTTCAGGTCGAGCTTACCGGTACCGAGCAACGGGATTTCGGCGACTTCGAAAAAGCTGTCTTGACCAGGGATAAACAGGTTGGGCAAACCGTTTTCCGAGAGCGAAGCCCTCATTTCGTCGATCGATTTGGAAGTCGACAAGTGGAGGACGACGAGTCGCTCGCCACGTTTCGGATCGGGGACCGCGGTGACGCAGACCCGTACCTGATCGTCCTGATCGTCCTCTCGCAAGCATCCCGCCAGCACCTCCTCGATGCGGATGTGCGGCACCATTTCGCCACCGATCTTCGAGAACCGGCTGAGCCGGCCGGTGATATGCAAAAAGCCCATCTCGTCTTCGTGAGCGATATCGCCGGTCATGTACCAGCCGTCGTTGATAACCTCGGCGGTCAGTTCGTCTTGTCCCAGGTAGCCACGCATCACGTTGGGGCCGGAGATCAACAACATCCCGTCTTCGCCGGCACCGAGTCGGACCGTGTGATCGTCGGGCGAGACGATCTTGGCCGCCACGCCGGGGAGCGGTCTGCCGACCGAACCTTCGACGCGGTCGGGCTGGTACTTCGCCACCGACCGCGTCGGCGGGATGTTGACGCTGACCAACGGGCTCAGTTCGGTCGTTCCGTAGCCCTCGACGGGTCGGATGCCGAAGCGTTTCTCGAAAGCCTCGAAGAGGTCGGCGGGCATCTTTTCGGCCCCGACGACGGCGACACTCAGTTTGGCGAACTGTTCGGGCTCGATCTTGCGAAGGTATCCGCGGAGGAACGTCGGTGTGCCGAGCAGCACGGTCCCGCCGTACTTTTCGGCCAACTTGCCGACCTGGCGGGCTTCCAGCGGGTTGTAGTGATAGACACCGGCCGGCCCGAGACTCGCCACACCCCAGAGCGTGACGGTGTAGCCGAAGGAATGGAAGAACGGCAGCACGCCGATCACGACGTCTTCACGGTTGAGGCGGATCGCTTGGCGAACGACCTCGACGTTGTGACTGATGTTGGCATGCGAGAGCATCACGCCCTTCGGTTTACCGGTCGAACCGCTGGTGAAGATGATCGTCAGCAGGTCGTCGGGCTTGATCCGGTGCAGGCCGAGCAGGCGATCGAGGCAGCAAGCGGGCAATAGCACCGCTTGGATCACCGCGAACACCTTATCGGCGGCAGTGACTTTGTCCTTGAAGTCCTCCAACGCGATCACACGGGCGTCGAGATCAAAGCTGACTTTTTCCAAAAACCGCGAGCTGGAAAGTACCGTTTTGATCTTGGCCTGAGCGATGCACTGGTTGAGTACCGCCGAGGTCACGGTGTAGTTGAGGTTGGCGGTCACCCGGCGATCGAAGGCCATCGCGACATTGGTGACGAGTCCGGCAACGCTCGGCGGCAGCAGGATACCGACGGTCGATTCGTCGTCTGCCAACACTTCACGACGGAGCATCCGGCGGAGCGCCAGGGCACGGATCAGCAACGTGCGGCCTTTCAGTTCGGCGCCGCTGGAGTCGGCCGCCTTGAGTCTCCCGCCGTCACGGCGCCAAACTCGGATCAACTGCTTAGGTAGCAGCGGATAATCGTCGCGACGATCGCGGGCAGCGATCGCGCTGAGCTCCAAAACATGACTCCGTAATCGATCCAGCGGGGTATCGGCCGGCAGCGGTGAGTCGATGTAGAGCGTCAAGCGTCGCCGCAGCGGCCACGGGCATTTGAAAAAGAACTTGCCACCGGAAAAACTGAAAATACTCCCCCACATGCCGTGCAAGTAGACCGGTACCAACACCGCCTCGGTCCCTTTGACGATCTTGCCGAGTCCCGGTTTGAAGCCCTGGACATGCCCACTGCGGCTGAGCGTACCCTCCGGAAAAATGCCGACGACCTCGCCTTGCAGCAGCGACTCACGAGCGGCCTTGAGCGCCCGGCCGATCGACTTCGGATTGTGCTCCATCAAGATCGTATCGAAAGCGCCGGCGATCCACTTCAGCGGCCCGCTGGCGAAATTACCGCCATCGACGACGAAGCGGACGTTCCTCGGCAACATCCAGAGCAGCAGGATCCCGTCGATCCACGATTGGTGGTTGCTGAGCACCACAACGCCGCCGGAACGAGGAAAGTTCTCCAGTCCGACGACCTGTTTGCGATAAAGCGTCTCTAGCAACGGTCGGAAAAATAGCCTGACAAAAAGTCGCCGCGAGACGACCGCCAGTACGGCCAAAATCACGATCACGGCGATGACGACGAAAACGATCAATTGAAAAGTGGTCATGGCAATGAATCGAGAAGATCAGGGCAGAGCAGGGGAGGGCAGGGCGATCCGATGACGATCATAGCGTCCCCTCGCTGGCCGGACGACCTACGAACCGGCCGGACGATCGGGTGCCGAACTTGACGTCGACTCGGCAGGGGTAAGGCGAGCGATCAGCCGATCGAGTTCTTCGCGGAGCTTGGGAATGATCTGGTCGTAGGTAAACGCTCCGACCACGTCGGTACCGCGTTTGAGATTGACGCGAGTCGGCCCACACCAGAGCCCCAGGTCGGCGTCATCGGTCTCACCCGGACCGTTGACGCGGCAACCCATCACGGCGATCGTCAAGTCGTACGGTTCGGCGTAGCGGGTGATTTCCTTGACGGCTTGGGCGAGCTCGATGAAGGCCTCGTTTTCAACCCGCGAACAGCTCGGGCAACTGATGATATTCAGCCCCGATTGCTGCAAGCGGACGACCGAACGGACGCGGCCGGCGGCGATGTCGGCGAGGATCTGTCGCCCGGCGGCGATTTCCTCCGGTTTGCGATCGTTGGGGACGGTCAACGAAACGCGGACGGTATCGCCGATCCCGGCCGAAACGAGTTGTTCGAAAGCGATGCGGGTCTTGATGATTCCGTCCGGCGGCATCCCGGCTTCGGTCACGCCGAGGTGCAGCGGCACATCGGGTCGTCGTTCGGCGAAGCGACGATTGACTTCGATCACCTTGGCCGGGTCGCTGTCTTTCAGCGAGACGCAGAAGCGGGTGAAGCCGAGCGATTCGACGAACTCACAGTGCTCGAGCGCACTCTCCAGCATCGGCGTGATCGAGTCGGCCGGATCGTACTTTTCCTTCTTTGCCGGATCGACGCTGCCGCAGTTGACACCGATACGGACGGCGCAGTCATGCTCGACCGCCTGCTCGATGATGAACCGGACCTTGTCTTGCCAGGGGCGATCTTTCTGGTGGTGGTAGAGGTGTCCGGGGTTGTAGCGGATCTTGTTGACGTGCGGCGCTACCCGTTCCGCCAAGCGAAAGTTCTCCTGCAGATCGACGGCCAGATTGGCGGTGGTGCCTTGGCGGATCTCGGCGAGCGCAGCGGCGTCCTTATCGCTGTCGACCGCGATCCGGACGACACCGGCGCCGGCTTGTCGCAGCGCCTCGGCCTGGCCGACCGTGGCATCGATATTTTGTGTTTTGGTGGCCGTCATGCTCTGCACGGCAATCGGGTTGCCGCCGCCGATCGCAATGTCACCGATCGCGACCGGCCGCGTCGGGTTTCGTTTCGTGGTCATCGTGGTCTTTGGGCCAAACGGGGTGGCAGTCGTGGGGTCAATCAGTCAACAGGGTCGAGGCTTGGGTGACGAGAGGTTGGAGCTGCCGGTAATTGGCATGAATCAACTCGGCTCGGGGACCCGATAGGCCTCGCCCCGACAGGTCATTGACCAAAGGAGTCAACTCGTTCCACTGAGCGACCAGCTTTCTGGCCGTTTCGGCGGCGAACCGCTGTTGGTCGAGTTCGCTGACTTGGCGGTGCAACGTTCGGGAGGTCTGGTAGAAGTTTTCCGAAGCGGTGGCGAGTCGGTCGCGGTAACCTGCCGGTTCGAGCAACCGTTTGAACCGCTGAACATCGCCGTCGAACGTCTCCGCGCTACTTTCCAACGAGGCGGCGAGGGCGAGCATTTCAGAACGGCTCCGCCAGGAGCCGGTGCCAAGCAGATCGCGGACCTCGCGGAACGAGGTATTGACGCGTGCCAACGAGCTTTGCAATCCGCTTCCCACATCGACGCTTGCCATCAGCCGGAGCCCCTCCCGCCAAGCATTATCGATCTCCAGGAACTGGTCGCGGGCCGCCGAACTGGCACCGCTGCGTTCGACCTCGGTCGCCAACCGCCGAGCCCGTTCGGAGAGCGCCCGACAGGTTTCGACGAAGCGGAACTGGGCAGATGTCAGCCGCTGAGCCCCCCAGCGACCGACCTGATCGGCCAAATCGTTGAGTTCGGTCGGCAACCGCCGGGTAACGTAAGCCAATTCGGCGCGGTCCAACGCCGGCGGGATCCGCAACGTCGCGAAGACTTCATCGCCTTGGCGGCGGATCGATTCGAGTCGCCGGTGGACATGCGGGTCATTGAGTTGGTGCAGTGACTGGGCATAGCCTCGCCAGGTGCCGACGAACTCATTGAAGCTGGCAACGATCTCGTCGAAGTCAGCTCCTTCGATCCGATGCGACTCCTGACGCAACCGTTCACGCAGCAACCGCCCTCGGATCAGCAGATCCTCCGACTGAGCCGAATAGCCCCGGGCCAACCGGATATCGTCGAACATCGCGTCCATGTAGGTCAGTGTGACGATCATCAGATCGCGGAGCCGGACACGATCGATCGGCGGCTTGAGTCCCAAACGGCGATCGATCGTCCGGAAAACGCCGTCGATCCGGTTCATCAGCGAACTGATCGTCGGCGAAATCTCACCAGAAGATCGCAAGCGGAAGGCGGCGTCTCGCCAACGGAGGTCGAGTCGTCGGTAGGCGGCCGCCACGTCCTCGTAGGAATCGCCGCGCCGCGTCCTCGCCACCAGTTCAGCCGCATCACTCTCAACCTGATAGAGCTGGCTGAGCCCCTCACGTACCGCAGACGACGAGGAATGGCGTCTCAGTTCGGGGATCAGCGTCGACAGCGATGTCTTGACCTGGCCCAATGAGTCGACGAACCAGTTAGCCGATTGGGCGGCTACGGGCGGCGGCGGCAAAGTGACAACGACCACGCATCCGGTGAGGACGACCAGCAATCCACGTCCCAGTAGGCGACAGCCGAGTCGCGGTTGTCCAGGTCGGCCGCGGCCAGGCAACGCTGGCAGTGGCGCTAGGCGAACGCTCCTCAACCGGTTCAAGCAGAGTTTCACAGCTCGCACGGTCACCACCTCGGAATGTCACGCCAAAGAAAAGTAGTAGGAAGAACTGCCGTCGATCGCCACCGACGGCAGGCCTAATTGTGGACCAAACGCGTCCCCTTGGCGAGACCGACCGATGATGCGAGCGATCGCATGTCGCAGCCCGTCTCCGCTCAGGCGGCGTTGCGTTGCCTTTCGGGATGCAGCGGGCTGACCCAACGACTGATCTGTTCGACCTGTTCGTCCCAACCGGAGGAGAGGCGGGAACGGACGAAGACCTCGAACAACAGGTCGACCGTCTCGTTGAGCAGGCGGATCGCATCGATCCGGCTTTCGAGTACCTCGCGGCCCTGAGCGTCTTCGTCCTTTTGCACCTTGGCGCCACTGATCGACAGCGATTCGGCCTGCAACGTCAGCTCATATTGCTGGCCCAAACGCACCAGCGTCAGCCCGGCCTTGCGTGGCAGTTTGCCGCTGCGGATCGCCTCCAACGCCTCGGGAAGACGTGTCGGGATTTCCGAGGAGAGCGTTTCACGGCCCGAAATCCCCGCGGGACACTGCAGCGACAGCGACTTGGCGAACATCACCGTTACCTCGGTATCGTCGGACAACGAGAGTGTGTCGGATACTTGATCGGTTTGGTGCCAAAGCCAGAGCAAAAACTCGTTGCCCAAGAAATCGGGGTGCAGCGCGTCGGCGTTGGCCCAATCGGCTTCGCCCCCGGTGTGCTCGGGGTGGAATACCGCCGGCCGGACATCGTCGAGAGCCGCCGCGGTCCCGTGGGCATCGGCGAACCGCGACGCCAGGTAGCCGGCACCGACACGATCGAGTTCCATTTCGAAAGCCTGGCTCATCAGGTCAGCGAACAACCCACAAGCGTTCGTGTTCGAGCCGCCGAAATAGACCATCGAATTGGGAGCATCCCAGAGCGCCGGAAACTGACTCATCCGGTGGTACTTGCCCGACTCAGCTTCGACGGCTGCCCGCTGCTGGACCGCCTCCTTGACCTGCTCCTTCTCCGCCTTGGTCGGCCGGCGGCCCGGGTTTTCGGCGGTAATCGCCGCCAATTCCATCTGCGCCCAGGCCTTACGGATCGCCGACGGGACCTGATTGGTGTCGACCCGCATGGCGAAATGGAGCGCGTCGAAGATCACATTCTTTTCCAGGTCGAACGTCTGGTCGAAGAGGTGACCGCCGGCCAAAAAACCCACCCTGACGGTCTCCTCGGCCGTCGGACGAAACTCCCCAGCAGCCAGCGACTCGAGCTGTTCTAATTGTTCCGGGCCGAAACTAGCGAGTTCGGGGGTGACGACTCGAAACCGTTCAAAACTGAGACTGCCGGAGAGGAATGCCATGCTTGTTGTTTCCACGCGGTGACGGATACAGACGACGCCGGTTGCCAGATTCGACCCGACCGGCCACAGAGGGTATCGGTCGCCGCAACGGTAGCGGAACTCGCAGAGAGTTTCGCCGCGCCACCATGAACCGACCGACCAAAGAGCTTATCGGTCGCTGCAACCGCCAAAGTTGACCCAACGACCGCCGGCGATCAGGTTTGCTCCGCCGTCTCTGCCAAGTCTCTTCTCGCCGACGCTGTGGCACGACATAATGGAGACTCGTGTGAACGGGTCGCATGGGCCCGTTTCGGTCGTCGCGCCGGTGCCCCGCCGTGACCCCCTGGGCTCCCCTGGCGCCCCGCGGGTCACGGGGGTCACGGGGGTCACGGGGCGGCGATCGGCGATACCCCCTCCATTCCCGTGCCCCCACCTTCCTTTCAACGGTTCGCCGGATGACGCTAGCATCGTTTCGACTGATCCTCGTGATCGCCTGCCTGACCTCTCTGTCGTCCATCGGCATCGCTCAAGAAACCGCCTCGCCGCTGGACGAGGAAGGGCGGATGGTCTCGTTCGAGCGTGACATCGCGCCGATTTTCGCTGACCACTGCTTGGAGTGCCACGACGAAAAGAACGCGAAGGGCGGTTTCCAAATCGATGACCCCGAGTTCGTGATCGACTATCTCGAACCCGGCGATTGGGCAGCCAGTATCCTGATCACCGAATACCTGTTGAGCGAGGACCCCGACATGCTGATGCCGCCGGAGAGTCACGGCGGGCCACTGTCGGCGGCCGAATTGGCGCTGATCCGGATCTGGGTAGACGAGGGGGCCGATTGGCCCGACGATGTCTCGATCGGGGCCATGACGACCGAAGCATCGCAGGAAACGGTTGTCGAGCCGCCAGCGGCGGTAAAATCGTTGCCCGCCCGGTTGTGGGCGTTCCAAGGCTTCTTCCACCCGGCGACCGTCCACTTCCCGGTCGCTCTGCTGCTGGTCGGTGGCCTGTTCGTCGTTGTCGGCTGGAAATCTCCGGCCATCGGTGACCACGTCGCCCTGGCTTGCCTCTTTCTCGGCACCCTCTCCGCGATCGCCGCCTCGGCGATGGGCTGGGCGTTCGCGACCCAACAAGGCTATGGAAGCTGGTCGAAGGTCGATACCGATTCGGTGATCTTCTGGCACCGTTGGTCGGCGATCATCGTGACCGTGATCGCCGTGATCACGTCTCTGGTGGCGCTCTCAGCGCTCAAGACAGGCGCGACGGGCACCCGTAGGGCCTGGAAATGCGGACTGATTCTGCTCGCCGCCCTGATCGGAGCGGTCGGACACCAAGGCGGCGAACTGACCTACGGCGAAACGCACTACACCCAGGCCTTTCAAATCCTCCGCGGCGAATCAGCCAAAAGCAGACCGACCTCAGAACCATCGACGCCCGCTCAACCGACCACCGATGAACCGTCTGCTGACAATGAACCGGAAGACGAAGAATAGGCGGCCTAGGAAGACCTTGCGCAGGCCGCTCGGCCGCCAGAGCGAAAAATCGTCACTACCGCTCAGGTCGCCAAGCGGGGTATGACCAGTTCGCCAAAACCACGCTCAGACCGGCTAACTTTTGGCATGATCGGCCGGTTCGGACACCGATACCACCATTACGGAGGTTTCGGTTGTTTCGGATGCCATAGATTTCAGGGATGAACCAGTTGTTCAACGATTCGCTACCAGCGCGACCGGACACCCGCCGCGGCTCAGACGAGTCTCGTTTGCCGGCCAGCGGAGCGGTGCCGACGCAGCCTTCCGACCACAACGCGGTTTTGGAACTGCGGGTCACCCGAGACGGTATGCCGACGCGGCGACTGCGGATCGGAGTCGCACGCTGCACACTCGGCAGTGGCGATTTCTGTACATTGCGGCTCGGCGATTCCAGTCTACGGCCGTTGCACGCGGTGATCTTGCAAACCGCCAGTCGTGTGCTGATCCGCGGCTACACGATTCCGATCGAGGTCAACGGGCATTTCACGATCGAAGCGTTCCTGTCGTCAGGTGACGCCTTTCGACTCGGCCATTACCGCTTTGAGCTACTCGAAATCGCCGCCGCGACCGCTGCTGCGACAGCACCGACCGACGGCCCCAGCGAAGCTCCGATTCCGGCCTCCGATCCGATCACGTCAGTCGCCGAACTCGAGGAAAGACTCGATATGCTGACCGCCGGTTGCGAATCGCTGACCGAGCGATCGGTCGATACCGATGGCGAAACCGATCGATCGGTCGAAGCCTACATGAGCCGATTGCTGAAGGGGATCGTCCCCGAATGCCGGCCAGAAAACCAGACGGCGCAGGAGCCCCAGCGCGATCTCGGCCGCCTGCCGCAACCGCCCGGTCCGACCGCTTGGGTGGTCAGTCATGCCAGCATCCGCGACGCTGCCGTAACGCTGCGAAAGCGAGCCAGATTCGATCTTTGGCAGGCGATCGGACTGATGCTCGGAGCAGGCGTCCTGCTCGTTTGCGGGGTTAAGAACCCGGCGATGACGCTGATCTGGAACACCGCGGCAGGACTCGCCGTAGCCTTGGCAGCGTTCATGCTGTACGACATGTCCCGCAAGTTGACCGTCGCTAACCGGACTGCCGGGCGTCGAGACGGCTCGGCGGCGGTTAGCTCGGCCCCGTCAGGTTGACCGGCGAAAAGACGCGGCGGACGATGGCCCGGGCGAGTTCGGGCTCGGGTCCTAGATAGCTGGCACAGTCAAATGCGATCGTCGGGTGCCGCTCGTTCGCCGCTTCTACCAACTCGACGATCGATCGATGGATCGAGCCGGCGAACAGGATGTGCGGCAATACGATCACCCGCCGAATCTCCTGATCAGCGGCCAAACGGTCGATCACGGCAGGCAATTTCGGCTCGGCCATCGCGTAGTAAGCGACAACGAACCGGCGCACCGGGCGACGGCGATGGACACACCCGGCGAGCACCCGCAAGTCGGCTTGGGCACAGGGGTCGCGGCTGCCACGGCCGACCATCACCACCGCCGTCTGCCCCGCTGCTATAGCCGCTCCACTCGGCTCACCAACCACTCGGCTCGCGCCCGCCGAAGAGTCGAGCACCTCGTCCAACCGACGGACCACCAAATCGATCAGCTCGGGGCAACGCGAGAGCGGGCGAGATTGATCCGAGGAAACTCCCGGCGAACGCGATCGGCATTCGCCGACCGCGGCGGGAATGTCAGCCTTGGCGTGACCGGCGGCGAACAGCAACAACGGCGCCACGTGGATATGCCGCACACCTGCGTCGACGAGTCGTTGCCACCCCTGAGAAATCGTCGGCGGCTGCAGCTCGAGCAAACAGGCTTCGACCGGCAGCGGATCGAGCAACCGGGCGAGCCGTCGGCCGAGCGTCAAGAACTCTTCGGTCCCCTGTCGATCGCGGGTACCATGACCGACCAGCAACAGACCGGAATCGGCGGGCGATGCCACCAGCGACCCGGCCGTGATCACACCGCCGGCAAGTCGACTCACGGTACGATGCTGGACTTAGCAAAGCCTTTCTTGGCCAACGCCTGGCGAGCGTACCCGAGATCAAATCCGGGCTCGTAATCGATCACCACTTGGGGATTGTCGAGGGTCCCCGCTGCGGCCTGTTCGTCCAATTCGACCGACACGACTTTGTCCAGTTCCTGCAACGTCTGCTTCACTCTGGGGAAACAGGCGAACTCGCAATGCATGTCATCGACCCGCAACACCAACGTGCCGGTATCGACCAACACCTGCGAGGTGCCGACATCGGCTGCCGACTCGGAGCCGGTTTGTGGGGCAACTCCAGCGGCCTGCTCGGTCGCTGCCACGGACGTCCCGTCGCTGGGAGGGGAGGCCAAGTAATAGGCGATTCCGGCCGCAGCCAAGGCGGCGACGAAGTAGATCGGTGAACGCATGGTGTTCGTCGAGGGGGGCTAGGAGTGATGGACAGAACCGTCTTCCTAACCAGTATGGTCGTCGGCCGCCCGGATTCAAGGCAAAGGCGAGGCTCTGTCAGAAGAAGGGGTCTGACCGAGCTTACAGCAGCCCTTCGCGGGCGATGATCACATCGGCCCCAGGCGTCAGCAGGCGGAGCTTGCGGGCTAAATCCGCTTTCACAGCGGGATTCGCCTTTCTCGCTTTGGCGAGAATCAATTGAGTCTTCTTGCGACGAGTTCTCAGCCGCCGCAATTCACGTTGACGTTCGGTTCCTGCCATGGGAGACACCTTTTCGTTTCGGTTTCGGTCGTGATGGAGATGGAATCGGAGTCGGTCGGCTTACCACGCGAGGTCAAGACTTTTTCTTGGCGACACCTTTCTTGGCGACAGCCTTTTTGGCGGTCTTGGTCGCCGACTTGGCGGTTTTCTTCTTCGCCGTGGCCGATTTCTTCGCCGTCTTTTTAGTGGCGGTTTTCTTGGCGGCCTTCTTTTTCTTCGTCGGCCCCTTGGCCGCCCGTTCGGCGAGCAGGTCCAAGGCAGCCTCGAAGGTCAGACCCTCGGGGTCGGCGCCGCGGGGCAACGAAGCGTTGGTCGTCCCGTCGGTGACGTAGGGGCCGAAGCGACCTTCCAGTAGCTTAACCGGTTGTTCGGTGATCGGCGAGGCGTCGAAGACCTTGATCGGTTCTTTGGGCGCCGCGCGACCGCGTTGTTTCGGCTGTTTGAGCAGTTCGATCGCCTGTTCTTGCGTCACACTCAACGGACTCCAATCGGCGGGCAGCGAACGCGTCTCCTTGCCACACTTGATGTATGGCCCATAGCGACCATCGTTGGCTTCGATCGATTCGCCCAATTCGGGATGTTTGCCGAGGTCACGGGGCAACGACAATAGTTGACAGGCGATTTCCAACGTCACCTGCTCGACCGTCATCCCCTTGAGCAACGAGCGGTTTTTCTTTTCCGGGTCGTCGTTGTCGCCCAACTGGATGTAGGGACCGAACCGACCGACCTTGACGTAGATCGCCTGGCCGGTCGCGGGATAGGTTCCCACCGGCTCGTTCTGACGTTCGCCCGAGGCGAGCAGTTCGAGGGCCGCTTCAAGCGTCATCTCGTCGGGTGGCAATTCATCAGGGACACTGACCCGTCGGTCTCCCTGCTCGACACTCGGGCCGTACTTGCCGACACGGACGAACACCTCCTCGCGATGTTCGCCACTATCGGGAACGCCGAGTGTGAAGCGGGCCATCTCGAGCGGCTTGATCGAAGCCCCTTCGAGCCGCGGTTTGAGCCCTACCTTACCGCCCTCGCCGGCCTGTTCGGAGCCGAAATAAAAGTCGCGTAGGTAGGAAGTCGATTCGGCCTCTCGGCGACTGATCGAATCGAGGAAATCTTCCATCTGGGCCGTGAACTCGTAGTCGACCAGCTCCTTGAAGTGTTCCTCCATCACACGGATCACGAGGAAGGCGGTCCAGCTGGGGACGAGCGCGTTCCCTTTCTTGTAGACGTAATTGCGTGCCTGGATGGTGTCGATAATCGACGCGTAGGTACTCGGCCGACCGATCCCCTTTTCCTCCAGCGCGCGGGTCAACGACGCTTCGCTATAGCGAGCGGGCGGCTGGGTCGTGTGACTCTTGGGGTCGATCCCATCACCGGTCAGTCCGTCACCCGACTTAACCGCTGGCAACAACGTCTCCTTGTCGGCGAGTTCGGCTTCGGGGTCGTCGCTCCCTTCGACATAGGCCCGCAGAAAGCCCTCGAATTCGATGCTCGTGCCGCTGGCGGTGAAGGTGGTCCCGCCACCCTCGATCGTGACCGTGATCCGCTGTTTGCGGGCATCGGCCATCTGGCAGGCGATCGTCCGCTTCCAGATCATATCGAACAGCCGATACTGGTCGCCGTCGAGTTCGCCGCGGAGTGTCTTCGGCAGTCGGAACGGGGTACCGGCCGGTCGGATCGCCTCGTGAGCCTCTTGGGCGTTTTTCACTTTACCCGCGTACGTTCGCACGCTGGGATGCAAAAAATCGCCGCCATATTCGCTGCGGACCAAGTCGCGAGCGGCCTGAATCGCCTCTTGGCTGAGCGTCGTGCTATCGGTCCGCATGTAGGTGATGTAGCCATTTTCATAGAGCCGTTGGGCGGCCTGCATCGTCCGGCGAGCGGTGAAACCGAGTTTGCGGTTGGCCTCCTGCTGCAGCGTGCTGGTGGTGAACGGCGGCCGTGGTCGCTCGACGAACGGCTTGACCTCGACGTCGCGGACTTTGAACTCGGCACTGCGGAGCCGAGAGGCGAGCTCGGTGGCGGCCGACTCATCGAGCAACAGCAGGTTGGCGTTCTTGAGCTTCCCGTCGGTCGAATCGAAGTCTTTGCCGGTCGGCAACTTCCGCCCCTCGACCGTCGCCAACGTCGCCGGCAGCGACTGCCCCGCGGCGGTCTTGAAGACCGCTTCGAGGTCCCAATAGGTGGCCGTGTGAAACGCGATCCGGTCGCGCTCTCGCTGGACGATCAATCGCACCGCGACACTCTGCACCCGACCGGCGGAGAGCCCGCCGCCGACGATCTTCCAGAGCAACGCTGAGACGTCGTAACCATACAAGCGGTCGAGAATCCGCCGCGTCTCCTGGGCATGGACCAACGCTTCATCGATCTGACGAGGCGAACTGAGTGCCTTGTCGATCGCCTCGCGGGTGATCTCATGAAATACCAACCGATGGACGGGGACCTTCGGCTTGAGCAGTTCGAAAAGGTGCCACGAGATGGCTTCGCCCTCGCGGTCTTCGTCCGTCGCCAGATACAGATGGTCGGCGTCCTTGAGCGCGGCCTTGAGCTTGCTGACTTGCTTCTTCTTGTCGTCGGGCACGACGTAGATCGGCTGAAACCCGTCGTCGACGTTGACCGCCAAGTAGGCCCACGACTCGCGTTTGTATTGCTCGGGCATATCGGCCCGGTTGCGGGGCAGATCGCGGACGTGCCCAATACTCGCCTCGACCTGATATCCGCTGCCGAGAAACTTGGAAATCGTCTTCGCCTTGGCCGGCGATTCGACGATCACCAAACTCTTGCCGGTTGCTTTCGCCATGAGATGCTTTGTCAGAGGTGACGGAGGAAACGAGTTTGGTGGGAGCGGACGGGTGTCTTGGACGGCTCAGACGGCCCGGACAGGCAAGTGCCAGCGGGTGAAAACGACAAATCGTTTGCCCCGACCGCCCCAATCCGACTTGACCCTCCGAATTGCGGGGCGTTAGTCTTTCTGATTGGCCAAGTCGCCGGCCGGCTGTCAAGAGCGTTGGACGCATTCACACTCTTGTCAAGACGTTTGTCGACCGATCGCCGAACCGACGCCAGTCCGATTCGATTCGCCCCGACAAGCCACAACGGCTGCCAGCCGTTCACAATGGCTGCCGACGGCGCTCGACCGGACACCACTGACATCGTCCCTTTCAACCCACTAGCCCCCGAAACGGATCGCCATGAGCAGCAGCCCCTTTGAGCTGTTCCGCCGCAACCTCAAACCTTTGATGGTCCTGTTGACTCTGCTGGCGCTCTTTTCCTTTGTCGTGCTGCCATCGGTCGCGATGTACCAGCAGCAATCGATGAACGTCGGCGGGACCGACACCAAGTTGGCGAGCTTCGACGGCGGCGAATACGACGTCAATAAAGTCGGCTACTTCACCCGCACCCACTATCAGACCGTCCAATTCCTGCGACAGTTGGCCGAAACGACGATCGCCCGTGGCGGCAGCCCGCGGGTCGCGAACTTCCAGTACGACGACCAGCAACAGCGAATCCGCAGCCTCGGAATCAACGCCGAACCGAGCGACCAGGCGAGCGTTCGGACGATGATGTTCGCCGATGAGGCTAAGAAAATCGGGCTCGACCTCGACGATACCGCGATCCGCGGCTGGCTGACCGCCTTCACCGACGGCCGCCTAACCGACCCGGAAATCAATGGTGTGCTGCAAACCACCAGCCGAAATCAACTCGGCCAATTCCACCTCCACGAACAACTCCGCACCCAATTGCTCAGTGAGGCCTATCAACGCAAAGTCTTGGCCGGGCTGGCGGTCGAGGGACGGCCGATCGTGACACCGGCCCAACAGTGGGACCTCTTCCTGCGACTCAACCGCCGCGCAGTCGCCGACGCCTACGCCGTCAATGTCGCCGATTTCATCTCCAAAACCGCCGAAAAACCGTCCGAACAAGAGATCAAACGGGTCTTCGAAGACGGCAAAACCCGATTCCCCGACGACCGCTCGCCCAAACCCGCCTTCCGCCGGCCCTACGCCGCCAACATCGAATACGTGGCCGCGTCGCTCGACGAGTTCGTCGCCCGCGAAATCGCTGGCTTCAGCGAAGACGATCTCCGCGCCGAATATCAACGCCGACTCGAAGGCGGCGACTTCAAAATGCCGGCAACCGAACCCCCGGCCACCGATTTTCCGGCGACCGAAACGGAACAACCTCCGGCTGAACCGACCCCGCCCAGCGATTCGGAACCGTCCGCAACCGACGAACCGATGAGCGAACCGACTGAGCCCGAACCGGCAAAGACGGAGCCTGACGCGGAACCCGCCGCTGAACAGCCCGCTGACGAGCAGCCCGCTGATTCGGAAAAACCGGAGTCGCCCGCGGAGCCGGTCGAGCCGGATACGCCGCCCGCCGATTCGCCCGCCGAGACCCCGCCTGCTGAACAGGAAAACGGCGATCAGCCAGACAACGCAGCGGATGACGCTCCGGCCGATGACGCTCCGGAACTCAACTCGCCCGCGGCGACCGATTCGAGCTCATTTTTTGTCCCCGACAATGACACGCTGGCGTTGGTAGCCTTCCGAGCCCAAGAAGCGACCGACGAACCAGAAGCCGCGGAGACACCCGCTGACGATCAACCAGCCGAGGATCAGCCTGCAGCAGATCAGCCTGCTGACGATGTGCCGGCTGACGATATGCCGACTGAGGATATGCCGGCTGACGATCAACCCGCGGCGGTAACTGAGTTAACGGAGGATGTGGCTACGGAACCGGCAGCCAAGCCCTCGGATACGCCCGCCGAACAACCGGCGGAACAACCCGCGGAACCCGCGACTGAGACCGAGACACCTGCCGAAGCTGAGCCTGAGACGCCAGCTGAGACTGAGCCCGCTGAGGAGGAGCCGGTGAACCGGCCGTTCGAAGAGGTCCGTGACGAACTCGCTCGCTCGTTGGCCAGTGGCCCCGCGTCGGACAAACTCGAAGCGGCTCTCAATGAAGTCGAGAAGGTGATGCGGACCTACTTCAACGCCCGTGCGATCGCCGGTCCCGACGCGGAGAAGTTACCCCAGCGGCCCAACCTGCGACGACTCGCCGACGAACTCGGGTTGACCTTCGTCGAGACCGGGTTGATCAGCGCGGTCGAGTTACAAACCAACCCGATCGCCAGCTCGTTCGGATTCGGCGTCGGGATGCAACGCGGCAACTCGTTCCTGCAAACGATGTTCATCGAACAACCGCCGATGTTCTCGCCGTTGCGAACATTCGACGATCAAGCCACCGTTTCGTTCGTCTCTTGGCGGACCGACGAACGGCAAGCCGCGATCCCGACGCTGGAGGAGGCTCGCTCGGAGGTGATCATCGCGATCCGCACGGCCGAGGCTCGCAAGCTCGCCCGCGCCGAGGCCGACAAGTTGGCGAAGGAATTCAATGCTGCCGACAAACCGATCGACGAATTGATCCCCGAAGATCGGGCCAGTCAACTGTTCAAGTCGCTCGGGCCGTTTTCCTGGATGAACTCGTTCGGTTTCGGGATGCAAGCCTTCATGGGTGAGATCCCCGAACTCGACCGAGCCGATGAGGCGTTCATGAGGCGGGTCTTCACCAGTCCTCGGGATACCTGGGGTATCGCTCCCAACGCTCCGGAAACCGTGTTTTACGTCGTCCGGCCAGTTGAGTTTTCGCCATCGACCGAAGAACTCCACCAACGTTTCTCCCAGCTGATCCAACGGTTTCAGGCCTCTTCACTCGCGGTCGAAGAGGTGATCCGGGTCCGCGACGGCTACTACGAGGCGTTGGATAAACGGACCGGTTTCGAATGGAACGAAAACATTCCCCAGTAATCCATCGGTCGCGGCCGGTGTCGTCGGATTAATATGATCGATGAAACGCTGTTGAAGCTGATCCGTTGCCCGCTCGATGGCCAACCGCTGTCGCTGCTGGACGATCGTTTGACCGCCGATCTTAATCGCTTGGTCGAACAGCAGGCGCTGCGGGACCGAGTCGATGCGTTGGTGGACGAACCGCTCCAATCGGCCCTGGTGACCGCGGATGGGACCCGCGCCTATCCGGTCCGGGAGGGGATCCCGACGTTGATCCCCAGCGAATCGATCCCGCTGCCGGCGGAATTGCGACCGCCGAGCGACCCTGGCTCCGCTGACCCGGTCTCCGACCAACCGCTCTGACTTTCTCCTCTCCCGCGACTAGCGAGGCCCGCCGTGGCCGTGAACCCGACCTTGGCGGTAACCTGCTTGACCTGCGGCAGCCGGTTGAAAGTGGCTGACCCCAGCCTGATCGGGTCGATCGCCAATTGCCCTAAATGCGGCGCGATGGTGGAGATCAAACCGCCGCAGGACGCTTCGCAACCTCACCTCGAAGTCGGTCCCAAAACCGGGATCGACAGCGAAGCGATCACACAGAGTTCGATCGGACACCCCGACTCGATCCAGGCCACCGCCGCCGAACTCGACGCCAGCGGCAATCCCGAACCTTTCCCGCTCGACAACGCCACCAACTCCGACGACCCTTCCGTACCGCCAATCTCTGGACCGCCGGTGGCGCTGCCGGTCGATCCCGCCGAAGCGTGGCAGAGCGAATCGAGCCGCCGGACCCGCCAGGTCGGACTGGTTGTCACGCTCGGCGGTTTCTGCCTGATCGCCGCGATGATCGCCTTCGTCCAGTTCGCCCGCTCGTTCGGCGACAAAGCCGATTCGGCTACCGTCACCGCAGATAAAACCGCAACGGCGCCGGCTGACTCGAAACCCGAATCGACCCAACCGGAATCGGATCAGACCGCTCCAGAAGCCGAGCCCGTCGACGACGACGACGACGAAATTACCGATAGCTCGCCGACCGTCGACGCCGATCAGCCGACCGAAATGGCGGACGCCGACGAACCGGCTGCCGCCCCAGCCGCGACTGATCCGACACCAACTGATCCGGTAGCGGCTGATCCACCAGCTCCGTCCGCGCTCGACAGCCCCGTCGCGGCGCGGCCCGATCCGGGTAATGGTGATGCTGGCGGCGACTCAGGGTCGCTCGACGATTTGCCGGCAGGCCTGCGTCGATTCGTGCCGCTATTGGATATGTCAACCTCCGGCGGCGGCCCGCCGCAGGTTTTCGAACCACCCCCGACGATCGAATCGATCCGACTCGACTCGGCGGCCAACGACCTCAGCGAAGACGCCCCGGCGGTCAAACGACCGTCAGTGGACATCGCGAAGGTGCTGACGATGCGTTTGGCGATCGACCAGCAAGGTGCAACGCTGAACGAATTGACTCTGTTGGTTTCGCAACTGATCGCGATTCCGGTCGAGCTGGAATTGATCTCGCTCGACCTCGCCGGCGTCTCGACAACCGCTTCGCCACGTACCCCCGCCGGCTGGATGCCGATCGGCCAATGGCTCGACCAAACGCTGGCCGACATCGGATTGGTGACCGAAATCGACGAGGGGCGGATCTTGGTGACTGCATCGCCCGAAACGATCCTGGCCGCTAGCGGCTCCGCACTCCAGCTCGACGACTTTGGAGACCGAGCCGGTGAAGTCGCCCGTTGGATTCGCCCCGTCGTCGGGTCGCTGCGGGTCGTCCCTGCTGACACTGAGCCGACCGAACAGGAGGCCGTGCC